>NZ_DASSRP010000275.1:0-5164 GCF_035701725.1 Bradyrhizobium sp.
AGGCTGCGCATCCGCTCGCGGATCAGTCGCCGCACGTCGTCGGAGAAGGCGCGCACGGTGCCGGCGAGCTTGGCCTCGCCAGGGATCACGTTATAGGCGGAGCCGGCGTGAATCTGCGTGATCGAGAGCACGGCGGGCTCGTTCGGCGAGACATTGCGGCTGACGATGGTTTGCAGCGCCTGCGCCAGCGTCATCGCGATCACCACGGGGTCCTTGGAACGTTCGGGCATCGCGCCATGGGCGCCATAGCCTGAGATCGCAATGTCGAAGAAATCGGCGCCGGCCATCGCCGGCCCCGGCAAGATCGCGAGCTCGCCGTGATCGAGGTCGGGCGCGTTGTGCAGCCCGTAAATTTCGTCGCACGGAAATTTCTCGAACAGGCCGTCCTTGATCATGGCGCGCGCGCCGCCGAGGCCTTCCTCCGCCGGCTGAAAAATGAAGTGCACGGTGCCGTCGAAATTGCGGGTCTCGGCGAGGTAGCGCGCGGTGCCGAGCAGGATGGTGGTGTGGCCGTCATGGCCGCAGCCGTGGAAGCGGCCGGGAATGGTCGAACGCCATTTCAGGTTGGTGTTTTCTTCCATCGGCAGCGCGTCCATGTCGGCGCGCAGGCCGATGCGTCTGCCGCCGCTGCCCTTGCCCTTCAGCACACCGACCACGCCGGTGCCGCCAAGGCCGCGATGAACCTCGACGCCCCATTGGGTCAGTTTCTCGGCGACGATGCCGGACGTGCGGACCTCCTCGAAGCCGATTTCCGGGTGGGCATGCAGGTCGCGCCGGATGGCGGTGAGTTCGTCGGCAAAGGCTTCGATGCGGTCGATCGTGGGCATAGGATTATCCGATGGCGGTGGAACGGGCTTGTGCAGGCGTGGCGAAAGCCGGGCCGTTCGGTTTGAGGCGGATGCCCGGACGCAACTTGGTCCAGGGCAGGGCGGCGGGGTCGGCCGGCATGGCGCCTGGCGCGGCGCAGATCAGGAGCTTTTCGGCGATCGGCTCGAAGTCGGCGCGGAAATGCACGGAGCTCTTGTTCACCAGGATCGCCTGTTCGGTCGGTTCGATCCCGACATAACGAAACATCGCCTGATCCGCCAGTTGGGCTTTGTGCGAACTCACGACGATCCTGATATCGTCGATGCGCAAGCAAGCCGACGGTCCCATATCCATCTCGCGGCCGCCGAAATAGGGGCCGGGCGCCACGAATTTTCCGTCGGACAGGTTTTCGACGGTGAACGTTGCTTCGAGCGGCGCGTCCCCCGGAATGCCGGACTTGCCGCCGAGCGACAGTGTGAGCGAGGCGCCGACACCCGCTTCATGCGCGGCCTTGGCGGAAGTGGGGTCGTAGATCGCACCGATCGCAGCGCGCATCGCCTTGTTGCGGACCAGCGCCCGCAACATGCCGGTGGTGTCGGAATCGCCGCCGGCGCCCGGATTGTCCTGGGTGTCGGCGATGATGACGGGCTTTCGCGCGCTCCGCGACAGCTCCATCGCGAGCCGCACACCCTCATCGGGCGTATAGACGCGGCCGTCGAAATCGCGCTCGTGGCTTTCGACAATCGCGGCCAGCCGGTCGACCGCTGCTTGCGCGTCGGCTCTGGTCCTGCCGTAAGCCAACAGGCTCGGCCCGCAGCCGGGGAAGTCGGCGGCCGGGAAGCCCGGGCAGAACGACAGCGTCGGAACGGCTTCGCACTCCATCGCCGCGAGCTTTTCGTAAATCCCCTTGCTCGGAAAATCGCCGGTGCATTGCCAGCTGATCGGAATCAAGAACGGCAATTGCCGGAACGCCTTTTCGAGGCGCGTCTTGTCGCGCAACAGCAAGGCGAGATGACGCGCGGCGGCGCGGCCGGTGTCGGCCATGTCGACATGCGGATAGGTGCGGTAGGCGATCAGCGCGTCTGCATGGTACACCATCTCGGGCGTGACATTGGCATGCAGATCGAGGCTGACCACGAGGGGCAATTCGTCGCCGATCACCTGCCGCACGCGGCGCAGGATTTCGCCTTCGCCGTCGTCGAAATGCTCGCTCACCATGGCGCCATGCAGGTCGAGATAGACCGCATCCAGCGGACCAGCGTTTGCGATGCCGTCGACGATCACCCTGCTGATGCGCTCATAGGCATCCTTCGTCACATGCGCGCACGGGCTCGCGGCGGCGAAGATCGTCGGGACCAATTCCCAGCCGTGGGCTTCCGCGTCTCCGATAAAGCCGGCGAGGCCGACATTGATGTTGCGCATCACCTTGAGCACGTCGGCGCCCGTCGTCATCGCAGGCCATCCGCCGCCGTGCACGAAGTCGGCATAAGCCGCCTTGGTGGGCGCGAAGGTGTTGGTCTCGTGCAGAAAACCGCCGATGGCGATACGGGGCATGGTTGGTTGCGGTCTCCATCGATCAGTCCCGGAAGTCGGCAAAATCCCATCCGCGTCCGCGCCCCGCGTCAAGCAGGGCGCGGGTATGGGCCTGATGCGGTTTTGTCAGGACTTACCAACAGGGAGCCGTGCAGCGGCTATGCCCATCCGCACATATCGGCCGTGACGCCGCCGCTGCGGGCGCGGCAATGTCCGCTTCGCCGTCGGAAGCGGACATTGGCGGCGCGCACTGGCATGTCAGCAACGGGCCATGTGTGGACGGCTCCGGGTTGGCAAGAAGAATCTTCACGTTGCAGGGTTGGTCGGAGCAGCCATGTGTTCGGCCTATTTGCGCGGTACACATGACCGCTGGCCATAATGCCCTCCGCGGATCAGGTCCCGGTCAACAGCACGCATTCGAGATGCCATGGCCCGTGTGGGTTGTCCTGATCGCCGGATCGACCGGCACTGCATTACGTGCTGTTCGCCCTCCCAACCGTTACGTCACGCCTGCGATGTCGGCGCGATCTCGTTTAGGCCGCTAGCGCGGCCGGCTCCTGGTAGCGTTCGTTCCTGGTCATCATCGCCCAAGCCATCCTGGCGAGCTTATTGGCGAGTGCGATGGCCGCGACCTTCGTGGGCCGCCGGGCCAACAATCCTGTCAGCCAAGGCCGGTGGCCAGTACCATGGATCTTGGCATAACGGATCACGGCGAGTGCGCCAGCCGTGAACAGGCTGCGCAGATAACGGTCGCCTTGCTTGCTAATGCTGCCGAGCTTGTCTTTGCCACCGCTAGAGTTCTGCTTTGGTACGAGCCCGACCCAGGCTGAGAAGTCCCGCCCCGATCGAAAGGCCTTGGGATCAGCAATACTCGCAACCAAGGCTGTTGCTAGCGCCGGCCCAACGCCCGGGATCGCATCCAGTCGTTTGCTCGTCGCATTTGATCGATGCCAGGCCATGATGCGGCGGTCAAAATTAAGGATCTGACCCTTCAGCGCACTTAATTGATTACCGAGAGCAGCAAGACACGCTCGGGCCACTTCGGGCAAACGATCATCGGCTGGATCGGCGGCAACTTCCAGCAATTGCTCGACACCTCGGCGCCCGACAGGAGCGACGATCCCGAACTCAGCAAGATAGGCGCGGATTGAATTGATCACTGCTGTCTGCTGACGGATAAAGAGATGGCGCGCTCGATGTAGCATCAGGCAGCTCTGCTGCTCGACTGTCTTGGTCGGCACAAAGCGCATGTTGGGTCGCGTGACCGCTTCACAGATCGCCTCCGCGTCCATTGCGTCGTTCTTCTGCCGCTTGACGTAGGGCTTCACATAGGCAGGCGGCATCAATCGAACCGTATGCCCCAATGCCTGCAGCTCGCGCGACCAATAGTGCGATGATGCGCAGGCCTCGATCCCCACCAGACAGGGCGGTAGCTTCTGAAAGAAGGAAAGGACAAAACGGCGCTTTAACTGGCGGCGGACCACCACCTGTCCAGCAGCGTCAATGCCGTGAACCTGAAAGACCGACTTCGCAATGTCCAGACCGATCGTCGAAATTGTCTGCATAGGCTGCTCCTCCAAATTGTGGGAGCCCTAGCTGCCCCCAAATCCATGGCACTCGCGTGCCGGTTGGAGGAGCCGTCCACAGCATCAACTGCAGACCTTCGCGGCACCGGCCGCGAGACGCACTCACCCCGATACGATCATCTGAAATCTCAATCCGGCGAGCTCGGAACCGTAGAAACAGGCGCTCTAGCTGCGCCTCCAATACTGGCATCTTTGGTTCAGGCAGCTCAATTTCGTTTGTGGGCGACCTTGCCCCATATTACCTTACGAGTGACTACTCCGGTCTAGGTAGGCGGAAAGATGAATCTGGAAGATTTGTACCGGCTGTTGCGCAGCGAGCATGTCCAGGCGCAAGGGACCGTCGATACCCTGGAGGAGCCTCTCCTCGTGCTGGACCAGGCAGGTTGTGTCCTTGCCGCTAACCGCGGGTTTTACCAGACCTTCAGGGTGGGACGCGATGACACGGTTGGGCGCAGCCTGTTCGCCCTTGGCGACGGTCAATGGGACATCCCCGAGCTTCGGCGCCTCGTGGGCGACATCATACCCAAATCGACCGCGGTCGTCGGATACGAAGTAGAAGCCGAGTTCCCAACCATCGGCCGGCGCACGATGCTCGTGAGCGCGCGTCGTTTGGTTCACCCAGACAATAACAGCACGAGCATTCTGATTTTGTTTGAGGACGTGACCGACAGACGCCGCAGCGAGACGCAAAAGGACATTCTTCTCGCCGAAACGCGCCATCGGATGAAAAACCTTCTCGCGATGGTACGCTCGCTTGCTAATCAGACGGATGTCGAAGGCAAGTCAGCCGAGGAGTACAGGGACGATTTTTTGGGACGGTTCCAAGCAGTGGCCGAAGCCGAGACCTTGGCGCTGGCAAGCGCCGCTCCGGCCGATCAGAGCACTCTCATCGAGCAAGCGTTGAAGTCAGCAAGCCCTGAGCAATACCGCGTCGTTCCCGGCCCGCCGGTTAGTCTCAAGCAGCCGCAGATTTTGCCGGTTAGCCTTATTCTGCACGAACTGGTCACCAATGCCTGGAAGTATGGAGCGTTCTCCAAGCCTGGCGGGCTCGTGCATCTAACCTGGGGCATTGAGAGGGACGGCAAGACCGTGCTTCACATCGATTGGCGAGAAGAAAATGGCCCGCCCGTAGCAGCGCCTACTCGCACCGGCTTCGGCTCCAGACTGATTGAGCTTAGCGCCGCGCAGGGCTTAGGCGGCACTGTGGAACGGAAGTATGAGCCGACGGGTTTAAGAGT
>NZ_DASSRP010000276.1:0-3867 GCF_035701725.1 Bradyrhizobium sp.
GAGGACGGCTTCGAGATCTCGATTGCCGCCGAGCACGCCGAGCACCTGGCCAGGGATCTACTTGCCGATGAGCGCGTCCTGCCGGTCGGACTTGGGGCGCGGGACAGCCTGAGACTGGAGGCAGGGCTTTGCCTTTACGGCCACGATATCGATACCTCGACGACGCCGGTCGAAGCCGCATTGGAATGGTCCATCCAAAAGAGCCGTCGCAAGGGCGGCGCACGGGCCGGCGGATTTCCGGGCGCCGACTTGATCCTGAGCCAGCTCGAGCAAGGCGCTCCGCGCCGCCGCGTCGGCTTGCGCAGCGAAGGCCGCGCGCCCGTGCGCGAAGGCGCACCGCTGTCTGCAGGAGCCGCTTCGTCCGAGCAGATCGGCAAGGTGACGTCAGGCGGCTTTGGTCCAAGCCTCAACGCGCCGGTCGCGATGGGCTATCTGCCCTCGTCGCAGGCGCTGGCCGGAGGCCGTGTGTTTGCCGAAGTGCGCGGCCAGCGGCTGCCGCTCAAGGTCTCGCCGCTGCCCTTCGTTCCCAATACCTACAAACGCTGAAGGATTGCCGATGACGACCCTCTACACCACCGACCACGAATGGCTCCGCGTCGACGGCGATGTCGCCACGATCGGCGTGACCGATTACGCGCAATCGCAACTTGGCGACGTCGTGTTCGTGGAACTGCCGAAGGTCGGCCGCAGTCTGAAAAAGGCCGAAGCCGCCGCCGTCGTGGAATCCGTCAAGGCCGCATCCGACGTTTACGCACCGATCTCCGGCGAAGTGACGGAGGTGAACGAGGCACTCGCAAGCGAGCCGGCGCTGGTCAATTCGGACGCCGCAGGCAAGGCCTGGTTCTTCAAGCTGAGGATTGCCGACCGAAACGAACTGACTGGCCTGATGGATGAGGCCGCGTATCAGAAACATATCGCGTGAGATGAGGAAGCAAGCGACCACACCCATAGTGTCATCGTCCGCGAACGCGGACGATCCAGTACGCCGAGGGGGCTCGATTCAATCACTGCCGCCGGTGGTTACTGGATGCCCCGCCTTCGCGGGGCATGACGAGCGATAAAGGAAAGCACCATGAACGCGCCGCTCCGACATGTCAGCGAACCGGCCACGACCTTCGTGCGCCGCCATATCGGTCCCTCGCCCCGCGACACAGCATCGATGCTCGAGACGGTGGGCGCGGCAAGCCTCGCTGCGCTGGTGGCCGAAACACTGCCAAAATCGATCCGTCAGAAAATGCCGCTCGATCTCGGCACCGCGTTGAGCGAGACGGAAGCGCTTGGCCATATGCGTGAACTCGCCGCCGGGAACAAGGTCTTCACGTCGCTGATCGGCCAAGGTTACTCCGGCACGCTTCTGCCGGCGGTGATCCAGCGCAACATCCTGGAAAACCCGGCCTGGTACACTGCCTACACACCCTACCAGCCGGAGATCAGCCAGGGCCGGCTGGAGGCGCTGTTCAACTTCCAGACCATGATCTGTGATCTTGCGGGGCTCGATGTCGCCAACGCTTCGCTGCTCGATGAGGCAACGGCTGCGGCCGAAGCGATGGCGCTCGCCGAGCGCGCCACGCAAACCGGGACAAGGGCGTTCTTCGTCGACGCCGAAGTACATCCGCAAGTCCTGGCCGTGCTGCGCACCCGCGCAGAACCGTTGGGATGGAAACTGATTGTCGGCGATCCCTTGAGCGAACTCGGCCGCGAGGAGGTTTTCGGCGGCCTGCTGCAATATCCGGGAACATCGGGCGCATTGCGTGACCTGCGCCCGGCGATCGCGATGCTGCACGCCCGCGGCGCGCTTGCCATCGTGGCGGCGGACCTGCTCGGCCTGACGCTGCTTACCTCCCCCGGCGAACTCGGGGCTGACGTCGCGATCGGCTCGGCCCAGCGCTTCGGCGTACCCATGGGATTCGGCGGACCGCACGCGGCCTATATGGCGGTGCGCGATTCGCTCAAGCGTTCGTTGCCCGGACGTATCGTCGGCTTGTCGGTCGATTCGCGTGGCGAGCCAGCGTACCGGCTGGCGCTGCAAACACGCGAGCAGCACATCCGCCGCGAGAAGGCCACTTCCAACATCTGCACGGCGCAGGTGCTATTGGCCGTGATCGCCTCGATGTACGCGGTATATCACGGTCCCGAAGGGCTGACCCACATCGCCCGCTCGGTGCATCGCCGCACGGCTGTGCTCGCTGCCGGATTGCGCAAGCTGGGCTTCGCGCCACGCTCCCAGACGTTCTTCGATACCATTACGGTCGATGTCGGCGCAAAACGCGACGTCATTGTCGCGCGGGCGCAGGAGGAGAAGATCAACCTGCGCATCGGCGAAGGCGCGATCGGCATTGCGCTCGATGAAGCAACGACGCCGGCTGTCGTGGAGAGCGTTTGGCGTGCCTTTGGTGGCAAGCTGGCCTATGCGGAAATCGAAGCCAAAGCGGCCGATGCGCTTCCCGTGGCGCTGCGGCGCAAGAGCACATTTCTCACCCATCCGGTGTTTCACGCCCATCGCTCCGAGACCGAACTTTTGCGCTACATGCGCAAACTCGCCGACCGCGATCTCGCGCTCGACCGCGCGATGATTCCACTCGGCTCCTGCACCATGAAGCTCAATGCGACGACGGAGATGATCCCACTGACCTGGCCGGAATTCGGCCACTTGCATCCGTTCGCGCCGCACGACCAGGCCGCCGGCTACCACGAATTGTTCGCGCGGCTGCGAAGATGGCTGTGCGAGATCACCGGCTATGACGCAGTCTCATTGCAGCCGAATTCCGGCGCGCAAGGCGAGTATGCCGGGCTCTTGGCGATCCGCGGCTACCACGCCGCGCGAGGCGAAGGCCACCGCAAGGTCTGCCTGATCCCCTCCTCTGCCCATGGCACCAATCCGGCTTCGGCGCACATGGCCGGCATGGAAGTCGTGGTGGTGGCGTGCGACGCGCGCGGCGACGTCGATGTCGAGGATTTGCGCGCGAAGGCCGCCCAGCACGGCAAAAACCTTGCCGCCATCATGATCACCTATCCCTCGACCCACGGCGTCTTCGAGGAGCACATCGGCGAGATCTGCGACATCGTGCACGGCCATGGCGGGCAGGTCTATCTCGACGGCGCCAATCTGAACGCGCAAGTGGGGCTCGCGCGGCCCGGCGATTACGGCGCCGACGTGAGCCATCTCAACCTGCACAAGACCTTCTGCATTCCCCACGGCGGCGGAGGCCCCGGCATGGGACCGATCGGCGTAAAGGCGCATCTCGCCGCGTTCCTGCCGGGCAATCCGGCAAGCGGCGAAATGAGTGCTGCAGGTCCAGTGTCGGCTGCAGCTTTCGGTTCGGCGTCGGTCGTGACGATCTCCTACATCTACATCCTGATGATGGGCGGCGAAGGCCTGTCGCGCGCCACGGAAGTGGCGATCCTGAACGCCAACTACATCGCCGCACGGCTGGAAGCGCATTTCCCGGTGCTGTATCGCAACGCCAAAGGCCGTGTCGCGCATGAATGCATCATCGATCCGCGCCCGTTGAAGAACTCGACCGGCGTCACCGTCGACGACATCGCGAAACGGCTGATCGATTACGGCTTCCACGCGCCGACCATGAGCTTCCCGGTGCCGGGTACGCTGATGATCGAGCCGACCGAATCCGAATCGAAAGCGGAGCTGGATCGTTTTTGTGATGCGATGATCGCGATCCGGCAGGAGATCGCCGCTGTCGAAGCTGGCCGGTTCAAGATCGAGGCCTCGCCCTTACGTCACGCGCCGCACACCGTGCACGATATTGCCGACGATGGCTGGAATCGCGCCTATGCGCGAGCTGAAGGCTGCTTCCCGGCCGGCACGTCACGCACCGACAAATACTGGTGTCCGGTGGGACGGGTCGA
>NZ_DASSRP010000277.1:0-22838 GCF_035701725.1 Bradyrhizobium sp.
TTGGAATGATCCGACACCGCATCGACGTCGAAATAGACCGCGCCCGGAATGTGCGCGGCGAGATAATCATCCTTCGGCAGCGGCAGAACGCCGGGCAGCTTGAACGTGGCATCGAGCAGTTTGACGTTGGCATCCTTGAGATGCTCGGCCAGCCATTCGGTGGAAACCAGCGGATCGTTGGTGGTGGTCATGAGTTCATTTCCTTGCTGTCATTCCGGGAGGCGCCACCGAACTCGGGTCTACCCGAGTTCGGCTTCAAGTCGGCAACAGCCGACTTGAATGGCGCAGACCCGGAATCCATTTCTCAAATAGTAATGCGGCCGATGGATTCCGGGCTCGCGCTTCGCGCGTCCCAGAATGACGGCCGGATCAATCCTTCTTCTTCGGTTCCCATTTTTCGGTCGGGCCGCCGGCATCGCGCCAGGCGGCAAAGCCGCCGGCAATATGCGCCACCGGCCTCAAGCCCATGTCCTGGGCGGTCTTGGCCGCCAGCGCCGAGCGCAAGCCACCGGCACAGTGAAAGATGAACTTCTTGTCTTGCTGAAAGATCGGCTTGGCGTAGGGGCTGGCCGGATCGATCCAGAATTCCAGCATGCCTCGCGTGCAGGAGAACGATCCCGGAATCCTGCCCTCGCGTTCGAGTTCGCGTGGATCGCGGATATCGACGATGACAACGTCGCCGCCTTGCGCCGCCTCGATCGCCTCCTTGGCGCTCATGGTTTCGATTTCGGCATTGGCCTCGTCGACGAGGGCCTTGATGCCGCGATGGATGGTCTGGGGCATGTTCTCCAACTCCCTGCTCCGTCTTTCCGGGGCGCCTCGAAGAGGCGAACCCGGAATCTCGAGCCAACGAAACGACATCGAGATTCCGGATCGGACCGCGTTCCGCGGTCCGTCCGAAATGACGACTTAAACTACCGCACCAATTCCTTCATCGCGTTTTCGAGACCCTCGATCGTGATCGGATACATGCGACCCGCGAAGATGCGCTTGATGATGGTGGTCGATTCCGAATAGTCCCAGTGCTTCTGCGCGACCGGATTGAGCCACACCGCATGCGGATAGGTGCGGATGACACGCTCAAGCCAGACGGAGCCTGCCTCCTCGTTGACATGCTCGACCGATCCGCCCGGCACCATGACCTCGTAAGGGCTCATCGAGGCGTCGCCGACGAACACGACCTTGTAGTCGTGCGGATATTTGTGCAGCACGTCCCAGGTCGGCGTGCGGTCGGTGAAGCGGCGGCGGTTCTCCTTCCACACGCCCTCATAGAGGCAGTTGTGGAAGTAGAAATATTCCATGTGCTTGAATTCGCTTTTCGCGGCCGAGAACAATTCCTCGACCTGCTCGACGTGGGAATCCATCGAGCCGCCGATGTCGAAGAACACCAGAACCTTGACCGCGTTGCGCCGCTCGGGACGCATATGGACGTCGAGATAGCCGTGATTGGCGGTCTCGCGGATCGTGGTGTCGAGGTCGAGTTCGTCCGGGGCGCCGGTGCGGGCGAACTTGCGCAGCCGCCGCAGCGCGACCTTGATGTTGCGGATGCCGAGCTCGACATTGCCGTCGAGATCCTTGAACTCGCGGCGGTCCCACACCTTCACCGCGCGGAAATTACGGTTCTTCTCCTGGCCGATGCGGATGCCTTCCGGGTTATAGCCGTGGGCACCGAAAGGAGACGTGCCGGCGGTGCCGATCCACTTGTTGCCGCCCTGGTGCCGCCCCTTCTGCTCCTCCAGGCGCTTGCGAAGCGTCTCCATGAGCTTGTCCCAGCCCATCGCCTCGATCTGCTTCTTCTCTTCCTCGGTGAGATATTTTTCGGCGAGCTTCTTCAGCCATTCCTCGGGAATCTCGGCCTTCAGCATCGCATCCAGCAGGCTTTCAAGCCCCTTGAACACGGTGCCGAACACCCGATCGAACTTGTCGAGGTTGCGTTCGTCCTTCACCAGCGCGGCGCGCGACAGGTAGTAGAAATTCTCGACCGACTGCTCCGCGAGGTCGGCGTCGATCGCCTCCATCAGCGTCAGATATTCGCGCAAGGTCACCGGGACCTGGGCCTCGCGCAGCGATGTGAAGAATTGCAGAAACATGGCGGCAGAGAACCGCGTCAACCCACCAGCGTCAAGGGCCAGTAAGGCTTATCTGGGCGGCCTGTCAGCCACAGCCAAGCCTAGACCTATGACGCTTTTCAACTACAATTGGATATTGTTACCATTCGAAACGGGGCTGCATTCATGGGTCTCTTGGGTGCCATCATCATCGGTGCGGTTGCCGGCTGGCTGGCCGGCAAAATCGTGCACGGCGCCGGCTTTGGGCTGATCGGAAATATCGTCGTCGGTATCATCGGCGCGCTGGTCGCCAGCTGGGTGCTGCCGCAGCTCCATATCGTGCTTGCGACCGGGACCATCGGCGCAATCCTCGATGCCACCGTCGGCGCAGTGATCGTGCTCGTCATTCTCTCGCTGATCAAGCGCGCGTGAAACAAACCCGCAAGAACCCTTTCGCCGCGTTCCGCGAGCCACGGCGATGCCGTGCTCAAGACTCTATAACGAAGGTAGATACCTGATGAAATTTACCGGCACCAAGGATTATGTCGCGACCGAAGACCTTAAAGTGGCCGTCAACGCCTCGATCGTGCTCGAGCGACCGCTGCTGATCAAGGGTGAGCCCGGCACCGGCAAGACCGTGCTGGCCGAGGAAGTGGCAAAAGCGCTGAAAGCCCCGCTCTTGACCTGGCACATCAAGTCGACCACCAAGGCCCAGCAAGGCCTCTACGAATATGATGCCGTCTCGCGGCTACGCGACAGCCAGCTCGGCGATGCGCGCGTGTCCGACATCAAGAACTACATCAAGCGCGGCAAATTGTGGGATGCCTTTGCCAGCGATCAACGCCCGGTGCTGCTGATCGACGAGATCGACAAGGCCGACATCGAATTCCCCAACGATCTCCTGCTCGAACTCGACCGCATGGAATTCCACGTCTACGAGACCGGCGAAACCATCAAGGCGAAACAACGCCCGATCATGATGATCACGTCGAACAACGAGAAGGAGCTGCCCGACGCTTTCCTGCGCCGCTGCTTTTTCCACTACATCAAGTTTCCCGATGCCGAGACTATGGGCCGGATCGTCGACGTACATTTCCCCGGCATCAAGAAGCGGCTGGTCGAGGAGGCCTTGCGAATCTTCTTCGAAGTACGCGAGGTGCCCGGCCTGAAAAAGAAGCCCTCGACCTCGGAGCTTCTGGACTGGCTCAAGCTTCTGCTCAACGAGGACATCACCCCGGAAAGCTTGAGGGAACGCGATCCGCGCAAACTGATCCCGCCGCTGCATGGCGCGCTGCTCAAGAACGAGCAGGACGTGCACCTGTTCGAGCGGCTGGCGTTTTTGAGCCGGCGCGAGGTATAAGAAAATAGCGCGCTAAAAAGGCCTTCTCCTTAAGGTAGAATTTAAAATATTTACAGCCATCAGTTGAATAACCTGATCGGGTCTGTTAGATCAGGCCATGCCCGATTGGATGGTCGCACCGCTCTGCTTTCTGGTTCTCTTCGGCTTCATCGTTCTTGTGCTTTATCAGAGCGCGAAGGCCAGGCCCGACCAAGAGAACGGCAATTACGAACCAACCGGGAATGGCGGCAAGTCCGGCGCATCCGAGCAAGGGCCGGATTCCGGCAGCAATGCATCCAAGCCGCTCAGGTCAATAAAATCTGCCGCAAATCGCGATCCCCGCCGACTGAATGCGTAGAACCTTGCAGGGGTATGGTGGCTTGGCAGCTTCCTGCGCACGCGAAGGATCAGACCATGCCGGATTGGATTGTTGCGCCCTTATGCGTTGTGCTTCTTGTGGGCTTCATCGGCTACGCTTTTCGGCAAGGCACCAAGGTTTCGTCCGATCGGACCGGTAACGCCGGACGAAGCGAGAACGACTATCCCGCTTCGTCCTGGGATAGCTCAGACCACAGTGGGTCAGATTCCGGCGGCCATTCCTTCTAGACCGCCGCCGATGCAAACCTAAAGCACCACCGCCTCCAGCGGCGCCTTTCCCCGAATCATGTCGCTGGCCTTGTCGGCGATCATCTGCGTCGAGGCGTTGAGGTTGGCCGAAATCATCCGCGGCATCACCGAAGCATCGACCACACGCAAGCCGTCCAGGCCATGGACGCGTAGCTGATCGTCGACCACCGCCCACGCCGCGTCGGCGGGACCCATGCGGCAGGTGCAGCCCGGATGGAACGTCGTGGTGCCGCGCTTGGTGGCGGCCTGCAGAAATTCCTCGTCGGTCTGCACGTCGGGCCCGGGAAAATCCTCGTAATCGTAATAGGGCGCAAGCGGCTCCGATTTCAAAAGCCGGCGCGCCAGCTTCATGCCGGCGACGACGATGCGACGATCGAGGTCTGCGGTAAGATAGTTGGTCTGGATCACCGGCTGCACAAATGGATCGCCTGAGCGAATGCGGACGTAGCCGCGGCTTTCGGGACGCTGCTGCCAGGATGTCACCGTCATGCCGGGGAGATCCTCCAGCGTACCCTGTACGCCCTCCTTGTAGCTCGCGGGTGTGAACGTCAGTTGCAGGTCCGAGCTTTCGGTGGTCTCGCCGGAATGCCAGAAGCAATAGACCATGGTCGGCGACAGCGACAGGAGACCGCGGCGCGTGGTGACCCATTTGAAAGCTTCGCCGACCAGGCGCAGCCCCTGTCGCCGCTCGTTGATGGTCTTGATGTTCTTGACGCGCGCGACCGAGCGCGGCGCGTAATGGTCCTGCAACCCTTCGCCGACGCCCGGCAGAGCATGACGCACCTCGATGCCGTGCGACTGCAACAGTTCCGGCGACCCGACGCCGGACAGTTGCAGGAGTTGCGGCGAGTTATAGGCGCCACCAGAGAGTATGACCTCCCTCGCCGCGCGCACCTCGTGCAAGGTGCCGTTCCTGCCGCCGCGCCGGTAACGCACCCCGACGGCACGCTTGCCTTCGAAGACGATTTCGGTGACATGGGCGTGCGTGCGAACATCGATATTTCCGCGCTTGATCGCCGGATGCAGGAACGCGGTTGCGGCACTGACGCGAAGGCCGTTCTTGATGGTGCGCTGCGCGTAGGACACGCCTTCCTGGATCGCGCCGTTGTAATCGGGATTGCGCGGAATGCCGAGCGAGACCGCGCCTTCCATGAAGGCCTCGCACAGCGGGTCCTTCCAGTCCATGGTGGTGACGGTGAGATTACCCTCGCGGCCACGATAGGTGTCGTCGCCCGGGCCGATGCGCTTTTCCAGCCGCTTGAAATACGGCAGCACGTCTGCGTATCCCCAGCCGCGGTTGCCGAGCTGCGCCCAGGTATTGAAGTCCTGGCGCTGACCGCGATTGTAGATGTGGCCGTTGATCGAGGACGATCCGCCAAGCGTCTTGCCCCGCGGCGCATAGATACTGCGACCGCCGGTCCACGGACCCGGCTCCTGCTGATAGGCCCAGTTGACGCTGCGCATATGGAACGTCTTGATGAAGCCGGCGGGCAGATGAATGTAGGGATGCCAGTCGCGCGGGCCGGCTTCGAGCAGACAGATTTTCGTCGAAGCATCCTCGCTGAGGCGATTGGCCAGCACACAACCGGCCGAGCCCGCTCCGATGATGACATAATCGAACGTATCCATAGTTATCGCGGCTTCTCGTTCAGTTGAAACGCAAGATGCGCTTTCACGGTCGGCCATTCCGAGGCGATGATGGAAAACACCACCGTGTCGCGCAACGTGCCGTTCGGTCCAACCTGATGGTTGCGCAAGATGCCGTCCTGCTTGGCGCCGAGGCGTTCGATGCCGCGCCGGCTCTGATGATTGAAGAAATGCGTGCGGAATTCGACCGCGATGCAATCGAGCTTTTCGAAAGCATGTGAGAGCAGCAGCAGCTTGCACTGCGTGTTGAGCGCCGTGCGCTGCACGCGCTTGGCATACCACGTCGAGCCGATCTCGACCCGGCGGTTTCCGGCATCGATGTTCATATAGGTCGACATGCCCGCGATCTTGCCGTCGGCGTCGAACACCGTGAACGGCAGCATCGAGCCCTTTTGCTGCAAGCCGAGCCGGCGATCGATTTCCTTGGCCATATCTTCGGGTTTCGGTATCGCCGTATACCAGAGCTTCCACAATTCACCGTCGCTTACCGCTTCGGTCAATCCGGCAAGATGCGCGTGCGATAGCGGCTCGAGCCGCGCATGCACTCCGCTCAGGGTTACCGGTTCAGGCCAGGGCATTTTAAGTCTCCTCTTCACCTGTCATTCCGGGGCGATGCGAACAGCGAACCCGGAAGCTCGGGATTCCGGGTCTGGTCCTTCGGACCATCCCGGAATGACGTGTCATCACTTGTTCAAAAAATTCAGCGGCAGACCAGGCCGCGGCCAATCCATCGCAACCAGTTCGCCCTTGCCGGACAATGTTATGTAAGCCGTTTTCAGTTCGGGCCCACCAAAGGCGATATTGGTGGTGACGCGGTCGCCGGTCGGCACCTGCTCGACGAGCGTACCGTTGGGCGCAATCACCGAAATGCAGCCGGAGACGAGCGTGGCAACACAGACATTGCCATTGGCCTCGACCGCAAGCGAATCGAACATCTGATAGCCGCCGAGCCCCGCGATCGGCCGGCCGCGCTCGCCGCGATAGATCACTTCGCGCGGTTTGACGATGCCGGGTTCTGAAATGTCGTAGGCCCAGAGCCGAGCGGTCGGCGTTTCCGCGATGTAGACGGTCTTTTCGTCAGGCGAGAGGCCAATGCCGTTGGCCGGCAATATACCGTGCACCCCCTCGACGATCTCCTTCATACCGGGCTTGAGATAATAGAAGGCGCCGACATCCATCTCGCGGGCACGGCGCTTGCCGAGATCGGAAAACCAGAGGCCGCCATGCCGATCGAATACAAGGTCGTTCGGACCGCGCAGCGCGTGCTCGCCGCATTTCGTCACGACAGTCTCGACCTTGCCGCTCTGCAAATCGACGCGCTGGATCGAGCCACCGAGATAATCGTCGGGCTGCGCCCCCGGCATGATGGTCTTGCCCGACGGAATCCAGGAAAAACCGCCATTGTTGCAGACGTAGATCTT
This sequence comes from Bradyrhizobium sp., assembly GCF_035701725.1. Classification (GTDB taxonomy): domain Bacteria; phylum Pseudomonadota; class Alphaproteobacteria; order Rhizobiales; family Xanthobacteraceae; genus Bradyrhizobium. The sequence goes on from NZ_DASSRP010000277.1 coordinate 7,083, forward strand.
GCCGTCGGGGCCAAGCGCCGCACCGTTCGGGCCGCCGGGAATTTCTGCGACCACTTCCTTGCGTCCGTCAGGGTGGACGCGCGTCAGCCGCCGCCCTCGAATTTCGACCAGTACCACCGATCCATCCGGCATCGCCACCGGACCTTCTGGAAATTCGAGGTCGGTCGCAAGGACGCGAAGTTCGGCCATGAATTGCCCCTCCCGGCTTCTTTTAAGCGCACGGGCACCGTCGCGCGCACTTTGATCGCGCAACGTTAGGGCAAAGCTGCCACGGCTTGCAAGCAGCCGCGGCGCATGGCCGGCGTGCCAGGAAATGGCGAAATTTCAGACCGCTATTAGTCCTTTACCGGCACCCAGATTTCAAAGCCGCCATTGCCGCTGACGGGATCGAAATTCTCGTCGTAGCGCTCGAATACCGGCGCGTCGGCGAGCTTGAACCCGGATGCCGGCAGCCACTGGTTCCAGATCGTGTTGATGGTTTGGCGGATGGTCGAGATGTGCTCGCGGTGCGCAAATACGGCGTAGCGCTGCTCCGGAATCCGCACGCGAAAGAACGGCCGCGGCAGGTCGGAAAAGTCCGACACTTCGACGCCGGCAATGTAATCGAAATTGCCGGCATCGTCGCCATTGCAGCAAACGCCATACGCCACCTTGCCGACGCGATGCGGAATATCCTCGACCACCTGGTGGAAGCGTTGCCACTGGCTCGGAATCCCGGCGCCGTTCTCGTGGTTGTAGCGATCGCCAACGCCGGCCACGAGCAGCGGTCTTGAGGTTTCAAAACGCGGCGGCTTTAGATTTTCAATGACGGAAGAGTTCATCTGGATTGGCTCCTGGAGCTTGAGATCGTCGATGCATTTCAGGCTGCGGACCGATTCAGGGGTGAGCCCGAAATGATCGCGGAAAGCGCGTGTGAACGCCTCGTGGGAGCCGTAATCCGCCTCCAGCGCCAGCGAGAGAATATCGGGCGCGCCGGCTGCAAGCGAACGCGCCGCCTCGGTCAGACGGCGCGCCCGTACATAACGCATAACCGAAAAGCCGGTCGCCGCAGCGAACGCCCGCACCATGTGAAAGCGCGAGACGCCGGCGACGTCCGCGATCTCCTCGAGCGTCAACTCGCTCGGCAGATGGCTTTCGATATACCAGAGGGCTTTCTGGGCCGGGTTCATCGGATCAAACAACTCCACGAGACGGCGTCATCATGCCTTCTGTCGTGCGCGCGCCGTTTGATCGCCGTTGCGCCCGCTCAAAACAGGCGGCGTTATTTGCCGCTTTCTTTCGTCGCACCGTCCTTGGGCGCGTCTTTGGCGGCCGCGTCCTTTGCGGCAGGCGTCTCGGATTTCTTGCTGTTGTCGGCTGCCTTGGCTTGCGCGGCCTTCAGCTCCTCCACAACCTTCTGCAACGCAACAACCGTGGTTTTGAGGGCTTCGATCTGCGCCTTTGCCGCATCGAGCTTCTGCTGATGATCCAGCGCCAGTTTTGCGATCGACTTCTGCAGGAACTCGACATTGCTTTGCAGGCAGCTGGTGCGCCGCTCCATCGTCTTTTCGGCGGTGCAAATCTCGATGCCGGGGACATCCTGCGCGTGGGCGAGGCCTGTGCCGACCAGCAACAACAACAAACCCCCGCCAGCACGGCCGATCATGCCACACCTCGTTGCAACCGGACTCGCCCGGTAAATTTCTTGCGAGCGAACATTTCTAGGCCCGATGCTACCACACTGCGACCGCAATCGCGCATTGAGCTTGATCGATGCGGGCCGGCGATCCGCCGCGCATCACGGACGAAGAGTCCGGTGCGGGAATTTGAAGTCCCCGTCCGGTCCACTGCAAGTTCGCCATGGGAGAGCCGCGCCAGAAGACCATCATTGCCAGAGCTCCTTTGATCCCGAAGTTCGCATCAGAGGCTACCGCAACGTCAAGCGAACTTCGGAATTGGAGCTCTAGATATGGCAACGCGCGAAAAACGGCTGGCCCAGTTCGATGGCGAGGGAGAGCCGCCGCCGGATTTGCCGGTCCAGGTTTTGTGCGAAGACCAGAGCGGGACCTACGAACTGCCGTTCGCCTGCCGTTTCAGCAACGGCGCCTGGCGCAACCACGAGTCGGGCGGCTTGCTCGAGGCCAACGTAATCGGATGGCGGATGCGCCGCGAAGACCGCAACGGCCCGCGGCCTGTCTCAAAATGCGACGTCGAGACCGTGCGGCGTTAAGGGTCGGAACGCGGGCGGAACGAATCGCGCCCGAATCAGCCGAATCACCGCGTACGCCAATGTTCACGGCTAGATGTCGCCTGCAGGGTGAAGCATCGGCACTAGATAAAGAGCGCATGATTGGCGGGCGCCGCCCGCATGCTGCCAAACGTTAACGAGGCGGCGGGATCAACGCCTTCGTCTAATAGTCCACCTCGAGTTCTTCGATATCCGTGGGTTCGGCGAGAGCAGCCTCGACCCATTCCTGCATTTCCGCCATCGCCATGATGCCGGCGGCGTATTGCTCGAGCCGCGGCTCGAGTTTGACATCGTAGGTTTTGAAGCGGGTCACAACCGGCGCGTACATCGCGTCCGCCATGGTGCGCGTTCCGAACAGGAACGGTCCTCCAGACTTCTCCAGGCACTCGCGCCAGATGGTACAGACGCGATCGATGTCTGCTTGCGCGCGCGACCAGATCTTGAAGTTCGGAAAATGGCCCTTGAGATTGACCGGCAACGAGGCGCGAAGGGTGGTGAAACCGGAGTGGATTTCGCCACAGATCGAACGGCAATGCGCCCGCTGGACGCGATCCTCGGGTAACAGCCCGGCGTCCGGCCTGATCTCGTTGAGATACTCGGCGATCGCGAGCGTGTCCCACACGGTCGCCCCCTCATGCCGCAGGCACGGCACCAGGATGGTGGGCGACAGCAGCAGGATTTCGGCCCGTGCCGAAGGATCATCCGGCGCGGTAATGATCTCCTCGAAATCCAGCCCCGCAAACCGCGTCAGCAGCCAGCCGCGCAGCGACCAGGAGGAATAGTTCTTGCTGCTGATGGTGAGTGTCGCCTTCGCCATTGGTCTTCCCCGCCGTTTGGACTGTCAGATTGCACGGTTTCCCGGTTTGGTCGTTCGCTGTCCCGTTCTCTCAGTTTTCAACAGCAAGTGACGTGCCAGTTTTTTAGGCTGTTTGACTCCGCTCTGGCTTCAATATTGCATGGCCTCGGGCAGGGGTGTTTGAATGACGTCGTTATTATATCAGGCCTATCAGAACCATACGGATCTGACGGCGCCCTGGCGAAGCGGGGCTGCGCAGGCCCTCAAGTACCTCAATTTGGTGCCGCAAGGCGTATCCGACCGGCTGTTCCGGCGGCTAACGGCCGCGCTGGAACTGATCTCGCGCACCTCCCTCACCTACACCCGTCCGGCCTACGGCATCGAAAAGGTGGCGGTGGGAAATCGGGAGTGCGAGGTGACCGAGGAAGTCACCTTCGCCACGCCGTTCGGTTCGTTGCTGCATTTCAAGAAAGAGAATGCACCGGAGCAGCCGCGGCTGCTTCTGGTCGCGCCGATGTCCGGACATTTCGCGACGCTGCTGCGCGGCACGGTGCAGACGCTGCTGCAGGACCACGACGTCTACATCACCGATTGGCATAACCCGCGCGACATCCCGCTGCGCCAGGGTCGCTTCGGTCTCGACGACTATACCGAGCACCTGATCACCTTCCTCGACAAGCTCGGGCCGCGCGCGCACATGGTGGCGATCTGCCAACCTTCGGTGTCGGCGCTCGCCGCCGCCGCGATCATGTGCGAGGACGATCATCCCGCGCGGCCGGCGACGCTGACGCTGATGGCAGGCCCGATCGACACCCGTATCCAGCCCACCAAAGTGAACGAATTTGCCAAAGCCAAGCCGCTGAAGTGGTTCGAGACCAACCTGATCAATTACGTGCCCATGCAGTGCAAGGGCGCGTTCCGCCAGGTCTATCCCGGCTTCGTGCAGCTCACCGCCTTCGTGTCGATGAATCTCGAGCGTCACATCAAGCAGCACATGGACCTCGCCAATCACCTGGCGAGGGGCGAGACCGAGAAGGCCGAAACCATCAAGAGTTTCTACGACGAATACTTCGCGGTGATGGATCTGCCGGCCGAGTTTTATCTCGAGACCGTACGCGACGTGTTCCAGAACCATCTGCTGCCGCAGGGCAAGATGAGCTTCCGCGGCCGGCCGGTGAATCCGGCCGCCATCAAGCGCATGGGCCTGATGACAGTCGAGGGCGAGAAGGACGACATCTGCTCGGTCGGACAGACCCTCGCGGCGCAGGAGCTCTGCAGCGGCGTGCGCGCCTATCGGCGGGTGCACCACCTGCAAGCCGGCGTCGGTCATTATGGCGTGTTCTCGGGGCGGCGCTGGAACAACGAGATCTATCCGCTGCTGCGCGATTTCGTGCATGTGAATTCTTGAGAGCCGTCATTCCGGGGCGCGCTAAAAGCGCGAACCCGGAATCTGGCGGCCGCAGATCGCACAATTCATCGAGATTCCGGATCGGTCCGTACACGGACCGTGCGGAATGACATGCCTCGGGGTTGTTTTGCGCCTTTGCACGCGAGTAGCGTCCCGCTAATAGAGACCCGCAAAATAAAAGCTGGGAGGAGCTCTCATGCGTTTCCGATTCCATCATTTTCACCATGTCGCAATCGGCATGGCCCTGTCGCTGTGGCTCGCCGGCACCGCGCAAGCGGCCGAAGTTCACGTGATGATCTCGGGCGGACTGTCGGCGGCCTATAACGCCCTGGTGCCTGAATTCGAAAAGGCGACCGGCAACAAGGTGGTCACCGCCTATGGCCCGTCAATGGGCACGACGGTCAACGCGATCCCGACGCGGCTCGAACGCGGCGAGCCCGCCGACGTTCTTATTCTGGTCGGCTATGCGCTCGACGATCTCATCAAGAAGGGAAAGGCGGTCGACCGCGTCGACCTCGTCAATTCCAAGATCGGGGTTGCGGTGAAGGCAGGCAGCCCGAAACCGGATATTTCTTCGGCAGACGCGGTCAAGAAGGCGCTGCTGGCGGCAAAATCCGTCGCCTATTCCGACAGCGCCAGCGGCGTCTATATCTCAACGGAGATGTTTCAGAAGCTCGGCATTGCCGAGGAGATGAAGGACAAGGCGAAGAAGATTCCGGCGACGCCGGTTGCCGAGATCGTGGCGCGCGGCGAGGCCGAGCTTGGCTTGCAGCAGATCAGCGAATTGAAGCCGGTCCACGGCATCGACCTTGTCGGCCCGCTGCCGGAATCCTTGCAGAAGGTCACGGTATTTTCCGCGGGGATCGCCAGCGGCTCGAAAGAACCTGAGGCCGGCAAGGCGCTGATCAAATTCCTCGCCTCTCCGGCCGCGCGCGAGACAATCATCAATTCGGGCCTCGAGCCGATTGAGGGCGCGGGGAAGTAGCGGGTCATCGCGAGCGCAAGCGACGCGATCCAGATCGATGAAGGTGCTGGATTGCTTAGCTGTCGCTCGCAATGACGTCACTTCGCGCGCAGCGGGGTGTCCTTCAGCCCGTTATTGTCGAACGCCTTGCGCAACAGGCCGTTCGTCTTTGCGTCCGCCAGGAACTTGCTGGCATATTCAAGCGATAATGGGTGATTGAGCGGCACGGCCACGGCCGTGACCGTCTGCTTGAAGGTTTCGTCCAGCACGCGGGTGCCCGGAATCTTTTTCGCCAGCGCATTGAGCTGATCGCGCGACAGCGCGAATGCGTCGATCTCGCCGTTCTTCAACAGATTGAAGATCTCGTCATAGGTCTCATAGCCTGTGACCTTGGCGTTCTTCAGATGCGCCTGCGCGCCGCGCATCGTCGTGGTGTTATTCACGGCCACGACCTTGACGCCCGGTTGATCAAGGTCGGCGAAATTCTTGATGGTCGAGCCGGCTTTGACGATATAGGTCGCTTCCGTGACCTCGTAGATGGGGCCGAACGCGATCTTCTTGGCGCGCTCGGGATCTTCGGGCAGGAAGCTGACATCCCATTCGCCTTTGGCGGCAGCATCGGTGATCAGCCCGGAATTCGAATAGGCGACATATTCGACCGGCAATCCCAACTGGTCGGCCAGCGCCTTGCCAAGATCGACCGGCACGCCGGCATAGCCGTTTTCGGTTTTGGTCGACCAGTAGGCGCCGCCGGCCGGGCTGATACCGATCGCGACCCGCAGCTTGCCCGTTGGCGCAATTTGCTCCTTCAGCCCGTCGGCATGGGCGCTACCCGTCAGCATGACCGAGACTCCGAGAATGAGACCGCCGATGTGCGGCAAAAACCGATGACGCATAACCTGCTCCCGCCGGCCCCTTGTTGCGTTTTTTGAGGCCTTTCACGAAAGTCATTATGGCGGATTGGCAATGGCCGCAACAGGTGGGTGCAGCAGGGAGCACGAACTCCGGAAAGCGGGTAGTAGGAATGAAAATTCGCTGAGGCTGCTATTCGGCGGTCACCGGGTCGGGGGCGATCTATTTCGCGCCCAACAGCTCGATCAGCGGGCGATCCTTCGTATCGGTCAGATAAAAGGCGATAAGCTCCGCAGGCTCGGTGCTCGATGCATTATCGAACTTTTCGATGGTGACGCCCGCGGGCTCGAAGAAGGGATCGCCGGCCTTGATGACTTTCTCGGGCTCGCCCTCTCTCTTGAATATGAAGCTGCCCGCGGTCACCACGCCGGCAACCGAAATCGGATGGCGGTGAAGCGTCGTCGGCTGGCGCGGCGCAAACCGGACGCGCGCACCGCGAACCAGCTTGATCGCCGGGTTGGTGGATGGGATCGCCTCTTCCAGCACCGGCACGCGCTGCAGGGCAGGAAACTCCTCGGCGACGGCCGCAGCCGAAATGGCCGACAGAGCTACGACCGCGATCAACATCCGCTTCATCACTTCGTCTCCCGTTCATCTCTATTAAGTGAGGTGCGCGGCTCTTTTCGTCCCGCGATCGCCCGGCGTAAAGTGAGTAGTCCTCAAGCCGTCACTTGAGCGAAACGGAGGTCAAATGCAGACGCTGGATCTTGCCATCTTGCGCACCCTTCTCGCGGCGGTCGAAAGCGGAAGTTTCGCAGCCGCGGCGCGGCGGGTCGGACGTTCGGAATCCGCCGTCAGCCTTCAACTGAAACGGCTCGAAGAGCAGATCGGCGAGCCGCTCTTCGTGCGCAGTGGAAGGCAAATGGCGCCGACCGGCGCAGGGGCGCGGCTGGTGGACTATGCCCGGCAATTGCTCGCGCTCAACGACGAGGCGCTGTCGAGCACGTCGCAAAATTCGATCGACGGAACAGTCTCGCTCGGTGTTCCTCACGATGTCGCGGAAACCTGGTTGCCGGCGGTCATCGCGGGATTTCGTCGCAGTCACCCGTCCGCAACGCTGGAAGTGACCGAGGGCAGAAGCGCCCTGCTGCAGAGCCGGCTCATCGACAATCAGATCGACCTCGCTGTTGTGTTTTCTGCAAGCAGACCTGCCAGTGCCTTGTGGTCTGCCAACCTTCCGATGGTGTGGATCGGCCGGAGCGACTTCGCACTGAACAGGAACGAGCCGGTCCGCCTCGCCGCGTTTGATCCGCCGTGCTTCTTTCGCGCCGCCGCCACCACCTCGCTCGATCGCGCCGATATCGACTGGTCGATCGGCTATATCAGCAATACGCTGCCGGATCTCTGGAGCGCCGTGAAGCTCGGCCTTGGCGTTGCGGTCCGGACTCCGGCGGCGTTGCCGTCGGGCCTCTCGGTGCTGGACGGCCGGCACGGTCTCCCCGACCTGCCTCCCTTTCAGGTGTCGCTTTGCGGCCCGCCAGGCCCATCGATGCGGCCCATCATCGCAAGCCTGAGAACCATTCTGGAGGATTGCCTTGCCGTGTCGATCGACGCGGCGGCGTAAACGAGCAGGTTAAGACCGGCCGCTGCCCGCAAGCATCGGCGCAAACGCCTCACGATTGGCGCGCCAGGCGCGGCTATATTCCATGATCCGCGCGGTCTCGCTGGCGACGTCTTCGCCGAGCATCTGGCTCAAGAGATGCAGCGTGGTGTCGATGCAGAGCGTTACCCCGCCGCCAGTGACCACGCCGTCACCCCGCTCGACCAGCATCGCCTCGTGCACGTCGATCGCAGGATAAGTCTCGCGCATCACCGCGGCCGGAGATGTCTCGGGCGGCACCACTTCGATTTTGGTCGTCGCCGGTCCGCCATCGAGCACGCCGCTGGCCGCGAGGATCATGCCGCCGGTGCAGACGGAGGCGATACGGGACGAGACATGAACGCGGCGGATGTAGTCGAGCGTCTCGGGCGATTTGGCCTGCGCGGTCCAGCCGGGTCCACCGGTGACGATGACGATGTCGCATGGCGGCGCATTGTCGATGCCGTAATCGGCGCTCACCTTCAAACCGTTGGCGAGCGCGATCTCACCGGCATGGGGAGCAATCGTAACTATCGAGATTTCCGGCGCGATGCGGCGGGCCATCGACAGCACGCCGAAGGTGGCGAGGTCGATCGGCTCGACACCGTCATAGATGAAGATGCCGAACCGCATCCGAGTCATCTCTTTTCGAGCATGATCTCCGCGCAAACGCACTTCGCGTTTATCGCGAGGGAAAACCGGTTCCCGCTTTTCCGGATCATGCTCTATCAATCCAGCGGCTTGCCGCGGGTTTCACGCGCGGCGAGCGCAGCAACAAGCGTAATGGTGGCAAGCGCGATCATCATGATCGAGACGCCGCCGGTGCCGCCGTAATAGCCGACCATCGCGGTTGCGATGATCGGCGCAAACCCGCCGCCGATCGCGGCCGAGGCCTGGAAACCGAAGGACGCTCCGCTATAGCGCACGCGCGAGCCGAACAGTTCCGGGAAGTAAGCGGACTCAGGCCCGAACATCATCCCGTGCCCGAAATTCATCGCGATCATGATCGCGGCGAAAATCACGAATTCGCTTTTGCTGTCGATCATCCAGAACAGCGGGAATGCAAACGCGATCGAGAACAGCGCGCCGAGAACATAGAGCGGCCTGCGGCCGATCCGGTCCGACAGCCATCCGAACGCCGGCAAGGTGATGAGTTCGAGCAGCGCCGCATAGAGCACCGCATCGAGCAGCATCGACTTGGGCAGGCTGAGCTTGGTCGTGGCATAGCCGACGACGAACACCGAGAGCATATAGACCCAGGAGACCTCGGACAGCTTGAGCCCTACTGCAATCAGGAAGGTCTTGGTGTTCTTGCCGACAGCTTCGACAACCGGATTGCCGGACAGGTCGTCGCGCTGCTTCATGCCTTCGAACACCGGCGTCTCGGGCACGCGCGAGCGGACAAAGGTGCCGACCCCGAGCAAAACGATGCTGATGAGAAACGGGATGCGCCAGCCATAGCTGGCAAAGTCCGCCTCCGGCAGTTTGGTGACCAGGGAGAAGACGAGCGAGGCGAGCACCAGACCTATTGGAAAGCCGATCTGCACGAAGCTCGCATAGAATCCCCTTTTGTCGGCCGGAGCATGCTCGAGCACCATCAGTGAGGCGCCGCCCCACTCGCCGCCAAGCCCGATGCCCTGGATGATCCGCAGCACGATCAGAAGGATCGGCGCAAACACCCCGATCGAGGCATAGGTCGGCAGCAGGCCGATGCAGAAGGTGCTCAAGCCCATGATGAACAGCGTCACCACCAGCATGGACTTGCGGCCCAGCCGATCGCCGAAATGGCCGAACAGCGCGCCGCCGAGCGGCCGCGCCAGAAAACCGACCGCATAGCTGCCGAGCGCAGCGAGCGTCGAGGCCAGCGGATCGAAGGTCGGGAAAAATGCCTTGTTGAAGACGAGCGTCGCGGCGGTGGCGTAGATCAGGAAGTCGTACCATTCGATGATGGTGCCGAAGCAGCTCGCGAACACGATCGAGTTCATGCTCGACCGTTCCGCGCCAGCCATCGGCGCTGTGGTTGCAATGGTCATTGGGCCGCCGCTCCTTAAGCGAGTTTCCCCGTCCAAAACAGGACACAACGGGGCTTTGGCTAAAATGAATGCAAGCAACATGCCGGGTTGAAGTCCCGGTTCAGGACAAAACGCCCCACAATACCGCGGGCATATGTTGCGAATCGGCCCTTGAGAGCCAAGTCTAGCCGGACCGGGCGGCCGACGTCCTGATTTCCACCGGCAGAATGAGCGCGGCCGCGATCGTGAGCAAGCACAGGCCCGCGAACGCATGCAGCATGGTGACAAAGCCGCCCTGCTGATAGAGCCAGGCCACCAGCCCGACCGAAACACCCGCGGCGGTAAACCCGACGAAGTAACGCACGGCGTAGGCGCGCGAGCGCCATTCCTCGCTGGTGTATTTGCCGACCATGGCATCGTTGACGGTGACCTGGCCGAACGCGCCCATCACGATGCCGATGGAGACGACGATCAGCGGCAGATTCGACAGTTCGGCCGCGAGGTACAGAAGCGGCGCCAGCACGAACGACAGCGGCAATGAAACCGCTTTCAACGTGTAGCGGTCGAGCAGCTTGCCGACCGTATATTGCGTCATCGCCCCGAACACGTAGACGCCGGCGGCGATCACGCCCAGCAGTGCCGGGCTTTGCGTCAGGCCACTCAGCCGCTCGGCAAACAGTTTTGGCAGCGCCACCGTCACCGCGTTAAAGGTGGTGGAGATCGCGATCACCACGATCAGAAGCGCCACGATCACCCGCCACATATCTTGCTTGGCGACCCGCGCCTGCGCCGCCGCCTGTCTGGCGTTCTTGCGGTCTTCGTGCCTGACCACGGCCGCAAAGCAAATTCCGAGCAGCATCGTGACCGTGCCCGGCAGGATGAAGGCCCAGCGCCAGCCGAGATATTGTCCGACGATGCCGGTGACGAGGGCCGACGACGCCACGCCGAGATTGCCCCACACGCCGTTGATGCCCATCTCGCGGCCGAGCGCTTCGGCATAGGAGACGATCATCGCGGTGCCGACCGGATGATAGATCGAGGCGAACAGCCCGATCGATAACAACGCGGCACCGAGTTGGAGCGGCGTACTGACGAGGCCGACCGCGATCATCGAGGCGCCGATGCCGAGAAAGAAAATCACCATCATGTGGCGGCGGCTCCAGCGATCGCCGAGCCAGCCGGTCAGGAGCGAACCGGCGCCGAACGCCACGAAGCCGGGCGTGGCATAAGGCAACAGCTCCGAATAGGCCATGCCGAGCGCCGGTCCCATGACGATGACGGCCGCCGCAAAGATCAGCATCGAATAATGGTCGATGAAATGCCCGGCATTGACGAAGCCGATCACGCGGCTTGGGCTGTTCATAAGCCTAATCCCCTATTTTGCGGGAATGAGATATAGCTGTTTGCGGTGACGGGATGCGGCCAATGAATATCGCCGAAAAGCCAATCGCGATGATCCAGGGACGCCGGAGTTCCACCGGCGACGGCGTTCATCTGATTGCGAACCATTACCCCAGAGGCACCCGGCTCGACACCCACACCCATCGCGAGGCGCAGCTGGTGTATGCCGCCCGCGGCACCATGCAGGTCACGACGCCGAAAGGACGCTGGCTGGTACCGCCGGATCGCGCGGTGTGGGTTCCCGCGCACCTTGCGCATGCCATCGACGTGCTCGCCGATATCGACATGCGCACGCTCTACTTCGATCCTGCGTGGCTGGCGCGCGAGCAACGAGGCACGGACCCGAGCCACGAATTCGTGGTGCGGGTGTCGCCGCTGTTGCACGAGACGATCCTTGCGCTGTTCGAAGGCCGCCTCGACGGCGAGCGCTCCACGCTGTTGATCCGCCTGGCGATGCTCGAATTGCAGCACGCTGAGGATTCCACGACGTTCGTTCCATTGCCACGGGAACCGCGTTGCCGGCGCGCGGCCAGCATCGTGCTTGCCGATCCCACGGCGCGGCATGAGATCGAGGCACTTGCACGCGCCGTGGGCACGTCGGGGCGCACCCTGTCGCGGCTGTTCGCGACTGAAACGCAATTGAGCTTCAAGAGCTGGTGCCAGCGGGCGCGGATCGCCGCCGCCATCGAGCGGCTGTCAACCGATGCCAATGTTTCGATCAAGCAGGTCGCTAGCGAACTCGGCTATGCGAGCCTCCCTGCTTTTTCGCATGCGTTCCGGCAGGTTACCGGCCGGACCCCGAGCGGATTCGGAAGAAAGGACTGGCTGTCGCAACCGGCATGACAAATTGTTGTGCTTGATTGACACCCACTTTGCCTTAAATCAACGTAATATCCACCCGCAGCTCAATTTTCGGATTCGATCAGTCAAACATGGCCAACGCCTTCTTCAGTGACCTGCTTGCAACCATTTCGGAGCGGGGGCGTACCCTGCTCCACCGCGTCCAGCCGGAGGACGGCAAGGCGGATGCCGATGGCCTGATCGAGCTTTGCGAAGCGGTCCTGTCCGGCCGCGGCGAAGCATCCGGCACCGCGATGGCGAGCGAACTTCTCGATCGCTATCATGATCTTCCCCCCGAGGAGCGAGGCGCCTTCTTCAAGGCGCTGGCGCAGAATTTCGGCCCCGACCGCGACAAGGTGAACAAGGCCATCGAGGCCTGGATCGCAGAGCCCGGCGACGGCAATGGCGGCGCGCTGCACTTTGCCTCCGAGCCGCGGCGGCAGGAATTGATCCGGCGGCTGAATCGCGCCCCCGGCGGCACCGCTGAACTCGTCGCGATGCGCGCGGATCTGCTTGATCTCATCAACGGCGACAAGGGCAGCGACAAGAATCTCGCCGCGCTCGACCGCGACGTCGTGCATCTGCTCGGATCGTGGTTCAACAGAGGATTTCTCGTGCTGCGCAGGATCGACTGGTCAACACCCGCCAACATCCTGGAAAAGATCATCCGCTATGAGGCCGTGCATGAGATCGGCGGCTGGAACGATCTGCGCCGGCGCATCGATCCGGTCGATCGGCGCTGTTATGCCTTTTTCCACCCGGCGCTGGTCGACGAACCGCTGATCTTCGTTGAGGTGGCGCTGACCGAAGAAATCCCGAATGCAATCGCGCCGCTGCTGGCGGAAGACCGCAAGCCGGTTCCGGTCGAGCGGGCCCGCACCGCCGTGTTCTATTCGATCTCCAACACCCAGCGCGGGCTGGGCGGCATCTCCTTCGGCAACTTCCTGATCAAGCAAGTGGTCGAGGAACTGCGCCGGGAATTGCCCAGGCTGGAAAACTTCGTGACGCTGTCGCCAGTGCCGGGCTTCATGAAATGGCTGAAGACGACGCCCTATCTTCCCGTCGCCGAGGACGAGCGACCGCTTCTTAAACACCTCGACGAACCCACCTGGTGGAAGAACCCCGAGCTGGAAGGCCAGCTACGCCCGATCGTCGAAACCCTGGCAGCTTATTATTTCCTGAAAGCGCGCACGCCCAAGGGGCGCCTGATCGATTCAGTGGCGCGATTCCATCTCGGCAACGGCGCACGGCTCGAACGCATCAACTGGCTGGGCGACGTCTCGCCCAAGGGCCTGCGTGAATCCGCCGGCGTCATGGTCAACTACCTCTATCGCCTCGACGACATCGAGAAGAACCACGAAGCATATGCCAATGACGGCACGGTGGTGGCCTCCAACGCCGTGAAGAAGTTGCTCAAGGCGGAAGGCCGCCGGCTGCTCGATATCGTCGCGTTGCCCAAGCAGGCGTAGCGGACGCCGGATCAGTACGGCTATGGATCGAGACGGCGCTCCGCCCCTCCTCACCATGAGGATCCAGGACCTCATCCTGAGGAGCATCCCGAAACCGATGCGTCCCCGAAGGATAGAGCCCCGGAGGCTCTACACTTCCGCCCAGACGCGGACCAGGTTGTGATAGACGCCGGTCAAGCGGACCGTCTCCGGATCGTCACGCCCGAGCCGCTCCACCAGCGCCTGGATCGCATTGTCGAGATCGAAGATCAGGCTTCGCGCGTGCGCGTCGCGGACCATGCTTTGCAGCCAGAAGAACGAGGCGACGCGCGCGCCGCACCTGACCGGCGTCACCATGTGAAGGCTGGAGGCCGGATACAGCACGAGATCGCCCGCAGGCAGCTTGATCTCGTGTGAGCCATAGAGGTCCTCCACCACCAGCTCGCCGCCGTCATATTCGTCCGGCTCCGACAGAAACAATGTCACCGACAGGTCGGTTCGAATCCGAAGCCCGGTCAGGCGATCGCCGCGCACGGCGTTGTCGACATGGATGCCGAAGTGATGGCCGTCCGCGGCGCGATATCGATTGAACAGCGGCGGGAAGATCTGAAGCGGGATCGCCGCTGAAATGAAGCGGGAATTGGAGGTCAGCGCCGAGACGATGCGGTCGCCGAGCTGGCGCGCCACTTCGCTGTCAGGCGGGAGCTGCTCGTTACTCTTCACCATTGCCGACTGCGCACCGGCCGTGGAACGGCCGTCTTCCCAGGCGCTCGCATCCATGAGGTGGCGGAAATCCGCCACCTCATCCTTGCTCAGTACGTTGGGGATACAGACCAGCATCAGTACCGTGCCGACAGGACGATATACGCGGCGCGGCCCGGCGCCTCCAGCACGAATGGCGCGGCGCTCTGATACAGCGCGTCGTAATAGAGCTTGTTGGTGATGTTGTTGACGTAGAGCTTGACCTTCCAGTTGTTGTCGATCCTGGCTTCCACGAAAGCATCGAACTTCCAATAGCTCGGAATCGAGGTACCTTCGTTCGCGGCGAGCAACTGGCCACCATAGATCTGCGAACGATAGACCGCTTGTCCCCCGATCTCCCACATGTCCGTAAGCTGGTACTTGCTCAGCAGGCTGAAGGACTGGTGCGCGACGTTGGCGAGCGGCAGGCCGACATTGGTGGTATACAGCAGCGGCTGCGGCATCGCAGCCGGCGGCACATTGGATTTCGTCACCTGCGACTGCATCAGCACCAGACCACCGAACACGCTCCATTTGTCGGTGATCTTGCCGGCGGCCTCGAGGTCGATGCCGCGAACGTAGTATTCCGATCCGGCGATGATGCAGGACGCCGCCACGCCGGTATATGGACAGTTCGTTGTTGCCGTCGCCGCGCTGCTGACGTTATAGGCCTCGCGCGCGTTTTCCTTGTTGGTCTGGAACAGGGCGCCGGTTAGCAGCAGGTGCCGGTTGAACAATTCCCACTTGGTGCCGAGCTCGATCGCCTGATTTTTTTCCGGCCCAAAGATCTGGTTCGGGCTGTTGGCGAGCACGGGCGCGACGCCGCCATAGGCGGTGCTGGTGCCGTCGAACTCGGCGCCGACCGGATCCGACGAGGTCGCGTAGGCCGCATAGACGCTGGCGTAGGGCAGCGGCTTCAGGGTGATGCCGAGGTTGAAGTTCGGCATGGTGAACTCGGCCGACTGCGTGCCGAACACGGATGTCAGCGCACCCGTCCCCCAGCCCGACGTGTTGAGACGATAATCGTCGACGCGGACGCCGCCATTGAGGATGACGAGGTCGCGGTAGTTGACGCTATCGAGCACATAGCCGCTGGCGGTGTCGATCGAGAGATTGGTCGGCTTTCCGAGCAGCGCCGCCGCCGTCCCAAATGGCGTGAGATTATAGGAGGGATTGAACACGCTCTGGCCGGCCACCGAACCGCTGCCATTGAACGGGATGCTCGTCACCAGCTCCGAACTAAAGCCGCTGTATTTGTCGATCGAGGACGTTTCCCGCGACACCTCGGCGCCGCCGAGCAGCGTATGTTTGAAATCACCGGTATTGAACTTGTAGGTCAACTCCGACTGGTTGGCGAGCACGTCGGTGGTCTGATAACGGCTCTGCGGGTTGGCCGTGAATGTCGCGGCGGAGAGCGGGTTCGGCGCG
>NZ_DASSRP010000278.1:0-2600 GCF_035701725.1 Bradyrhizobium sp.
GCCTTGCCCGTCCATTTCTGAATGTCCCGAAATCGCAGCTCGTCGCGACGCTGAAGAAAGCCAAACTCGCTTTTGCCGACGATCCGACCAACCGCGATTTGAATTTTACCCGGCCCCGCATCCGCGCCGTAATGCCGATGCTTGCGGCCGAAGGTGGCGATGCACGCAATCTGGCACGGCTCGCCTTGCGGCTTGGGAGGGCCAACGGAGCGATCGAGATACTGGTCGACGGTGCCGATCGGTATCTAGCGCTAAGGGATCGCCAGGCCGCCTCGCTCCAGGGCAAAACGGTATCCTCTGCCGAAGAGCCTGGTGGCAAGACTTTCGACGCGCAGGCGTTTGCGGCGCTGCCGGAGGAAATCCGGCTGCGGCTCCTGTTGCGTGCGATCGATCGATTCGGCCATGAGGGTCCACCGGAGCTGGGAAAAGTCGAGGCTTTGCTGTCGGCGCTTGACCAGGCCTTGCCGAAGAGCACCCGTGGCCGCCGAGGGCGGCTCAAGCAGACCCTTGCCGGCGCGCTGATCAGTCTGAACGGGGAGCGGATAAGCATCGCGCCGGCACCGCCCCGCCGCCGCAGACCGGATTGAGCGCAAGCAAACCGTCATGAACCCGCCTCCGGTCCCTTAACCACCTCGGGAAACGCCGGTTTTGGCGTCATGATTCGCGTTGGGAACGAGCCAGGATGGGTTAAATTGTCCTGCGCAGTTCCCTTGGCAGCGACCGCCTCGGCACCTAGATTGTAACCTAGTCGCCTGGGGGATTCCCTTGCGCCTGCGCCCAAGGAAATAAGGCCGCGATCCGCGCGACCACGAAGGAAGATCAATGAACGCCAATCTGCGCAATTTCGCCCTCTGGGTCATCATTGTTCTATTGCTGTTGGCATTGTTCACGCTCTTCCAGAATCCCGGTCAGCGTACCTCCTCGCAAGACATTTCGTTTTCGCAATTGCTGACGGAGGTGGATCAGAATCACGTTCGCGACGTGGTGATCCAGGGGCCGGAGATCCACGGCACCTTCACCAATGGCTCGAGCTTCCAGACCTATGCGCCGAACGATCCGACGCTGGTTTCACGCCTTTATAACGGCAAGGTGTCGATCACCGCCAAGCCGCCCGGCGACAACGTGCCGTGGTTCGTGTCGCTGCTGGTTTCGTGGCTGCCCTTCATCGCCCTGATCGGGGTATGGATCTTCCTGTCGCGGCAGATGCAGGGCGGTGCCGGCAAGGCGATGGGGTTTGGCAAGTCGCGCGCCAAGATGCTGACGGAAGCGCATGGCCGCGTGACCTTTGAGGATGTCGCGGGCGTCGACGAGGCCAAGCAGGACCTGCAGGAGATCGTCGAGTTCCTGCGCGATCCCGGCAAATACCAGCGGCTTGGCGGGCGGATTCCGCGCGGCGTGCTGCTGGTCGGACCTCCCGGCACCGGCAAGACGCTGATCGCGCGCGCGGTCGCCGGCGAGGCCAATGTTCCCTTCTTCACGATCTCGGGCTCGGACTTCGTCGAGATGTTCGTCGGCGTGGGCGCCTCGCGCGTCCGCGACATGTTCGAACAGGCCAAGAAGAACGCGCCCTGCATCATCTTCATCGACGAAATCGATGCGGTGGGCCGTCACCGCGGCGCCGGTCTTGGCGGCGGCAATGACGAGCGCGAGCAGACGTTGAACCAGCTGCTGGTCGAAATGGACGGCTTCGAGGCCAACGAAGGCGTGATCCTGATTGCGGCAACCAACCGGCCGGACGTGCTCGACCCCGCGCTATTGCGCCCGGGCCGTTTCGACCGCCAGGTCGTGGTTCCCAACCCGGACGTCGTCGGCCGCGAACAGATCCTCAAGGTTCACGTCCGCAAGGTGCCGCTGGCGCCGGATATCAACCTCAAGACCATCGCCCGCGGCACGCCGGGATTCTCCGGGGCCGACCTGATGAACCTCGTCAACGAAGCCGCGCTCACCGCGGCGCGTCGCAACAAGCGCATGGTGACGCAGGCCGAGTTCGAGGAGGCCAAGGACAAGGTCATGATGGGCGCCGAGCGCAAGTCGCTGGTCATGACCGAGGAAGAGAAGATGCTGACCGCCTATCACGAAGGCGGCCACGCCATTGTCGGTCTCAACGTGATCGCGACCGATCCGATCCACAAGGCCACCATCATTCCGCGCGGCCGCGCGCTTGGCATGGTGATGCAGTTGCCAGAGCGCGACAAGCTGTCGATGTCGCTGGAGCAGATGACCTCGCGGCTCGCCATCATGATGGGCGGTCGTGTCGCCGAAGAACTGGTGTTCGGCCGCGAGAAGGTGACCTCCGGCGCTGCTTCGGATATCGAGCAGGCGACGCGGCTGGCGCGGATGATGGTGACGCGCTGGGGCCTCTCGGAAGAACTCGGCACCGTGTCCTATGGCGAGAACCAGGACGAGGTGTTTTTAGGCATGTCGGTGTCGCGCACCCAGAACGCCTCCGAGGCAACGGTGCAGAAGATCGACAGCGAGATCCGCCGCCTGGTCGAGGAGGGCTACAAGCAGGCGACCAGCATCCTGACCGAAAAGCGCGCCGATCTCGAGGTCCTGGCAAAGGGCCTCTTGGAATACGAGACGCTGACCGGTGATGAGAT
>NZ_DASSRP010000279.1:0-15208 GCF_035701725.1 Bradyrhizobium sp.
TCACGATTCCGGAGAACGGGCGGCGGGAGAGGTGATGGCGGCGCTGAAAAATTGATTGTGGGGCGATGCGGAAGCATCGAACCCGGAATTTCGAGATCCCGGGTTCGCCTCACGAGGCGCCCCGGGATGACCCCTTCGGTCTCACTCCAGCACCCTTGCCCGCATATCCGCATCCGGCGTGAAGCACGCATCGTATTTGCCGAAGATGCGATAGCGATTTTTGGCGACGAGATTATAGACCGCGTTGCGCAGCGGTTTCGGCACGGCAAAGAGCACCCGGGTCCAGCCCCAGCCCGGCAGGTTCGAGAGCACGGTCAGAGCGGCATCCGACTTGAAGGAGGCAACACCGCCGTGAACCACGGCATTGGTGTCGGGATCATCCGGATCGATGCCAAAGGCCTGGGCGAGCCGCGTGCCGTAGGCTGACTGGATCGCCGTGAAACGAAAACGCTTGTCGCGATCGCGCGAGGCGATGAATCTGATCCAGCGCGAGCAGAACACGCAGACACCGTCGTAGAGGATCACGTCATCATCGGGCCAGAACGACATTATCTGTTATCCAGCGTCATCAACGCCACCAGCATCAGAACGATCGCAGGTCCTGTCCTCACCAGCGCGCCAAGCGGCTCGATCCAGAGATCCGGCGTCAGGATCGCAGCACCGGCCATGTATCCGAGCGAGGCCAGGATTCCCCACACCAACCCGAAGGCGGCGGTTCGACGAAAGGCAATCAGCACGCCGGTCGCCATATCGATCAGGCTGGTCAGGACAGTCACCGGCGCCACCAGAGACGGCGGAAACGCGTGCGACCGCAGGATGCCGGCCGCGGCATCGTAGGAAACAAACAGCGCGATAAATCCCGACACGATCCAGAACACAACCAGGCTCGCGATCACCAGCGCCTTCACCAGATAAAGCCGCGCAAACCATTTGTCCTGGATCGTGGCGGGATGCCGGCCGAGCGTCTCCGCGATGGTCCTTGGAATCATGCCTGTCGCGGCCATCCATTCCGAAGGATCGCCGGTGACGCCGCGGCGCAGTTCCGCGATCGCGGTGCTTCGCATGGGCGGCGTCCATCCGAGCCAGCTCACGAGATCGGCCAGCATCACGCCGAGATTGAGCAGAAACGCCGGCACGGCGATGCGCAGCGATTTTTCGGTGCCGAACGCGCGACGGAACGCCGCGATGACCTCGCCGAGCGTCACCGGCTGCTTCTGCATCAGGTCCCAGCTTGCAGAATTCGCAACGCTGTCCCGATCGTCGCGCTCGGCAAGCCAGGCGATGGTCGCGGAGATGTCCTCGATCGCGACCGGCTGAAACGGTACCGATGCGTCCGCCATCGAGAGCTGAAACGGGAGTGCGGCGAGCGCACGCACCATCGCACTTCCACCATAGGCCGATGGCGCAATCACGAAACCGGGCCGCAGGATGGCGTATCGAATGCCGGAAGCCGCGATCAAACGCTCCGCCTCGCGCTTGGTGACGCTGAACGCGGTGTGATCCTCGCCGGCGGCCCCTGGTATGGAGATGTGCACCAGACGAACCGCCCGGCCGCTTTGCTTGATGGCCTGCAACAGCCGCTCGACAAAATCGCGGTGCACGGCACGGCTGTCGCTGCCAGGGCCGTCCTGAAGTACGCCGAGACAATTGACGACCACATCAACGGCCTGCTCGCGCAGCAGGCCGGCCAGCGCCGCCGTATTCATCGCCATGATCGGCACTTCGAGATCGAGCGCGTTCATCGCCTGGCCCGCGGAAAACTTTCGGGCGACGCCGATCGTCTGAAAGCCTCGCGCGCGCAAATCGTCGCGGATGTAACGGCCGATCAGGCCGGAAGCGCCGAGCACGAGGATTTTGCGGGCAGTGTCCATCGGGAGCTAGAAAGGTTTGGCGATCATCAGCCAGAGAATGATCGCGACGGAGCCGAAGCCGGGAATACCGAACAGGAACCAGCGGCGGAATAACACAAAATAGCGCGGCGGCAGCATCTCGCGCTTGTGTTCTGCGGTGCGCGCCAGATCACGCATCTCGATCTGCATGAAGACCACAGGCACCCAGAACACGCCCGCCAGCGCGTAAAGCGCGAGCGAAACCATCAGCCAGCGCTCGGTGATGCTGGTCTGCGACAGCATCATCAAGACGCCGCCGCTGAGCGGTTGCAGGATCACCGCACTCAGCGTGAACACCATGTCCGCAACCACCACGGTGGCGGCCGTGCGCGCGATGAACGGGATCTCGCGGCTGCGATGCGCCATCAGCATGAAAAAGGCAATCCCGCTGCCGGTGCCGAGGATCACGATCGCGCCCGCTACATGCAGGTATTTGACGATGAAATAGAGCGTCATGGCTTCTTTGGTCGCGCAAGTGAGAGCGCCTTCAGGACGCGGTCGAGCTCGGGCGCGGCGAGTTTGACGCCGTTGTCGGTCTCCGCCATCCAGTGGCCCTCGCCGTCATAGGCCGGCAGCACGCGGAAATCGACCGTGCCGCCCGCAGCGCGAAACGCGTCCGCCAGCCTGCGCGAGAAATCCGGTGGAAAATACGTGTCGTTGGCCGCGACAATCCAGCTCACGGGAATGCGCGCGATGCGGCCGAATTCGGCTGCAGCGGAAAGCAGCGTATGCGGGGCGCAGATCTGGTTGGGCAAGCCGTTGGCCTGGCCGCCCCGGCCGGGCGCAAAGACGATGATGGACGAGATTTCGGCCGGATCGGCTCCGGCCATCGCGAGTGCGCCCCAGCCGCCGGCCGAATGGCCGACGATGATCGCGCCTTCGCGCCGGATGAAGGGCTGTCCGCGCATATAATTGAAGGCGGCGGCGATGGAATCGCGCGTGGCGCGGCCGGCATGGAGGTAATCGGCTTCGTCGCAGCCATGCTGATCTTCCAGATAGTCGCCGCCGGTCGCGCCGTGGCCGGGACGTTCCGGCACCAGCACGGCAAATCCACGCGCCACCAGAAGCGTGGCCAGGCTGCGGTATTCCGGCGCTCGCATTTGCGTCCGGTAGATGACGTTCTGGGTCGATGCGTGGGCAATGACAGCAAGGCGGAACGGACCTTCACCCGGCGGCCGAAACAGCACCGCATTGGATGCGATTTTGGGATCGGGCGAGGGGACCAGCCAGGCTTGCGCCCGGTTGGGTTCGGCTTCGGCGCCTTTGGGACCAAACGCGCTTTGCGCGCGCGCCGCCGGTAACGGCATGATCGCCAGCATGGTTGCGACAAAAAACGCCCAAAACGAAGGCGCCGCCCACCCCTGATCGGCTTGCGAGCCGGATTTCCAGAATTGCTCGCGGCGAATCACCATCGTGCGTCCTGTATGGTGCGTCCTGTCCGGTGTTGGCCAATGTTAGCAACCAAAGTCGTCACTGGACCCGTCCACTCCACAAAATCTGGCCTCAAAGGCCAGCGGGTGTTCGCTTTCGGCACACTCGCGGGCGGCTACTGATGCAGAAAATCCACAGGTTAACCGATAATTAACGATAGACCTTGAAGCCAGCCCGCCGACTTGCTTTGATCAAGGTCATGAGCACAACCCTAATCGAAGTCCGACCGGCCAAGGCTGCTGACGCGACGGCGGTCGCGTCGACCCACGACGAAGCTTGGCGCGCGGCCTATCAGGGCATCATTCCCGGCTCCGAGCTGGAGAAGCTCATCAACCGCCGTGGCCCGCAATGGTGGGATTCGGCGATCCGCAAGGGCAGCCGCGTCAGCGTGCTGGTATTCGGCGACAAGGTCGCCGGCTACGCCAATTACGGACGCAACCGCGCCCGCAGCCTGCATTTCGAAGGCGAGATCTACGAGCTTTATCTGCGGCCCGAATTTCAGGGGCTCGGCTTCGGCCGGCGCCTGTTCTCGGCGGCGCGGCGCGACCTTGTCCAGAGCGGCCTGAAAAGCATGGTGATCTGGGCGCTGTCGGACAACGAGCCGGCCACCGAATTCTACCGCGCGCTGGGCGGCCGCATGGTGGCGCGCTCCTCGGAGAAGTTCGGCGCGAAGTCGCTCGACAAGGTCGCCTTCGCCTGGACCAACTGATTTCGAGAAATTGAATTTTGTTTTTGCAGCGCCGGTTGGCCGAACGGCCTCGAACCGAGCACGTTAAGGCTGTGCCCAAACAATCAGCGAAGATACCGCAGCTATTGGCGTAGACTGCCGTATCACAGCTCCCACACCATCCGGAGTTCACCATGCGTATTGAAGCGATCTCGATCGGTGTCGACCCGCCCCGCGAGGTCAACGTCATCATCGAAGTGCCGGTCGGCGGCGAACCGATCAAATATGAGCTCGACAAGGAGGCCGGCACGCTGGTCGTCGACCGCTTCCTGTATACGGCGATGCGCTATCCCGGAAATTACGGCTTCATTCCGCACACACTCTCCAACGACGGCGATCCCTGCGACGTGCTGATCGCCAATACCCGCGCGATCGTGCCCGGCGCTGTCATGAGCGTGCGGCCGGTCGGCGTGCTGCTGATGGAAGACGAGGCCGGCGGCGACGAGAAGATCATCGCGGTGCCGTCGTCGAAGCTGACGCAGCGCTACGACAAGGTGAAGACCTATAGCGACCTGCCCGACATCACCCTGCATCAGATCCAGCACTTCTTCGAGCACTACAAGGATCTCGAGCCGAACAAATGGGTGAAGGTGCTGCGCTGGGGCAATGCCGACGACGCGCGTCAGTTGATTTCGGAAGGCATCGCGCGCGCGAAGAAGTAGTCAGCCTTCGTCGTTCGGGGCACGCGCAGCGTGAACCCGGAATCTCGAGGCCCGGATCGCGTTCGCTGCGCTCGCTTGTCCGGACGACAGTTACACTGTCGGCTTCGGCAGCCCCGCAATGGCGCAAGCTGCGCGCAAGGTATTGACCAAGAGGCACGCCACCGTCATCTGGCCGACGCCGCCCGGCACCGGCGTGATGGCGCCGGCGACCTGCGAAACCTCCGCGAACGCAACGTCCCCGACGAGGCGTGTTTTGCCGTCCGCGTCCGACAGGCGGTTGATGCCGACGTCGATCACGGTCGCGCCCGGCTTGATCCAGTCGGCGCGCACCATTTCCGGGCGGCCGACCGCCGCATAGACAAGGTCGGCGCGGGCGCAGAGCGACTTCAGGTCGCGCGAGCGCGAATGCGCGATCGTCACCGTGGCATTTTCGTTGAGCAGGAGCTGCAGCAGCGGCCGGCCGACCAGGTTGGAACGGCCGATCACGATCGCGTTCATGCCTTCGAGCGAGGCATGAACGCTCTTGCTCAGGATGATGCAGCCGAGCGGCGTGCAGGGCGACAGCGCGGCAAAGCCGCCGGCAAGCCGGCCGGCATTGCTCGGATGCAGCCCGTCAACATCCTTGGCCGGATCGATCGCATTGATCACGGCTTCGGTGTTCAGCGTTTTCGGCAACGGCAATTGCACGAGAATGCCGTGCACCAGCGGATCGCGGTTGAGCCGCGCAATCAGCGCCAACAGATCGGCCTCAGCGACATTCTCCGGCAGCACATGCTCGAACGAGGCCATGCCGGCTTCCTGCGTCTGCTTGTGCTTGGAGCGGACATAGACCTGGCTCGCGGGATCGTTGCCGACCAGAACCACGGCGAGCCCCGGCGTCAGGTCGTGATCGCGCTTTACCCGCGCCACCTCGCTGGCGACACGGGCGCGAAGCTCGGAGGCGATGCGTTTTCCGTCAATGATCTGCGCCGTCATACCGGTCCTAAAAACCTCTATTTCACGCTGGTCAGCGTGCGTAGCATTTCCCCAAGCTTTCCGGGATCGCCATCGACGGCGACCTGCTTGAGGCGCGAGGTGGCCCCGGACAGAATTCTCACTTTGGCCTTGGGCACACCAAGCGACTTTGCCAGCAACTCCGTCACCGCGCGATTGGCCTCGCCGCCATCGGCGATGGCGCGCACCCGCACTTTCACCACGGAGCGGCCGTTGGCCAGTGTTTCGATCCCATCGATGTCATCGCGTCCGCCGCGCGGCGTGACGCGTAGCGCGATGCTGATCCCGTGGGCGGAATAGCGCCAGGGATCGGCCATCTCACACTCCACGCGTGATCAGAACACGTTCGGATAGATGTAATACTGGATGATGCGCTGAATGAAGAAGATGATCAGGATCAGGATGATCGGCGAAATGTCGAGCCCGCCCAGATTGGGCAGGAAGGAGCGGATCGGCGCCAGCAGCGGCTCGGTGATCCGGTACAGGAACTCGGCGATCGCCGACACCAGCTGGTTGCGCGTGTTCACGACGTTGAAGGCGATCAGCCAGGACAGAATGGCGGCCGCGATCAGCAGCCAAACATAAAGATCCAGAACGATAAGGATGATGTCGAGGACGGCACGCATGGCGGGGCTGCTCGCTAGAAGTCGATCGGCGGGGTCGAACACCTTGCTAAATATCGGTTCCGCACCGCTCAAACAAGGGAAGTTCCCGGCCCGGGCTCACTTTTAGCCGCGACTAGAGGTAGGAAAAACAAGGGCTTCGCCGTTCTTGACTTGGCGTTGTGGCGGACTGTAAATGGCGCGGATTGCTGCGGTCTGCTTGAACGCCTTGCCGCAGCGATATCCCAAACCAGGCGATCTGGGGCCATAGCTCAGCTGGGAGAGCGCGTCGTTCGCAATGACGAGGTCGGCGGTTCGATCCCGCCTGGCTCCACCAGCCTTCGCTCGCTCCGCGAGCTTCGGCTAGGCAAGCCCGGAAAGTCTCTCGTAGCAAAGCGAGCGAAGGCTGCCACGCCATAGCGCGAAGGGCGACGGCGGACGATAATCAAGCCCTACTCCGCCGCTTCCATCATCACGTCCGGCACCCGCTTCAGCCAGCCCTGCAGAAAATGCCTGAGCCAGGCGCGCTCGGCGACGTCGTGACAGGCGCGTCCGGCAAAATGCTGATGGCGCGGATGGGCGCCCGGCCGATCGAGATGATCCGCGCCGCAGGTGGTCCAGCGGCACATCATCGCATAGGTCACGTCGGGATGAAATTGCAGGCCGAAGGCGTTGCCGAAGCGAATCGCCTGCCTTGGAAAGTCATCGCCCTCCGCCAGCAGCTCCGCGCCCGCAGGCAGCCCAAATCCCTCGCGATGCCAGTGGTAGACTTGCTCGGGCCAGCGCGTGCACAGGTTCAGTCCAGCCGGCGTCGGGCGGATCGGATAATAGCCCATCTCGACGCGGCCCAGCGAATGCGGCGACACGCGGGCGCCGAGTTGCTTGGCGAGCATCTGGGCACCAAGGCAGATGCCGAGGAACGGCCGCTGCTCGAGCAGCGGCACTGCAATCCAGTCGATCTCGCGGCGCACGTAATCGTCCGGATCGTTGGCGCTCATCGGGCCGCCGAAAATAACCGCGCCGGCATGGGCGGCCAGCGTTTCCGGCAGCGCGTCGCCAAACCGGGGGCGGCGGATGTCGAGGGGATGGCCGAGCGCACGGAGCGCGTTGCCGATGCGGCCCGGCATCGAGTTTTCCTGATGGAGAACAATCAGAACCGGGGGAAGCGCCGTCGACGATCCGGCGGCGACAGGCGCCGCATCGCGCACAGGACCGACTTTGGCAAACGGCGGCATCGACCCTTCTTCTTGCAAGGTCAACAAGGCTGCGATCGTAGCCAACGAAACGTTAATTTGGATTTAGCGCTGGCGGATCTGAAAGCGCCCCACGGCCCACAGGATGAAGCCGCGCGGCACCAGCCGCAGCATCAGCGGCACGATCTTGATGCCGAAGCCCGGCAGCACCGCGCGCTTGTTGGCCATCAGGCCGCGATAGGCCGCCGCGGCAACATCAGGTGCCGACACGTCGAGGACGGCGGAATCAAAGCCGGGCTCGAAACCGGCGCGGGCTTGAAATTCCGTCGGTACCGGCCCCGGACATAGCGCGGTAACGCGAACGCCTTTCGGCGCCAATTCGCCGCGCAGGGCTTCGGTGAACGACAGCACATAGGCTTTCGAGGCGTAGTATATCGCCATGCCCGGCCCGGGCAGGAAGCCTGCGATGGAGGCGACATTGAGCAGTCCGCCGCGATGTCGGATCAGCTGGTCGGCAAAGCGCAACGACAGGTCGGTGAGTGCGCGGACATTGACTGCGATCATCGCAAGCTGCTCGCTGCGGTCGAGTTCGACGGCCGGGCCGAACAGGCCAAAGCCCGCATTGTTCACCACGTAGTCGACCTCAACCCCGGCCGCGACCAGCGCCGCCGCGATCGTGTCTCCAGCGTCCGGCTGTTCGAGGTCGCAGGGAATGACAACCGGCGCGCCGGCGCCTTTGCTCGCGATTTCTGCCGCCAGCGCCTGCAGCCGATCGGCACGACGCGCCACCATTGCGACGCGATGGCCGTGGGAAGCGAAAACGCGTACTAGTTCGCTGCCGATCCCCGCCGAAGCCCCCGTAATCAGTGTCACCCGCTCAGTCACGATTATTCTTGCCCGTTCATAATACCACGGGCATACGCCTTAGGCGGGATGGAGGCGGCCTGCAAGCATTTCGGAACCGGCGCGAGCGTCAATCAGAACAGAGCCGTGTGCAGGGCACGCAGCACGGTCAGCGGTCGTGAACCCATGACCGCAACATTAAAAATTCCTTTAAGTAACGACAGATGACCCGGACACATCCGAAAACAAAGCAATCGCCGGCTTTTAGAACATTCCTAGCCGGGACGAATCTCACGTCCACACTAGCTTCCTGAAACCGGCAGCGACTGCCTGGCGGCGACGCGATGTTTAAGATCGATGCGGTCGCGCGAGGACACGCCTAAAAGATCGGCAGCGCGCCAGACCACATTGTCCTCGAACTCGCTGACCTGGCCGTCGGCATACACCAGCTCCCACATCATCTCGACGATGCGCAGGCGCCCGGCATCGTCGACCGAACGCATGATGACGCTGGTGAAATGATAGAGGTCGACGGCTTCGCCCTCGACCAGGGTCGCGGACGCAATCAGCTTGTCGGCGGCGCCGCGATCAAGCCCAAAGCTGCTTTCGATCAGGCTGTGGAGCTTGCGTTTCTCATTGGCCGACGGTTCGCCGTCGAGCGAGATGACGTGAATCAGCAGCGCCGTCGCCGCCAGCCGATATCCGGTATCGTCGAGGTCGCGGGCTTCATGGGATGGGGAGACTATGTCGGCGATGAATTGGCGCAGTCCGTCGAGCATCAGCAATCCCTGAACAGGTTCACTTGCCGTCTATATGGCGCGGAACACGAACGCCTGCAATCGGCGCCGAGTTCCGGCCCCGATTACCTTTCGGCAATGTTGGCGTTATCCCGGGCAGAAGCTGTATCAGGGTATTTCGTAGACCAGAACCTTGTCGGCGATACCGCGCAGCGCCGCCTGTTTCTGGATCGGCTTGATGTCGCGCGCCTGCAGGATGGCCGACACCGCCGGCACCTCGACGACGCCGCCGGTCGCGTGGATCGACTTCGAGGTCGCAAGCCCCTGAACCCTTGCCGCGATATTGACGGTCTGTCCGAAATAATCCTGCCGTTCGTTGAGCATCACCGCCAGGCACGGGCCCTCGTGAATGCCGATCTTGACCACGAGATCCTCGGTGCCGCGTTCGGCATTGAGATCATCCATCGCCGCGCGCATCTTCAGACCCGCGGCGATCGCATGCTCCGGCTTGACGAAGGTCGCCATCACCGCATCGCCGATGGTCTTCACCACCGCGCCCTTCTCCGAGGCGATAATCTCGAGCAGCGCGCGGAAATGCGCGCGCACCAGATCGAATGCGGCGAGATCGCCGACGCGTTCGTAGAGCGCGGTCGAGCCCTTCAGATCGGTGAACAGGAAGGTCAGCGAGGTGATCTTGAGCCGCTGATCGATGTCAAGGTTGTCGGCCTTGAACACGTCGCGGAAGGTCTGGTTCGACAGCATCCGCTTGGCGGTGAGAAACGACCGCCTTTTGCCGAGCATGGCGTGAAGCCCATCGCCGGCGATGAACACCGTCGGCAGCGTCCGCACGCCGGCCTGATTGTCGAGCGCGAGCCGCAGCGGGCCCGGTCGCATCGTAATCGAGCCGGTCGGCGGGTGCGATTTGTTGAACACCAGCGACAATTGTTGCCGCTCTTTGGTCGGCTCGCCCTGCACGTCGATGAAATGCGCCGAATGCGTCACCGGCTCGAACACGATAATGAATTGCGCCGGCAGTTGCAGCGACATCACCGCCCGCTCGCCGGCGGGCAGCTCCAGCGCATCCAGCGCCACCTCATCGACGAGCGCATCAAACGTGCTGCGGTCGAGATCGATGCCCGAACTCCAGAACACCTGCTGGTAATATTCCCACAGCGGTAGATTGTTGGGATCGTGCGCGGCAATGCGCCGCAGTTTCGGACTGACCGTGAAGGCGACTTCAACCTGCTCGTCGACCGAGGGCTCATAGCCGCAGGCGCACAGCCCGCAATGATAATCGTCGCTGCGCAGCGATTTCAGCGTGTCATGGGCATCGAGTACGCCGCTGCAGCCGGGGCAAAGCACATTCCAGGTGAGATCGAACATCCCGAGCCGGGAGGCATGCAGGAAGGTCGAAATCGCCTGCTCCTCGTCCAGGCCATGTCGTTTGGAAAAATCCAGGACGTTGACACGGTTGAGTTCGTGATCTTCGCCGTTCTCGACCAGATGCGCGATCGCGTCGGCGACCGCCGGATCGGCGATCTTCTTCAACGTCGCAAACTGGGCTTTCAATTCGCTCATCAGGCAATCCCGTCAAAGGGCAGTCCCGGCCGTGGCGGTGGCCTCAGCGCGGCGTGATCGCAAATACCGGCGAGCGATCCGGCTGCGTGGTGACCACGCCAACCGGCATCACCAGTTCCTTATCGAGCAGCGTGACGCGAAACGCCGCGATCAGCTTGGCCAATGCCAGCGTCGCTTCCACCAGCGCGAAATGCGCGCCGATACAGACCCGCGCGCCGACGCCGAACGGCAGGTAAGCGAAACGATCGGGCGGCGGCGCCGGAGCCAGGAAGCGCTCGGGAACGAAGGCATTGGGATCGCGCCACAGCTTTTCGTGCCGATGCAACAGCCATGGCGCGATCAGGATCACGTCGTGCTTCTTGATCGCAATGCCCGCCAGCACATCCGGCCCGATCGCGGCGCGCGCAATCAGAAAGGCCGGCGGGTAAAGCCGCATGGTCTCGTCGATCACGGCGCGGGTGAACTTCAGCCGCTCCAGATCGGCCTCGCCGGCCACCGCAACCTGACGCGCCTCGCTCGCCACCTGCTCCTGCGCGACCGGATCGAGCGCGAGCAGATACAGCGCCCAGAACAGCGCCGTGGCGGTGGTCTCATGGCCGGCGAGAATCATGGTCGCGACCTGATCGCCGAGCTGCGCCTCGCTGAAGGCCTCGCCGGTCTCGGGATCGCGCGCCGCGTTCATCAGGTCGAAAAGGTCACGCGCCGGCGCGCCGTCCTGCTTTCCGGCCGCGCGGCGCTCGGCCATCAGCATGCCGATAAACTTCGTCCAGCGTTTGCGGAAGCGCGAGCGCGCCAGATCCCGCGGCGCCGGCCAGTTCGCCGGCAAGACCAGGTCGAGAAAATGCGGCCGCGCCAGATGCTCGGCATATTCCATCACGAAGTCGCGCAAGGTCGCGCCGTGCCGCTCCATGCCGAACGAAAACATGGTGCGGCCGGCGATCTCGAGCGTCATGCGCTGCATCGTCTCGCGCAGGTCCGCAGGCCCGCCCGCCGCCGCAGCCTTGCGCAAGGCCGCGATGGTCTCGTCGATCACCGCGACCATATGCGGGACCAGCGTCCCGACCGCGCGGGGCGTGAAGGCCGGCGCCAGCGTACGCCGCTGATGCTTCCAGGCCTTGCCCTCGGCAATCAACAGCCCTTCGCCGAGCATCGGACGCAGCACGCGCAAACCGGCCGGCGTGCGGGAGTAATTTTCGTAATTGTCCACCAGCACGTGGCGGATCGCGTCCGGCGTGTTGAGGATGAAGCTCGAACGCAGGAAGAAGAAGCGCCCGCGGATGATGTCATCCTCATAGGCGCGCTGGCCCCAGGTTCCAATCGCACTGACGCGCATCGCGGCCAGCCGCTCGAAGGCCGACATGCCCTCGGGCGCGCGTGGCGGGTGAGGTGGAACCAGTCGCCGGCGCGTGGCCGGAATATCCCAGGCTTCGGCTATGCTCACGGACCTCGTCCTCGAAAACCCAAGGGGATGCAGGAACTCCTCCCGGAGCCAATCATATCAGCTCTGGAATCCGGGCGCCACGAAGGCACCTGGCCTGGGGAAGGCGCTCGATCAGCGCATTGTGACGTGCGCATGATCTTGGCTAATTTGCAGGAGTGAATCGGGCGTATCCCGCCACCATCCGGGTTGGCACGGCTGCGGGCGCAAGTCGCCGCAAGGCTGCCGGCCTTAAACGAAAGACGTCATGACCGAGCCAGCGCGCAGCATTTTCCCGACCGACGGCATCGCAGCGCCACTGCGGCACCTGGTTTTCCGCCGGATCTGGTCGGCGAGCCTGTTGTCCAATCTCGGCCTTCTGATCCAGGCGGTCGGCGCCGCCTGGGCCATGACGCAGATGACGTCATCGGCCGACAAGGTGGCGCTGGTCCAGACCGCGCTGATGCTGCCGGTGATGCTGATCGCGATGCCGGCCGGCGCCATCGCGGATATGTATGACCGCCGCATCGTTTCGCTGCTCTCGCTGTCGATCGCATTGATCGGCGCGACCGCGCTGACCGTGCTGGCCTGGCTCGACATGGTCACGCCGACGATTCTTCTGGCGCTTTGTTTTGTGGTGGGCAGCGGCATGGCGTTGTTCGGGCCGGCCTGGCAATCCTCGGTCAGCGAGCAGGTGCCGGCCGAGATGCTGCCGTCCGCCGTCGCGCTCAACGGCATCAGCTACAATATCGCCCGCAGCTTCGGGCCTGCGATCGGCGGCATCGTGGTCGCAACCCTCGGCGCAGTCGCGGCCTTTGCCGCCAACGCCATCCTGTATTTGCCGCTGGTGGTGGCGCTGTTCGTCTGGCGCCGCGAGAGCGAGCCGTCGCGGCTGCCGCGCGAACGGCTGAACCGCGCTATCGTCTCGGGCGTGCGCTACATCGCCAATTCGCCCTCGATCAAGATCGTCTTGATGCGCACGCTCGTCACCGGCCTGATCGGCGGTTCGATTTCGGCGCTGATGCCGCTCGTGGTGCGCGACCTTCTGCACAGTGGCGCGCAGACCTACGGCATCATGCTGGGCGCCTTCGGCATGGGCGCGGTGGTCGGCGCGCTCAATATCGGCGAGGTGCGCAAGCGGCTCGGCGGCGAGGCCGCGATCCGCGCCTGCGCGATATCGATGGGCGGCTCCATCACCGCGGTGGCGCTGAGCCATGAGAAGGTCCTGACCGCCGCCGCGCTGGTGGTCGCCGGCGCCGCCTGGATGCTGGCGGTCGCCCTGTTCAATATCGGCGTGCAGCTTTCGGCGCCACGCTGGGTCGCCGGGCGGTCGCTCGCGATCTTTCAGGCCTCGATCTCCGGCGGCATTGCGATCGGAAGCTGGGGCTGGGGACGGCTCACGGACGCCGCCGGCGTCGAGACCGCGCTGCTGGTTTCCGCAGGGTTGATGCTGCTGTCGCCGCTGCTCGGCTTCTGGCTGCACATGCCGCGAGTCGGCGCGCGCAACGAGGATGCGGAAGTGCTGGCCGATCCCGAGGTGCAGTTGTCGCTGACCGCGCGCAGCGGCCCCTTGGTGGTCGAGATCGAATATCGCGTCGCGCAGGACAACGCCCGCGCCTTCCACAACGTCATGCAGGAAGTCCAGCTCTCCAGACAGCGCAACGGTGCCTATGGCTGGTCGATCGCCCGCGACATCGCCGACCCCGAACTGTGGACCGAACGCTATCACTGCCCGACCTGGCTCGATTACCTGCGCCAGCGTAACCGCTCGACGCAATCCGAGCGCGAATTGCATCAGAGCGCGATGGATTTTCACCTCGGGCCCGATCCGGTCCGCATCCGCCGCATGCTGGAACGGCCGTTCGGCTCGGTGCGCTGGAAGGAAGAAAGCCCCGACCGCGCGGCCCACGAGGTGCTGCCGGTGGCCTCCGCCGCAGCCGGCAGCAGCACTTAAGCGTTTTGGACCTTACTGCCCGTTGTCGGTCAGCACCTTGTCGCAGGCGCGGCTGAGGCGGGCGCGGTGCTGCTTCAGGCAGCCCAGCACCGCCGAATCCCCGTCGTTCATATGAGCGCGGCAAAACCGCGTCACGTCGCGCGCACAGGCATCATGGCCCTGCTGGGCTGAAACCTGCGATACCGTCAATACCTGCGCCGCCATCAGCGCCGCCGAAAACACAAATGAAATTCTGAACATTTGAACCCGCCCCTTGTCGCTATGCCGGGGATGTAAAGTCTGGCCGGCCCATGATGTCAATGCGCCGAGGATCGGCCAATTAGCGCTTCCGGCTCGCGGGCGTGCCTTGATGCATGACAAGGCGCGCCCTCCGTTCCGAGCCGCAATCGCCGGCGGAGCATCGGGCTGTCATCCTCCGTGCGATCTTCACTTTGACCTCGTCCTCGAAGGCCGGTGCGACACCCGGAAACAGGCGATATTGGGGGAGCGTTAACTACTCTTTCCCATAAAGGAGGTGGGGCGAATTTGAGTTGTGGCATTAACGAAAGAGTAACCATGCGTAACGCGTTGGGCCTGATGCTGATGAGTGTGGTGGCCGCCACCTTGATTGCCGCCGGCGGCTGGTTCTGGACCTCGGGAAGAAGCGCTCCCGCTCCGCAAACCGTCGCAGCCGCCCGCGTTGCGCCCGCGCCGCCACCCGCTCCAGCCAAGCCGGCCGCCGGCCGCGATCCCATCGAGATCACCGGCAGCATTCCGGAAAGGCCGGCTGCCGCTCCACAGCCAAAGCAGCAGGCTTGCGCCAATCCGAATGCGCTCGGCGTCTCGCGCGTGGTTGAAGTCGATACCACAGGCGGGCCGGGCTTCGGCTTCGAACACTTCAAGCAAATGGATTTCCTCAACGACAAGGAAGTGGTGCTGACGTTCGATGACGGTCCGTGGCCGGGCAACACGCCGGCGGTGCTCAAGGCGCTCGCCGACGAATGCGCCAAGGCGGTGTTCTTCTCGATCGGCAAGCATGCCACCTATCATCCGGAGATTCTCAAGCAGGTTTTGGCCGCCGGTCACACCGTCGGCACCCACACCTGGTCGCACGCCAACCTGAATTCGAAGAAGCTGACCGAACAGGTCGTCAAGGACGAGATCGAAAAGGGCAACAGCGCCGTGAAGTTCGCGCTGGGCACG
>NZ_DASSRP010000280.1:0-5089 GCF_035701725.1 Bradyrhizobium sp.
CTAGGTTCGCGGTGTTACTTGGCTTCACTGAAAGGGAGTGGAGTTGATGAACAAGCTCGTTGAAATTCGCCGCCAGGAGCATTTCTGCCGTGAGCGTGCGTCACATGATTCCGAGCGTAAATCGTTCTGGCTTGCGGAGGCCGAAGCGTGGGAGCAGCGCGCTCTCGACGAGATCGCGTTTCATTTCCGTGAATGCAATGCCGAGAGTCACGGTCATCAGGTTCACAGCCAATCCCTGAACGCCGCCGCGTAACGCGGCACACATTTTTCGCGCGCGGGCGGCCGATGAGGCCGCCCGTTGCGTTTGTGGGGCTTTGTGTCGGCACGGCGGACGCTCTCTCTCCTCATGGTGAGGAGGCGCGAACGCTCCGTCTCGAACCATGAGGCTCCACGTATCGGCCTCATCCTTCGAGACGCCGCGCTTGCGCGGCTCCTCAGGATGAGGGTTTGAGGCGGAGACCAGTCGCCCCGCCGATCCCATCCCCCCTTTCAGGGGACGGTTGCGCCTGCTATGGCAAGTCCTTCGAAGACAAAGAACAAAAGCCATGACAGGAGGGGCAGGACGCGATGACGGGTGTGGGTGAGGGCGTCGTGTCGGGTTCCGGCGTCGTGGCGGCGGAAGATGCCGCGCTGCACCGCGCGGTTCAGAAGGCGGCGCTGCGCTTCGTTCCGCTGCTGACCATCGCCTATCTCTTCAACTACCTCGACCGTACCAGCCTCAGCGTTGCCGCGCTGACCATGAACCAGCAGCTCGGCCTCACGCCGGCACAGTTCGGGCTCGCCGCCGGCGTCTTCTTCCTCAGCTATTCCACTTTCGAAATCCCGAGCAACCTCTTGCTCTATAAGGTCGGCGCGCGGCGCTGGATCGCGCGCATCATGATCAGCTGGGGGCTGGTCTCGGCAGCGATGGTGTTCGTCACCGGGCCGAACAGCTTTTACGGTTTGCGGTTTCTGCTCGGCCTGATGGAGGCCGGCTTCTTTCCCGGCGTGACGTTCTTTCTCGCCGCCTGGTTCCCGACGCAATACCGCACGCGGATGCTGGCGTGGTTTCTGGTCGGCATTCCGCTGTCGTCGCTGATCGGCACGCCCATTTGCAGCCTGCTGCTCGGAATGGACGGCATCTGGGGCCTCGCCGGCTGGCAATGGATGTTTCTCCTGGTCAGCCTGCCCTGCGTGCCGCTCGGCATCGCCACGCTCGTTCTGCTTGCCGACCGGCCGCAGACGGCATCCTGGCTCACGCGCGAGGAACGCGACGCGCTCGATCATGTGCTCGCCACGGAAGTGCGCGAGCGGCCGCATTCGTCGTTCTGGGCTGCGCTGAAAGATGCGCGCGTGTTGATCTGCACCGCGATCCAGTTCGGCTTTACGCTCGGCTCCTACGGCATCGGCGTCTGGCTGCCGTTGATGTTGAAGGACTACCACCTCACCAACACGGCGATCGGGTGGATCGCGGCGATCCCCTATCTGTTTGCCACGGTCGGCATGATCCTGTGGGCGCGCTGGGTCGACCAGAAGGGCGGGCGCATCGCCAACCTTGCGATTGCCTGCACGCTGGGCGCGGTCGGACTGCTGCTGCCGATCGTCTCCAACTCGCTGGTCTCGGCGGTGATCGGCTTCAGCCTGGCGCTGATCGGCGTCACCGCGGCGCGCGCGATCTTCTGGACCATTCCGACGCGCTTCCTCACCGGTGTCGCCGCTGCGGGCGGGCTCGCCTTCATCAACTCGATCGCCACCACCGGCGGCTTCTTCGGGCCGTCGCTGATGGGCGTGTTGAAGCAATATTCCGGCTCTTATGTCGTCGGGCTGTTGGCGGTGGCCGCCATCATCTTCGCCTCCACGATTGCCTCGCTGTCGCTGAAGCTGTTTATCTCCCGCGAGTAACAATTCGCGCCCGTCGAAACAGCGAGCCACGCGCTGACGTGGCGGATGCAGCGCTCTGCCTTGGCAGGCTGACGCGGTTCTTCCCGAATTTTCCCGGGAAATTTCGAAAAATCGTAAATCTTTCGCATCCCTGTAACAGAGCCTGCGCAAGTTGCGCGGCGCTTCATCTTTCGCATGTCTTCGCGCAGGTATCGCGTCGCGAAGTTTTTTCACTCTGGGAAAATAACAATGACATCCAAGGAAACGCGTTCGCTTCGCGGACGGCCGCTTCTGACCACGCGCTTTGCCGTCGTTCTGCTCGCCACCACGGCGCTGGGCGGCGCGCTCGCTTATGCCGACGACGACGACCGGGGTCGGAACGACGGCCGCGAGTTCACGTTCTTCACGCCCGGCAACCTGCTGGTCAGCAAGGCCGTCTACGACGCAAGCCCCAGCAGCATCGTCGCCGGCGTGACCCAGCTTCCGCCGGGCTGCGGCGCGGCGAACAGCCCCTGCGCGACCGCCAATACCGACGCCACCTATCCTTTCGTGTTCAACAATGCGCTGGTCGACGGCACGTTCTCGGTTGCGGCCAAGGTCGTGCTCGATGAATTGCGCGCCGATGGCGATGGCGATTTCGTGCAGTCGGTCGAGGTTCCGAACAGCACCCAGCGCGGCATCAAGGCCAATAGCGACCAGGCGGTCACGAGCTTTGAGTCGAAGTCGGAGCTTGCGATCAACCTCTCGGTCGATCACCGCGCCGTATCGTTCCTGGGATATTTCGCGCCCGTCGCCGCGCTCGATGTGTCGAACTCCAACACACCGTTCGTGGTCGACCCGACCAATGCGGACACCCAAACCGTCTACCGCGTGTTCGCCGATGTCGACCAGCTCGGCCGCTTCCGCTTCACCAAGACCAATGCCTATAGCGGCGACAACGGCCGTGCCGCGATCCTCAACGACGCCAACGGCGCCGACGTGCATTATGGCGCCGGCAACGCCGGCTCCGGCTCCGGCACCGAGCCGGTCGGCATCATCGAAGGTGGCGGCGCCCAGATCGAAGTGGCTTCGCATCTGCCGCTGTCGCAGCAGGTCGATCCCGGCGCACCGACGCCGCTCGGCAGCTTCAACGTCACCGAGCTCGGCCTCAAGATCGACAAGGTCGGCAAGGACACCAACTTCCGCGGGCTGACCGTGTTCAACAACGTGGTCTACTTCACCAAGGGCTCCGGCGGTAACGGCGTCAACACCGTTTATTTCGTCGACACCACCGGCAATGCCACGAACGGCAATCCGAACGCGTGCCCGAACCAGACTGCGACCGGCGGCCTGCCGAGCCCGTCCGCCACGCTGCCGACCACGCCGATCAACATCAGCAACGCGGCCACCGTGCAGACCCAGGGCGTGAAGCCGTTCAACATGTGCATCCTGAACGGTTTCCCGACCAGCCTGGCCAAGACGACGCCGACGCCGATGTTCCCGTTCGGCATCTGGTTCGCCAATGCCACGACGCTCTATGTCGCGGATGAAGGCAACGGCACCGCGACGTTCGACCCCAACACGAATACCTACACGGCAGCGGCCGGCCAGACCACCGCGGGCTTGCAGAAGTGGGTGTTCGCCAACGGCGCCTGGTCGCTGAAGTACACCTTGCAGGCCGGTCTTAACCTCGGCGTGCCCTACACCGTGAAGAACTACCCGACCGGCAACAACGCCGCCACCGGCCAGCCGTGGTCGCCGGCGACCGACGGCCTGCGCAATCTCACCGGCCGCGTCAATCGCGACGGCACCGCTACCATCTGGGCTGTCACCTCGACGGTCAGCGGCAGCGCCGACCAGGGCGCCGATCCGAACAAGCTTGTCGCGATCACCGACAAGCTTTCGGCCACCACGCTGCCGGCCGGCGAGAGCTTCAAGACGGTGCGCACGGCGAAGTCAGGCGAGGTGCTTCGCGGCGTATCGTTCACGCCGGGTACGGGCCTCGACCTCCGCCAGGAGGTCGGCTCGCTGCTGTGCGACATCGGTGTCTGCCCGCCGCAGCACTGAGGTTCAACCAAGACCGTTTGCGCTTTGTGCTGGTATCGCGTCTCAAAGCGCACACTCTGTGACCTCTCCCCGCGCCGTCCAGGTGCGGGGAGATTTTTCTCTTTCACCTCTCCCCTTGTAGGAGAGGTCGGATCGCTTCTGGCGATGCGAAAGCATCGTCCAGCGCGATCCGGGTGAGGGTTCGTTTCCGCCGAAACAGCTTTGCCTGTTGCCCGCCGAAGCAACCCCCTCATCCGGCGCGGCCTTCCGCGCCACCTTCTCCAACAAGGTGAGAAGGGAACGGCTTCGCGGGCAGATTTGACTTGACCAGCGATCATCTCGCTGTAGCGCAAAGTTCACCCCGCCGTCCGCATTGCGGGCTTCGCTTGCGCAATCAGCGTGAGCGCCGCACCAACGCCAAGCAATCCCAGACAAATCGCCGGCACCAGCATCGCGGCCGCGGCGCTGCCGCCGATCCCGGCGGCATACGGCATCAGGTTCTGGGCGGCAAAGCCGCCGAAACTGCCGAGCATCGAGATTGCGCCGATCCCCGCGGCGGCGCGCTCGCCGGTGAGGAAGCGCGACGGCAACGACCAGAAGCACGGCAACAGCAGCGAAATGCAGGGCGTGCCGACGATCATGGCGACGAGCCGCATCCAGTTTTCCGGCACCAGGGTCGAGAGCACGAAGGCGATGACGCCGACGGTCGCAAGCGCGACCATTGCCATGACGACGGCGCGATGTTCGCGCAACCGCTTCGGCAGGATCAGCAGCATCGGCACCGTGACCAGCCAGGGCAGCGCGGTCAGAAGTCCGTTCTGGGTGCCGGTCATGCCGAAACCCTTGATGACCGTCGGCGTCCAGTAGATCACGCCGTAAAGCGAGGTGAGGATCAGCGCGTACACGCCGGACAGGAACCAGACGCGGCCGTCCCACAACACCTGCCACAGCGAATGGCTTTCTCGTTTCGCAGCGTTCTCTTCCTCGAGCCGCCGCGCCAGCCAGGCCTTCTCGGTCGCATCGAGAAACTCGGCATCATCAGGCCGGTTCGGCAGCAGCGCGAAGGTGAGGAAGCCGAGCAGCACGGCGGGCGCGCCGGTGACGATGAAGACCCATTGCCAGCCGGACAGGCCGAGCAATCCGTGCAGGTCGAGCAGCGGGCCTGAGGCGAGCGCGCCGAACATGTTGCCGAAGGCGCTGCCGA
>NZ_DASSRP010000281.1:0-4361 GCF_035701725.1 Bradyrhizobium sp.
GCAGCAGCGACATCAAAACTATCGTCGTCGCAAGTTTCATTCGACGGTGATGCTGGCGGATGCGGTTTCCGAAAAGCCGTTGTCGCCGATCCATTCGAAATCGAATTTTCCGCTTTTGGTGGCGACCGTGAAGAACGAGAAGAACGGGTTCGCGGCCGTGGCCGGGAACAGGTCGGCGCGGAAGATCTCGTCGCCCTCGAAACGGCAGCTGAAGCTCGTGATGATGTCGCGCGGCACCACTTCGCCGGAGGAGGTGTGGCGATAGCCGGTTTCCATGATGTGCGACATCAGCGTCTTGATTTCGATGATGTCGCCGTTCTTGGCCTTCTTCGGCACGTTGATCAGGGCTGCGGCCATCACATCACCTCCTCGGTGCAGGCGGCCAGCGTGACGACGACCTCCGTCGTCGTCGACCAGAACGAGCCGTCGGAAAGTTTTGCGATGGCGATGATCTTCTGGCTGTCGGCGAGCCGCACCCGGGTGGAAACCTGGGCGCGGCCGGCGCGCGGCGTGAGATAGAAGTTTCCGAGATTGGGCTGCGGGTTCTTTTCGTTGAAGACGTGGATGCTCTTTACATAGTCCTTGTCGGTCATGGGGCTGGTGACGCTCACCATCATCGGCACGCTGTTGCCGTTTTCGACCAGCGGCGGAATGTCGAGTTTGACCCTGCCGCTCTGCACGGGTGCACCGCCGGTGACGGTGCGGATCGCGCTCGCCATCGTCTCGGGCGTGGCTTCGACCGGGCGCATGCTGACGGCAAGCGGAAGCGCGCTCATCGCGGCGGCGCTGCCGGCGAGCCCGAGAAAGCCGCGGCGGGTGGAAAGGTGTTGTCTTGGCATTCTCTCGGTCCTTGCATCAGGTCTTTGGCATCAGGTCTTTGGCATCAGGTCGTTGGCATCGGTGAAGTCGCCTTCCGGTTCGTGCAGGCTATTCCCGCAGTGTCGCCAGATAGGCCACAATATCCTCAATCTGCTCGGCCGACAGGATCGGTTTGCCGCGCCAATTGGGCGCGACGCGATCGAGCCCGTCGATCCGGTAGTAGGATGGCATGATCGTCTCCGGGTTGAGGCGGGAGGCGTCGACCAGCCGAAGCCGGAGCTGCGCCACCGACCAGCGGCTGCCGGCGCCCGCCAGATTGGGTGCCAGATCGCCCTGGAACTTCTCCTCCGGGAACGGACCGCTGTGGCATAGAATGCACGTGTTGGTGCGCTCCACGATCAGTTTGCGGCCGCGCGTCGCATCGCCGGGCACGCCGGTCAGTGATTCCGCGATTGCATCGCCGCTGACCGTATAGGGCCGCAGTTCCTCCGCACCGGCCGCGCAGGGCAGTGCCAGCAGCGCGGCTGCGAGGCATCCTCCGGCAATAGAACCCGTTCCACTAGCCAAAGGTTTCCACCGTGATTGTCTTGAACCAGGTCTTCGCCTGATCCGCCTCGCGCTGGCGAAGATCATTTTGCGCGTTGACCGGGCTGGTGAAACCGGAGCCCATCACCTCGACGAAAATGTCGTCCCGCGGCTGGTAATTGCCAGACTGCGAAAAAGCATAGCCGGGTGCCACGATGTTATAGCAGGTGCCCTCGATCGTCGGCCTTTCGGGAGGAGTTCCGGCGATCAGGCTCGCCACCACGGCGGCGCAGGCCTTGCCTTCCGAAGCTGACGATGAGGCCGATTTCGGCGCATTGCCGCCGATCACGGCGTCGCCGATGACGTGGATATTGGGTACGAGTTTCGAGGCAAACGTCGCCGCATCGATCGGACACCAGCCGGTGTTGTCGGCGGCGCCGGCTATCTTGGCGATATTGCCTGCTCTTTGCGGCGGGATCACATTGGCGACCTGCGCATCGTGATTGCCGAAGTCGGTGACCAGCGTATTGCTCGCGGCCTCCACCGAGACGACGCGGCCTCCCTGCGACAACGGGATGCGTTCGATCATGTCGCCATAGAATTCCTTCCAGGCTTTCTCGAACAAACGCTGCTGCGAAAAGGTGTCCTTGGCGTCGAGAACGAGAATCTTGGAGCGGGGCTTTTTCGCCTTGAGATAGTGAGCAATCAGGCTGGCGCGCTCATAGGGCGCGGGCGGACAGCGGTAGGGCGTCGCCGGCACCGCGAGCACCACCGTGCCGCCGTCTTCCATCGCCTCGAGCTGACGGCGCAGCAGCAGCGTCTGCTCGCCGGCCTTCCAGGCATGGGGCATTTTCTCCGCTGCGGCTTCGTCGTATCCCGGCAAGGCATCGAACCGCATATCAATGCCCGGCGCCAGCACCAGGCGGTCGTAGGGAAGCGAGGTGCCGTCGGCGAGACCGACAGTGCGCGCCTGCGGATCGACCTTGGTGGCGGACTGCACGACGATGGTCACGCCGAGGCTAGCGATCTTTTCATATCCGAATTGCTGCGCATCGATCTCGCGCAGGCCCGCGATCACTTCATTGCTGAATGGGCAGGCGGTGAACGTGCGGTTCGCTTCGACCAGCGTCACCTGCAGTTTGGGATTGATCTTGCGCAAAGCGCGCGCGCAAGCCGCGCCGCCGAAGCCGCCGCCGATCACGACCACGCGGGCGCCCGCCTGGGCAAAGGACGGGCAGGGAAGGGCAAGCGAAGCCGTCGCCGCCGCGACGCCGCGAAGGACATTTCTCCGCGTCGTCTTCAAGCGCAACGCGTCCATCAATATATTCCGGGAAAAAGAAGGCGGCGGAAAAACCGCCGCCTTCCAGATTTGCTAGGCAAAGGTGATGTTCTGGTCCTTCAGCGGCACCGAGCGGATTCGTTTTCCGGTCGCCGCGAAGTAGGCGTTGAGCACGGCGGGCGCCGCCACGCAGATGGTCGGCTCGCCGACGCCGCCCCAGGGTCCGCTTCCACCACTCGGCATGATGATGGATTCGACCTTCGGCATTTCGGCAATCCGCATCGAATTATAGGTGTCGAAATTGGCCTGTTCGATGCGGCCATCCTTGACCGTGCAGCCGCCGTAGAACAGGCCCGAAAGTCCGTAGACGAAGGAGCCTGCGACCTGGCGGTCGATCTGCGACGGGTTGACGGCATAGAGCGGATCGGTGGCACCGACAATCCGGTGCACCTTGATCTTGTTGCCGTCGGTGACCGAGATTTCCGCAGCACCCGCCACGTAGCTGCCGAAGCCCATGAAATGCGCAAGGCCACGATAGACGCCTTGCGGGGCGGGCTTGTCCCAGCCGATTTTCTCGGCCACCGCATTGAGCACGGCAAGGTGCTTCGGGTTCTTCGCCATCAGCTTGCGACGGAACTCGAGCGGGTCCTGGCCGACCGCATGCGCGAGTTCGTCCATGAAGCATTCGACGTAGATCGCATTGTGGTTGACGTTGACGCCGCGCCAGAAGCCCGGCGGGACGTGCGGGTTGCGCATCGAGTGGTCGATCAGGAGATTCGGGATCGTATAGCCGAATGCGGCCTCGCCGTTGGGATTGAGGCCCTGGAAGGTGACGGGGTCCTTGCCGTTGACCATCGCCTCGGGCCGCAGGCTTGCCAGGATCGACTGTCCTGAGATCCGCATATGCAGCGCGGTCAGGTTGTTGTCGGCGTCGAAGCCCGCGGTCATCTTGCATTGGGTGACCGGATGGTAGGCGCCGTGCTGCATGTCTTCTTCGCGCGACCACAACAGCTTGATCGGCGTGCCCGGCATCTGCTTGGCGATCGCAACCGCCTGCCGCACATAGTCGGTGTTGCCCTTGCGGCCGAAGCCGCCGCCGAGCATGTACTTGTAGACGTCGCATTTGTCGGATGGCAGCCCGGAGACTTCCACCGTCGCGGCGAACGCGGCTTCGCCGTTCTGCGTGCCGCACCAGACCTCGCACTTGTCCGCGGTATAGAGCGCGGTGGCGTTCAGCGGCTCCATGGTCGCGTGATTCTGGTAGGGATAGCTGTAGACGGCTTCGACCTTCTTGGCGGCGCTGGCAAGCGCGGCTTTGACGTCGCCGTTCTCATTGCCGACAAAGGCCTGCTGCGAGGGGTCGAGACCTTCCTCCAGCCACTTGGCGATCGAGGCGCTCGAGACGTTGCCGTTCTTGCCTTCGTCCCAGACGATCGGGAGCGCGTCGAGCGCGACCTTGGCGTGCCACCAGGTATCGGCAATCACGGCCACCGCGCTGTCGTCGACCTTGACGACTTTCTTGACGCCCTTCATGCCGGCGATCTTGGCTTCGTCGTAGCTCTTCACCTTGCCGCCGAACACCGGACATTGCTTGATGGCGGCGTTGAGCATGCCCGGCAGCTTGACGTCGATGCCGTACATCATCTTGCCGACGACCTTGTCGGCGGTGTCGAGCCGCTTGACCGGCTTGCCGATGATCTTCCAGTCCTTCGGGTCCTTCAGCTTGACGTCGGCGGGC
>NZ_DASSRP010000282.1:0-30085 GCF_035701725.1 Bradyrhizobium sp.
GCCTGCA
The DNA here is from genome assembly GCF_035701725.1 of Bradyrhizobium sp. Lineage (GTDB taxonomy): Bacteria > Pseudomonadota > Alphaproteobacteria > Rhizobiales > Xanthobacteraceae > Bradyrhizobium. The sequence goes on from NZ_DASSRP010000282.1 coordinate 8, forward strand.
AGGGCAATGCGTCGCGTCCCGCCGCGCTGGAAGAGATGATCAAGGCCGGCGCGTGCGCGATGAAGCTGCACGAGGACTGGGGCACGACGCCGGCGGCGATCGACAATTGCCTCAGCGTCGCCGACGACTATGACGTCCAGGTGATGATCCACACCGACACGCTCAACGAGTCGGGCTTCGTCGAGGACACCATCAAGGCTTTCAAGGGCCGCACCATCCACGCCTTCCATACCGAGGGCGCCGGCGGCGGGCACGCGCCGGACATCATCAAGGTGGCGGGCCTGCCCAACGTGCTCCCCTCCTCCACCAACCCGACGCGGCCGTTCACGCGCAACACCATCGACGAGCATCTCGACATGCTGATGGTGTGCCACCATCTCGATCCGTCGATCGCGGAAGATCTGGCGTTCGCCGAGAGCCGCATCCGCAAGGAGACAATCGCGGCGGAAGACATCCTGCACGATCTCGGCGCGCTCTCGATGATGTCGTCGGACTCTCAGGCGATGGGCCGGTTGGGCGAGGTCATCATCCGCACCTGGCAGACCGCCGACAAGATGAAGAAGCAGCGCGGCGCCTTGCCGGAGGACAAGGGCAAGGATAACGACAATTTCCGTGTCAAGCGCTACATCGCCAAATACACCATCAACCCGGCGATCGCGCACGGCGTCTCGAAACTCATCGGTTCGGTGGAAAAAGGCAAGCTCGCCGATCTCGTGCTGTGGTCGCCCGCGTTCTTCGGCGTGAAACCCGAATGCATCATCAAGGGCGGATCGATCGTCGCAGCCCCAATGGGCGATCCCAACGCGTCCATTCCCACGCCGCAGCCCGTGCATTACCAGCCGATGTTTGCTGCGTTTGGCAAGTCGCTGACCGCATCTTCCGTCGTATTCACCTCCAAGGCGGCGGTGACCGGAGGCCTGGCCCGCAAGCTTGGCATCTCCAAGAAGCTCTATGCGGTGCAGAACACCCGCGGCAAGATCTCGAAGAAGAGCATGATCCATAACGGCGCGACGCCCAATATCGAGGTCGATCCGGAAACCTATGAGGTGCGTGCCGATGGCGAACTGCTCACTTGCGCTCCCGCCGAAGTGCTGCCCTTGGCGCAGCGATACTTCATGTTCTAAGGTCCGCCCGGTCCATCAACGAAAAGTGCCGGGAGAAGATCGTGATCTACGTTATTGCCACCACCCAGATGAAGCCGGAAGGCCGGGAGACCTTCATCGAAGGCCACAAACAATGCATCGCGGAGACGCGGAAGGAGAGGGGTTGCCTTTCTTATGAAGGCCATGTCAGCGTCAATGATCCCGATCTTTATGTCGTGGTGGAGCGCTGGGAGACCCGCGATGATCTCAATGCGCATGGCAAGGCGCCGCACATGAAGGTGTGGCGCGAATATGCCGCCCCTTACCGGGCCTCGCCGACGGTGATCGAAATCATCAGCGACGCCAAGGTCGAAAAGTTTTAGAGGGCTGCGAATGATCCGCGCGACCAAGGTATCGCGACATCATCGCTGGAGCGAGCCGCCGTCCGACACCATCGTGCTCGACTTCGACGATCGGCATCGGCGGCGGATGGCAATGACGGGCACGCGCGGACTCGCGTTCCTGCTCGATCTCGAGCATGCGACAGCCTTGCGCGGCGGCGATGCGCTGGTGCTCGAGGACGGCCGTCTGATCGAGGTGGTCGCGGCGGCCGAGCCGCTTCTTGAAATTCGTGGCACCGATCCGCAGCATCTGGTTCGTGTCGCCTGGCACCTCGGCAATCGGCACCTGCCGACGCAGATTTCGGCCAAGGCGTTGCGCATCCGGCGCGACCACGTGATCGAGGAAATGGTGAAGGGATTGGGCGCGCGCGTGATCGAGATCGAAGCGCCTTTTGATCCCGAAGGCGGCGCCTATGACGGCGAAGGTCACGGCCATGACCATGCTTCGCATGATCATGCCCACGATCACGCCGGCCATCACCACGACCACGATCATGGCGATCATCACCATGCGCATGATCACGGCCATCACCACGACGAGCATTGCGATCACGATCATCACCACGGCCATTCCCATGCTCATGAAGACAAATAAGCCGCCGCAAAAGCGGCGGGCTGTCCTGCCTGTTGCGGTGGCGCCGAACACGCCGCCGCAACGGGCCGGAATGCCGGAAAACGAAGCGGCCGCGCTTTATCGCTTGATGACTTGGCTCTCTCCGTCTTTTCCGGTCGGCGCGTTTTCCTATTCCAGCGGCATCGAGTGGGCAGTGGAGGCCGGTGACATCGTAGATGCCGCATCGCTACGGCGGTGGCTCGCGGCGATGCTGACGGATGGGGCGGGAATCTGCGACGGCATTTTTCTAGCGCAGGCGCATAAGGCCGCGTCTGCCAATGATGAAACGCGGCTTGGGGACATTGCCGAACTCGCCGCGGCCTTTGTGTCCTCGCGCGAGCGCCATCTCGAGACGACATCGCAGGGCCGGGCGTTCATCGAGATCGCGCGTACGGCCTGGCATCATGCGCACCTCGATCGCTTGATTGACGCGTGCAAATCTCCGCTCGCTTACCCCGTCGCTGTCGGAGTGGTCAGTGCAGCGCACGCGATTCCGCTCGCGCCCACCATTCACGCTTTTCTGCATGCAGTGACGTCGAACTGGATCTCGGCAGGTGCCCGCCTCATTCCGTTGGGACAGACCGACAGCCAGCGTTTGCTGGCGGAGCTTGAACCGGTGGTGGGGACGACCGCAACGCGTGCGCTTGCCGCTTCGCTCGACGAGCTCGGTAGCGCGACCTTCCGCGCCGATCTCGCCAGCATGCGGCATGAAACGCAGTATACGAGGCTGTTCCGGTCATGAGCGCTCTACGGACGGAATCGAAGGAAAGCAGAAATGTCTAAATCGCACGGTCCGCTTCGCGTCGGCATCGGAGGTCCGGTTGGTTCGGGAAAAACCGCGCTGATGGACCTATTGTGCAAATCGATGCGCGAACGTTACGACATCGCCGCGATCACCAATGACATCTACACGAAGTGGGATGCCGAATTCCTGGTGCGTTCGGGCTCGCTGACCCCGGACCGCATCGCAGGCGTCGAAACCGGCGGCTGTCCGCATACCGCAATTCGCGAGGACGCCTCGATGAATCTGGCGGCCGTTGCCGACATGCGGGCCAAGTTTCCCGGTCTTGACGTGGTCCTGATCGAATCCGGCGGCGACAATCTCGCCGCCACCTTCTCGCCGGAGCTGGCGGACCTGACGATCTACGTGATCGACGTGGCTGCCGGCGACAAAATTCCATCCAAGGGAGGGCCTGGCATCACCCGCTCGGACCTTCTGGTGATCAACAAGATCGACCTGGCGCCCCATGTCGGGGCGTCGCTTGAAAAGATGGATACGGACGCCCGGCGGATGCGTGGCGAGCGCCCCTTTGTCATGACCAATCTGAAGAAGAGCGAGGGACTGGATCGTATCGTCGGCTTCATCGAGGCCAAGGGCGGGCTCCGCGCAACGGCCTCTTCCAGGCAGCGCGGGGTGGGCAGGGGCTGATTGCCTGGCCTGACCGCCATTCTCGAAGAGGGACGGGAACAAAAGTAGCCTGCGGCCGTTAGTATCCTCCAACGCCGTTAACCCCTTTCACGTGGTAGCCGCTTTGCCCGCCGTTTTGGATCACGCTCCGCCCACCTTCGTTGCGATCGATAACAACGGCCTTATGCAAAGCGCGCGATTATCGCTACAGTCCGCTTTATGGTGGTTCGCACCGCCGTCAGATGGTTATTCAATCCATTTGCCAATCTATCCTATTTGAGTGAACGAGTGGTTCGGCTGGGCTTCATCACCGGTTTTATTGCGTTGATCGGGGTTCTGCTCTCCGGTCTTGCGGCCTACCGTGTTCACGATCAGGAATTAACCGTCGACGGCATCGCGCTGGCGCGCGCGATCGATGTTCACGCCAGCCTGGTCCAGGATCGGCTGACTGAACGCGAACTGCTGGCGAGCGTCGCATCAGGCCTTTTCCGCTCGCCGTCGGTGATCAAGGCCAACATGCTGCAGCCGCTGCGCTCGTCGATGTATGCCTTCAGGACCGACTTCGTGGTCGCGAGCTGGATCGCGCGCCTCCGCCCCCAGGAATTGGGAGCTGCGCATACCGAGCTTGCGGGTGCCGGATTTCCCAATCCGACGATCCGCAGTTACACCGACGTGCCGCTCGACACGGCCGCACTGACCCAGCCTGTTGACCTACTGATGGATGTCGAGCCGCGCAACGCGGAGACCATGGATTTTCCGGGCCGTTGTTTTGACCAGCATCCCGTCCTTGGGCCGACGCTGCAGCGAGCGATGTCAGAGCTGAAGCCGGTGGCATCCGACCCGCTGCCATTGTTGCACGCAGACGGTCCCGTCGGGCTGGTGCTCGCCGCGCCTGTCTTGCAGGACAATGGCGCGCAGCCGGCGGGATTCGTGACGTTTTCCTACGAACTTGCGCCGTTGATGTTGACCAACGACGACCTCTCGCTGTTTTCGGTGGCGCTGAAAGACCCGCGCAGCGACAACACCGAGTTGATCGCAACCGAGCACGGCAGCGTCGTTTCCAGGCCGACCGATCCGCAAAGCCAAACGCCGGTAAATCGCACGGTCTCGTTCGGAAGCCGGGACTGGACGCTGGCCTATTACGCCAAAACCAATGCGTTGACCCGCGCCCGGCAGACCGCGGCCATCGTGGCCGCCATCGGCCTGGCCTTGACTGCGATCGTCTGCGGTCTGTTTGGCTATGTCGCCTACAACAACCTGCGGCTAAGCCGCGAAATTCAGGTTCGCATCGGCTTCGAGCGCCGCCTCACCGCCGTCATCGACGAACTCAATCATCGCGTCAAGAACATCCTGGCGGTGATCCAGTCCATCGTCACCCGCACGCTGCGCCACGGGGCGGACATCGACGTTGCGCGCGAGCTCTTGATCGGCCGGATTCATGCGATGTCGAACGTGGTTTCGCTGCTCAGCGAAAGTCAGTGGCAGGGCGTCAACCTGAAGGGTTTGTTCGAGGCGCGGGCCATCCCGCATGCGGATCGTATAGCGGTCAGCGGCCCCGACATCACGGTGAGCGCGCGGGCGGCGCAGTCGCTGTCGCTATTGTTTTTCGAGCTGGCCTCGCATTCGGACGAGGGGCTCTCGCTGGTCGGCAAGCATCCGCATATTGTCGCGCATTGGGAAGTCACCGGAGAGGAGCCGGAGACGACTTTTCACTTTCGCTGGGAGGAATTCAACACCAGCGCCGCGACCCGGCGGCCCGACAGCGACTTCAGCCTCATTTTGCTGGATCGTGTAGCGCCGGAGGCGCTCGGCGGCACATCGAAGCGGTACTTCACCGACGTCAGTTATGTCTACGAGCTGACAGCGCCGATGGAGACCGTCATCGATATGTCGGAACGAGATCGTACCGAGCAGTTTTCAGCACCGCTGAAGCCCTTGCGCTAGCGGCGGGGCGCCGGCGCGATGCCAGCACAAAACGCCGCTTCGCGTTGGTCGATTCCAGCGTCCTAGCCGTTGCCACCGATAACGGCGCGCACGGTTTCATCAGGACCGAAATCCTCGGCACCCTCGACATAGAGCAAGGCCGAGAGCTTGGACCGTGCGCGGTTGACGCGACTCTTGATCGTGCCGACGGCACAGCCGCAGATCGCCGCGGCATCTTCGTAGGAGAATCCGGAAGCGCCGACCAGGATCAATGCCTCGCGCTGATCCTGCGGCAGCTTGTCGAGCGCGACGCGGAATTCCTCGAACTCCAGATGAGCGCCCTGCGCCGGCTGGGCTTTCAGCGTCTTTGCATAGCTGCCGTCGGCATCCTCGACCTCGCGCCGCCGCTTGCGGTAGTCGGAGCGGAACAGGTTGCGCAGAATCGTGAACAGCCACGCCGGAAGATTCGATCCCGGTTGGAAGGAGTCGATATTGGCAAGCGCGCGCAACAGGGTCTCTTGCACCAGGTCGTCGGCGCGATCGCCGTTACCAGAGAGCGAGATCGCGAAGGCACGAAGACTGGGCACCGACGCTAGGATGTCGTCGCGGAGCGAATCGGTGAGAGGCATTTATTCCCTCCCGTCATTTTTGGTCGTCTGATCGCCCGTGTTCTGAAGGTGGGCATCGGGTGTCGGGACATCAAGCCTGCGGATCAACTCCACAAACCGATCAGGAACGCCCTGGCGCACGACGTCATCGTACATGGCGCGCAACTGGTGGCCGATTCTGGACTGGATCTCGGCATTCAGGCCGCCCTGCTTTTTCGCTTCCTTCATATCCTGTCCCACGCTTCCCCGGGGGTTAAGCTTTTGTATTTTCACGGCTATTCCTCGAATTGACCCATGCCTCGGTTCCTTACCGTGCTAGGGCCTAATTCAAACTGAGCATAAAAGTTCCTTTATGCTGGGGAACTTTTCTCGGCGTGAAGCGTAAATTCCTGACCTTGGGGAGTTTCGGGGCCGCCCCAATTAAAAACGATGGCCCAAGAAAGAGATGGAGTGGGGATGTCCCGATCACAGCTCGTTGCCGAACACTTGCCGCTGTTGCGTCGCTATGCTCGCGCGTTAACCGGAAATCAGTCCTCGGGCGACGCCTATGTTGGAGCGATGCTCGAGGCCTTGCTTCAAGATCCGTCCCTGCTCGATGAAGATCATGGGCCGCGCGCCGGCCTCTATCGCTTGTTCACGCAAATCTGGAATTCGGTGTCGATCAACGACGATCCGGATGTCACCACGTTGCCGATGCCGCCGGAACGGCGGCTGTCTAACATTACACCGCTGCCACGCCAGGCTTTCCTGCTTCTCTCCCTGGAAGGTTTTTCGGAAGAAGAAGTCGCCTTCATTCTCGGCGTGGACGTCGCGGAAGCGCGCAAGCTCGCCGATACCGCAGGGCGCGAAATGGCGGCCGAAATCGCCACCGATGTCCTGATCATCGAGGACGAGACTTTCATCGCGATGGACCTCGAAAGCCTCGTCAAGAATCTAGGCCATCACGTCATCGGGGTTGCACGCACCCACACCGACGCGGTCGCGCTCGCCAAGAACAAGCGGCCGGGCCTGATCCTTGCCGACATCCAGCTCGCCGACGGCTCATCGGGACTTGATGCCGTCAACGAGCTGCTGCGGACATTCGAGGTGCCGGTGGTGTTCATCACCGCCTATCCCGAGCGCTTCCTGACCGGAGAGCGTCCGGAGCCGGCGTTCCTGATTTCAAAGCCGTTCCAGCCGGCGATGGTGTCGGCGGTGGCAAGCCAGGCGCTGTTCTTCCAACGCAATTCGCGCAACCGTTCGCCGAAGGTCGCCTAACGACAAACACGATAAAATTACGTCCAAGGAGGGAAACGGATGCGCCGAAAGCGCATCCGTTTTCTTCTTGGATCGGGTTGAATTCACGCGGCCGAGTTCGTCGCCGAATGGCGCGCCACAAGCAGCAGGATGCCGCCGATTTGCGGCAACAGCGCCAGCAGGATCAGGCGGAGCATGGCGAAATCCTCAAGCTTCGGCCGCAGCATGCCGCCGGAGATCCACGTCACCAGCTTGATCGCGGCGTCGCTCTGGGCATCGGCGCTCTGGCCGACGGAGGCCATCGCGGAATCGAGTACCTGACGCCTTTCAACAACGGCGGCCTCGCGTTCCCTGCAGAATTTTCCAACGCCGCTCTTGCACTCGCGGTCACGCGCGGCCATGGCGTCGTTAAGCGCGCCCTGCGCCGATGCGACGGCCGGCGTCATGCGCGATGCGCGCGCGATCGTCACATCGCTGATGTTGGTGGAGGCAAAGCCGATGCCGGCCGTCACTGCAAATACGAACGTCATCACCCAGACCGCCCAACCGACCAGGGCGGTGGCGCGTTGACCGCTGTGCCACAGGCCGGCAGCGCAGGACGGCATCACCAGTGCAACGAGATCGGCCGCGACCCCCACCGCGAGAAAAAGCCAGCCTGCGATATCGCTCGATCCAAGCGACCGGGCGAACCAGCCGTTGATCGTGATGCCGACGGCGGCGAGCGCGAGCGCGGCGATCGACAACAGCACCGCCGCCAAATGCCTGCGCGGCGGTGCGGCGCCGGCCTGGACCGGATCGGCCGGCGCTGGCGTCGATGGGACAGGCAGTTCTCCGGCGACGTCATTCGCCGGCAGGAACTCGGGCGGAATCAGAAATTCCGACGGCAAGAATGACTCCGCCCCCTCGGCTTCTTCCGCGGCCACAACCGTTGCCTTTTTCTTGCGCCGGCGCGTGGTCCCGCTGCGAGCCGCTTTCTTCTCTCTCTTCTTCAACGGCGCGTGATGAAGTGGAATAATGGATGCAATCGTGTCGTCCGCCATGGAACCGCTCCTGCCGGTCGCAAGGGATACGCGCGGGGACTGAATGGCCACGCCGCTGTATCGACACTTAGAGATCAGGCTCGGCTGACCGTCTAGGAACGAGGCGCAACACTTGCCAACTGATTTCTATGGCGCGGCCTTTTGCGTGGTTTGCGCCCGTTTTCCCGGGCTTTGCGCCTTCTATTGGCGACAAAAAACGGTGGAAAAAGTCGTCGCCCCCATCGCCACGAAAATCGCCAACGCAGGGCGATTCCAACGCCGTCTGTTGTCATGTCGCCGGGTTCGTAACCGGGTTCCAGGCAACGCCAGCGGCCGAAAGTCCGCTCGTCACAAAACAAATCGGGGCGCGGCTGGCATCACCACAGCCGCGCCCCGCAATCGCCGGTCAATGGGGCAGGGGGGATAACCGGCTGCGGTAACGACGCGCGGCGGGAAGGATCGTTCCAAGGGGAATGTCATTTTTTTCGAAATTTTTCGCCGCCACATTTTTTCGCGTTCGGTGCGGAGGGTTGCGCAACCTTTGGGGATTTGACCGCGTTAATGCCCGCCAACTGGTCACAGACCGCGGGACAAGAAATGTCACGGCTCATAACGGGGATTTCGGGCGCGCTCGCGCTCGTGCTGATTGGCGGCGCCGCCCAATTCGCGATGGGACGTGACCTCTCCAGCGTCGCAGGGCGGCTTTCGCCGCTGAAACCGTCGAGTTCCACCGCTCTGGACATGAATGAGGTCAACCGCGGCGCCAAGGCTGATCGGGCCGCGGCGCCGGTGGGCTCCCCGGCGCTTCTGCGGACCGTCTCAGTGAAACTGAACGGCGTAGCGGATACCATCGTGCTGATGCGCGTCCCCGTGGCGGTGGCTGCTCCGCCGCCGCCGACATCGGCCAAGCCCATCTTCCGCAAACCGATGCTGGCATGTGAGGCGGTGGTCAGCGTCCTGACCGAAATCGCCGGAAAGCTGGCGCCCGGCCGCTGCGTGACGTGAGCTATTTGGCGTTGATCTCGTCGTCTACTCTACTCGGCGGGTGCTTCATGCGATGACGACCGGCTCGCGAGTAATCCAAGGGCAAGTCCGCCAACCGCAAGAAGCGGTACCAGCCGCTTGACGCCGATGGCCCGGACAGCCTGGAGGCCGGCCGCAACGACCATGGGATCGGCAAGAGCCGTCTGCAATGTCGACTTCGCGTTCTCCCTTGCGGCGCGGCGGAGCTGGCTTTTTCGCACTGCGTAGACCACGACCCCGATCACCGCGAGCACGAAGAAAATGGCTGCGCCGGTCAAGCACGCCTCGATCAGTCCATAGGTCTGCAGTACGTAAACGAAAGCGGCCGCGCACAGAAAGGAAATCGTAATGAGAACGGCAAGCGCGACAGCGGCGGCGAGCGAGGTCATTCTGACGGCGACCCCCGTCGTTTCCCTGAGCTCCTCGATCATGCGCACCGGCATCGCTCCGTATCGGCGTCAGCTGTCGCTGATCAGCGGCGCCAAGTCGCGCCGATCAAGAAGCCCAATCCAAGCGCAAGCCCGACCGTTGCCAGAGGTCGCTCGGCGATGACCTCTTCCAGGGTTTCTTCCAGTGAAACGGCCGCGTCTTGTGCGGCGCTCATCATCGCGGCGCCGCGCTCGGAGACGTCGTCGACAACCGAATCCATGTTGTCGCGGGCCTGCTTGTAACCGCGACGCGCTTGCTTGCGCGCGTTGCCGGCTATTGCGTTGAGCGCATCGGTGATCTGTTCTGCGAGTGCGCCGATATCATCCTTCACTCGGGCCACGTCGCTTTCCAGACGTTCGTAGGTTGCTTTGTCCATCATGTCCTGCATTCCCATCGAAAGCTCCCGGCATTCGCATCGGCCTGGCTGGAAAACGCCCACGGCTTTCGGAAGTTCCTCGAACGAAACTTGCGTGCATTTGTGATGATTTAGGGCAATTGCGGCTCGCTTGACGGGATGAAATGCTCGCGCAGGATCAGCGACACGATCAGCAGCGGCGACGACAGAAATGCGCCCATCGGTCCCCAGAGCCAGGTCCAGAATGCCAGCGAGATAAATACGGCGAGTGCATTCAATTCGAGCCGGCGGCCGATGATGGTTGGGGTGATGAAATGGCCCTCAAGAAAAGTGAGTGCGACGAAAAGGGCCGGTGCGATCAGTCCCTCGCCGATCGATGGAAAGGCCACGACGCCGACCACGGTCAGGATGGTGAACATCGCGACCGGTCCAATAATGGGCAGGTAGTTCAGCGTTGCGGCAAACGCTCCAAGCCCTGCAGGATTGGGCATGCCCGTGGCCCAGCAAACGAAGCCTGTTGCCGCGCCGACGCCCATATTGATCAGCGTCACCGTCAGCAAATAGGAGCCGAGGTGCTCCTCGATCTCGTTGATGACGCGAAGCGCGCGCAGCCGCGAATCGTGATCACGAAACGTCATGATCAGCGCGCGTCGCAGGTCGCGCCAGCTTGCGATAAACAGAATGAGGGTCGCGAAAAACAACAGGAATTCGGTGAAGGTCGGCGGCAGAAACTCCAGCGCCGGTTGCACCCATTCAAGTTTCGGCATCTGGAATGGCGCCGTCGCAAACGCATCCGATGCTCCGATCATGCTCTGAAACTGGTGCCAGAGCGCGAGCGGGCGGTCAAAAATGTGCAGCTTGTCCTTCAATAGCCCAATGAGTTCGGGCAAGCGGCCAGTCCATTCCATGACCGGTGCCGAAATCAGCCCGACAATGAAGGTGACGCCCGCACCAAGTCCGCTCACGATCATGACGGCTGAAAGCGCGCGGGGAATCCGATGGCGCTCGAGAAATCCCGCCGCCGGCGACAGCATGGTGCCGACCACGAAGGCCGCGATGATTGGCAGGAAGAACGCCTTGGCGAAATAAAGAACCGCGCCAATGGTGATGACCAAAAGCGCGATCAGGCAAAACGTGACGAGGTCGCCGCGTTCGATCTCACGCGGTTCGGTATGATTGTCGGCGGTTACCCCGCGCGCGACGTCGTTGGCAGGCGCACGGTCGTTGGATAGCACCTGCAAAAACGCTCTCCGCACACTCGGTTCGGCCGGACAAAGCGTGAAACATGCCAAAAGTTCCATCGCGAAGACGTGAGTCTCGCGATCCTTGACAGCGTCAATGGGGCCACGCGGGAAGCGGGAACTGGAGGCGTCGCTTTCGCGTTTGTTGCTCCGAGCAGCATCAATCGATGCGCGCCAAGCGGGGCAGATCATGACACAGACATCCGAGCGGGCTGGTCGGCTGATAGGCGAGGGGCGCCGCGGCAGTTTCAGGACGCTGGTTGTCGCCGGCATCCTCTCGCTAACGCCATTCGCGGCCGGTCAGGCCATGGCCCAGACGTTGAGCTTCGCGCCGGTCACATCGTCCGCATTTCCGTCCGATGACGGCACCGTTGCGCCGAACGAATCCCCGGAGGTTCGTTCTGCCGCGCTTCCCGATCGCCTGCGCAGGACGATGGTCGCGCTCGATACCAGAGAGGCGCCGGGCACGATCATCATCGATACCGGCAATACCGTTCTTTATTACGTGGTCGCACCGGGCCGCGCGATCCGCTACGGCGTCGGCGTCGGCCGCGAGGGATTTACCTGGTCCGGCGTGCAAACCATCACCAACAAGGCGGAATGGCCGGATTGGCACCCGCCGGCGCAAATGATCGCGCGCCAGCCTTATCTGCCGCGCTTCATGGCCGGCGGCCCCGGCAATCCGCTGGGCGCGCGCGCCATGTATCTCGGCTCCAGCGAATACCGCATCCATGGCACCAACGATCCGACGACCATCGGCAAATTCGTGTCCAGCGGCTGCATCCGATTGACCAATGAGGACGTGACCGACCTGTTCAACCGCGTCAGCATCGGCACCAAAGTGGTGGTGATGCCGAAGCATGCCGCTCACCTTGCCGCACGGCCCGTTGCCGGCGGCGCGATGGCGTCGAGTATGCCGCCGCGCCGGCCCGAGGTGATGACGTTGCCCTCCGGACGGCAGGCCATGAACCTTTCGACATCCTCGCCGTACTGACGAACAGAGCCCGGAGGCCATATGGGCACGGATAAATCGAACGAGCGCAAATCGATCGCGGGTCAGTGGATTTTAGGCGGCCTTACCGCGTTGATCGTGGTGACACTGCCGGCGGTGGCTGAAGCGGAGGATTTCTTTTCCGCGCTGTTCGGCGGCTTCCGCGTGCATCGGCCGCAGCCGTCGATCGCACCACTGTCGTTTGGTGGCGAGCAAAACGTCGTCTTCCCGCCGCAAGGCCAGGTCTCTCACGCGCGTTTGGGTGGCGGCGGCTCCCAGGCCTATTGCGTGCGAACCTGCGATGGCCGCTATTTCCCGATTTCGGCGACCAGCAATCAAAGCCGTGCGGCTTCGTGCAGCAGCTTTTGTCCCGCCAGCGAAACCAAGGTTGTCTACGGCGGCAATATCGATGAGGCCGTGACCGAGCACGGCAAGCCCTATTCCGAGCTGCCCAATGCGTTTCGCTACCGCGACGAACTCGTCGCCGGCTGCACGTGCAACGGCAAGGACCCAGTGGGACTGGCGGAGGTAAAGATCGAAGATGACCCGACTTTGCGCAAGGGCGATATCGTTGCCGGTCCAAGCGGTCTGATGGTGGCGGTTCGCGGCGCCGACCGGCGGGGCGCTTCGCTCGAATTTTCGCCTGCGCCGGATTCGATCAGATCGCGCTATCAGCCCATGCCGGTGGTCGCGCGGCAGTGATCGGCGTGGCGATCTCTCCGGTCAGGCCGCGCGGATCTTGGCGAGGAAGTCGGTCACTTGGCTGCTGAGTTGCTGGCTCTGGGCTTCCAGCGTCTCGGAAGCCTGCCGGACATTCTGCGCCGCAGTCGCCGCCGAATCCGCATCGACTTTCACGCCCGCAATGTTCTCGGAAACGTTGCGAGTGCCCTGCGCGGCATATTGGGTGTTGCGCGAGATCTCCTGGGTGGCGGCGCCCTGTTGTTCGACTGCGGCCGCAATCGCGGTGGCGACCTCGTTGACCTCGCCGATGATGCCGCCGATCGCCTTGATCGCCTCGATGGCTTCGCTCGCCACCTTCTGGATATCGGCAATCTGCTCGGAGATTTCGTCTGTGGCCTTGGCGGTCTGGCTGGCCAGCGATTTCACCTCGGACGCGACAACCGCAAAGCCGCGGCCGGCCTCCCCGGCGCGGGCCGCCTCGATGGTGGCGTTCAGCGCCAGCAGATTGGTTTGCGCGGCGATGGAGTTGATCAAGCCGATCACTTCGCCGATGCCGGCGGCGGTCTTGGCGAGGCCCTGCACGGTGTCGTCAGTCTCGCGCGCCCGGTTGACGGCGCGGCTGGCGATTCCGGCGGCGTGGGAGGCCTGGCGGCTGATATCATCGATCGATGCACTTAACTCGTGCGACGCCGACGCCACGCTTTCGACATTCATCGAAGCTTCGCCCGAGGCCTTCTCCGCGACCTTGATCCGCGAGTTGGTCTGATCGGACACCTTTGACAGGCCGGCAGACGTGGTCCGCATGCCATTGGAGGCCTGGTTCAACTGCCCAAGCGTTGCCTGGACCTGGCTTTCGAACTCGCCCACATAGGCTTCGATGGTCTTCTGACGCGCGGCGGCGGCCGAATTACGCTCGCGCTCCTGTGCCTCGATCGCGAGCTTGTCCATCGCCTGTTGCCTGAAGGTCTCGAGCGCGCCGGCGAGCGCACCGATCTCGTCGCGGCGCTTGGTGTATCCGGTATCGACGCCGAGATCGCCGGCCGCCACCTTAAGCATGGCATCGCGCATCGCGTGCAGCGGGCGGATAATGCGGCGCGACACCGCGACCATGGCCGCGACTGTCAGCGCCAGCGCCGACACCAGCAGCACGAGTTGCAGGATCAGCGCGCGCTCGGCCGAGGCATGTTGGGCTGCGGCATACGAATGGGCCGTCTCCAGCGCGCGTTCAGCGACGACCACCGCGCTCGTCATGTGCTGGACCGAGAATGGGCTCCACTCGTTTCCCTTCATTTTGGGCTTGTCGCCGCTGGCAAGCGCGCTTACCAGGCCATCCCGTACGCCAGTAAATTCCTTGCCGAAATAAGCCGTCTGCGCCGCGGTCAACGCGGTTGCAAGGTCCGCCGGCAATTCTGCGCCCGACGCAACCGTCTTCAGCGCCGTCCACGCGGTCTCGATGCCGCCGGCAAGCTTGTCGAACCTTTGGCGGAAGTCCGGACCTATATTGCCGAAAGTCAATCCGTTCGAAATCAACAGCGATGCCTCGCCGGCGGTATTACGCATCAGCCAGGCAAGTTGCTTGATTGTCAGCATCTGCTGGATGACAGGATCGTCGCGATTGACCGCTTCCGCGATCCGGTTCGAGACCTTGTCGAGCGCCTCGAGCAGCGCCATGGTATTGTCATTGAATTCCTTGCCGAGAGCGGGCCGGCGCTGCGATTTCGGCTTGTTCAACGCGTCCCAGGATTCTGCGTCGAGCGCCGTAAACGCCTGGATCAGCCGGTTCAGCTCCGGTAGCAGTGTCTGGTGGTCGGAAAATTCAAAGCCTTCGAGCGAGCTGGCTGCCGCGCGCATCGCCGGAAGTTGAGCTTCGCGGACGGCGCGTAGATAGACCTGCATGTCGGGCGAAAGCGGCGCGTCGTCGGTCAGGTTGCGGATGGTGGTCGACCGGCCACTGCGCAGATTGTGCATCGCCTTGAAAAGATTCGAGGAAGCATCGGCGACGACCAGGATGCGGGCGGTAGCTGCGAGCCGTCCCCAGGAATTCCAGGCGCTGACGCCCAGGAGCGCCGTCATGCAGAGGGCCATCAGAGCGATGACCGATTTGATCAGCGAAGACACCGTTAACCGGTCGAGCATGGCTACCCCCAAAGCAAGCCTGCCGACTTAGCCAAAAAAGGGTAAATTTTTAGCCAGCGATCCTGTCGCTCCGACTGGGAAAGCGCTGATCTAGCGGGTATTTCTATAAGCGGTTCCGGCTTGGGAACCGGACAAACGGCTCGCGCGTTAAGGCCACTACCGGCGCATGCCGCAAATTTTTGGGGGAGCTTTCATGTCCTTGCTGATCAGTGCTCTTATTACCTTCCTCGTCGTCATTCTGATTTTGTACCTGGTCAACCTGCTGCCGCTCGATGGCCGCGCCAAGCAG
The DNA here is from genome assembly GCF_035701725.1 of Bradyrhizobium sp. GTDB lineage: Bacteria > Pseudomonadota > Alphaproteobacteria > Rhizobiales > Xanthobacteraceae > Bradyrhizobium. Next base: position 15,443 of record NZ_DASSRP010000282.1, read on the forward strand.
ATCGTGCGGGTCATCGTGATCATTCTCGGCGTCCTGTCGCTGCTCAAATACATCGCGGTGTTCTAGGCCGATCACGTGTCGGGACGAAAAAAGCCCCGACCACCGTCGGGGCTTTTTGGTCCGGTGATTGTCAGGGCAAGTCGCGCCTACTTCAGCGTCCTGAACCAGTCGTCCACATCCTTGTGGATCTGGTCTTTGGCGAAACCGTAGCGCTGCTGCAGTTTGCCTTCGAGCTGTTCGCGGCGGCCTTCGATGACGTTGAGGTCGTCATCGGTGAGTTTGCCCCACTTCTCCTTTGCCTTGCCCTTGATCTGCTTCCAGTTGCCTTGGACCTGGTTCCAATCCATCGCCGTCTCCCGTCTCGTACCGGTTTTTCAAGCCCGTGCGTCCTTGCAGCGCCACTGTTGCGAACTTCGAAAAGTCAAAGGCGCTGGCGAACGTGCGGCTCCGGCGTCGCTGTCGATTTGCGGGCGCCGGTGAGGACGATTAAACGGCTGCGGTGACCGATCGTTCCGGAACGAAGCCGCGTGCTTAAGTCGCGGCTTTGGCCTCGCGGCGCCGCGCGGTGAGAATGTATTCGGTGTAGCCGTTCGGCTGCTCGCGCCCCTTGAAGACGAGGTCGCAGGCCGCCTTGAAAGCGACACCGTCGAACTTCGGCGCCATCGGCTTGTACAGAGCATCGCCCTTGTTCTGGCCGTCCACCACCACCGCCATGCGCTTGAGCGAATCCATCACCTGGCTTTCGGTGATGACGCCCTGATGCAGCCAGTTCGCCAGATGCTGGCTCGAGATGCGTAACGTGGCGCGGTCTTCCATCAGGCCGACATCGTGAATATCAGGCACCTTCGAGCAACCGACGCCCTGGTCGATCCAGCGTACGACGTAGCCGAGAATGCCCTGGCAGTTGTTGTCGATCTCCTGGCGCACATCGTCCGGCGCCCAGTTCGATTTCGAGACCGGGATGGTCAGGATATCGGACAGTTTGGCGCGCGGTCCGCCCTTGGCGAGTTCCTGCTGGCGGGCCAGCACGTTGACCTGATGATAATGAAGCGCGTGCAGCGTCGCCGCGGTCGGCGACGGCACCCACGCAGTGGTGGCGCCGGCCTGCACATGCGCAATCTTCTGCGCCAGCATGTCCGCCATTTTGTCGGGCGCCGCCCACATGCCCTTGCCGATCTGGGCGTGGCCCGGCAGGCCGTCGATCAATCCGTTGTCGACGTTCCAATCTTCATAGGCCTTGATCCAGGGCTGCGCCTTCATGTCGTTCTTGCGGATCATCGGGCCGGCTTCCATCGAGGTATGGATCTCGTCGCCGGTGCGATCGAGGAAGCCGGTATTGATGAACACGATGCGCTTGAGCGCCTGCTGGATGCAGGCCTTGAGGTTGACCGTGGTGCGGCGCTCTTCGTCCATGATGCCGACCTTGAGCGTATTCTCCGGCAACGACAGCATCTTCTCGACGCGCGCAAAAAGCTCGCAGGTCAGCGCGACTTCGTCCGGCCCATGCATCTTCGGCTTAACGATGTAGACCGATCCGGTGCGGCTGTTGCGAAGCTTGGTCAGGCCTTTCAGATCGTGAATGGCGAGCAGGCCGGTGACGGCGGCATCGAGCATGCCCTCGGGAATTTCCGATCCCGCAGCATCAAGCACCGCATCGGTGAACATGTGATGGCCGACGTTGCGGATCAGCAGCAGGCTGCGCCCGTGCAGCCGCAGCTCCTTGCCGTCGGGGGCGGTGTAGACGCGGTCGGCGTTGAGCGCGCGCCTCAGCGTCTTGCCGCCCTTTTCGAAGTCGGCCGACAGCGTGCCGTTCATCAGGCCGAGCGTATTGCGATAGACCTCGACCTTGTCCTCGGCATCGACCGTGGCGACGCTGTCTTCCATGTCCAGGATGGTGCTGACGGCCGCTTCCATGATCACGTCGGCGACGCCGGCGGGGTCGTCCTTGCCGATCCCGTGGCTGCGATCGATCTTGATTTCAATATGCAGGCCGTTGTTGACCAGAAGAATGGCCGACGGTGCAGCGGCATCGCCGATAAAGCCTGCGAACTGATCGTTCGATTTCAGCGCGGTGGCGTTGCCGCTCTTCAGCTTGACGGCGAGCTTGCCGCTGATGACGGCATAAGAAGCCACATCGGTGTGGCTGCCGGTTGCAAGCGGCACGGCAGCGTCGAGGAAGGCCTTGGCCTTCGCGACCACCTTGTCGCCGCGCGCCTTGTTGAAGCCCTTGCCGCTTTCGCTTGGATCGTGAGGGATCGCATCGGTGCCATAGAACGCATCGTACAGGCTGCCCCACCGTGCATTCGCCGCATTCAGCGCATAGCGCGCATTGGTCAAGGGCACCACGAGCTGCGGTCCGCAAATCTTGCCGATCTCTTCGTCGATATTGGCGGTCTCGACCTTTTGCGTCGCGGGCTCGGGCAGCAAATAGCCGATCTCCTTGAGAAACGCCGTGTAGGCATTGAGGTCGAACGGCTTGCCCTTATTGGCGCGATGCCAGTCGTCGATCTTGGCCTGCAAGGTGTCGCGGACGCTCAAAAGCTCGCGATTTTTCGGCGCCAGGTCGCGGACGATGGCGGCAAATCCGGCCCAAAACGCATCGGGCGCAATGCCGGTCTTCGGCGTGGCTTCCTTGGCGATGAAATCAAATAGGACAGGCGCAATCTTCAATCCGTGGGCGTCGATACGGCTCATGATGGATTTTTCTCGCAAGGAGGCAGCGCCGACTGGCACCGTCTATGTGAATTTTCGGAGCAAAAACGCGCTAAATGGCGCGAAGTTCGACGCCTTTTAGCGCTAAAGTGCACTGCAATAAAGCCCTCGAATGGTCGTAGGGCCTGTTTGGGAAAAACTTAAATATTAGCAGCGAGATCAATAACTTCGTCGAACAATACACCTGACGATAGCAGCATGTGCTCGATTGCCGCGGTGGCGTCGCCGATCGAGGTCGTCGAGGTGTCGATCACAAGCTCGCAGTCGAGCGGCACCTGATAGTCATTGCCGATCCCGGTGAAGGCGGCCAGCGCACCCGCCCGCGCCTTGGCGTAATGCCCCTTGGGATCGCGGCTCTCGCAGACATCGGCTGGTGTTGCGACATGGATTTCGCGGAATGCGGTATCGGCGATCTGGCGCGCCACGGCACGGTCCTGGCGCGAAGGCGAGACCGCAGCCACGATGGCGATGTGGCCGTTCTTCGCCAGATGGGTGGCCACTTCGGCAAGCCGGCGGATATTCTCGCTGCGGTCCTCGGCCGAAAAGCCGAGGTCGCGGTTCAGCCCGGCGCGCAAGGTGTCGCCGTCGAGCAGGATTGGCGAGCCGCCGCGAGAGAACAGGGAGCGTTCGAGCGCGCGCGCCAGCGTCGACTTTCCGGAAGCCGGCAGGCCGGTCAGCCAGACCACCGCGCCGTGATGGCGATAGCGGGCCGAGCGCTCGTCCGGGCGAAGCGCCGATTTCACGGGCACGATATCGACCGGCACGGCGCGTCGACCGGCATCGACCGACAGCACCAGGCCGCCGCCGGCGATCCGGCCGTTGACTTCGATGACGAGCCGTCCGGTGCGCGGATTGTCGGCATAGGCGTCGGCCGCGACCGGCTGCGCCAGCGCGATGTCGATCTCGCCGACATGATTGCGGGCAATCGAGGTGGTCTCGACGCTTGACAGTTCGCCGGGGTCGACCGCCTTCTCGATGGCGACGACGCTGGCGCGGCTTTCTCGCGCGCCGAGTCGCACCAGGATCTGGTCGCCTTTGCCGAGCGGCTTGTCGTGAAGCCAGAAGATGCGGGCGTGGATGCGTCTTGTGTCACGCGGCGCCGAGGCGGTGTGGGCGATGATATCGCCGCGTTCGACGAATAATTCCCGGTCGAGCGTGATGCCGACCGAGCGGCCGGCGGTTTGCTCGCCGGCGAGCGGCGTCACCGGCCAGCTCTCGACGCTCTTGATCTTTGCGATCTTGCCCGCAGGCATGATGACGATTTCGTCGCCGCTCGAAAGCCGCCCGGATTCGATGCGGCCGGCAACGATGCGGCGGTCGTCGAATTTGTAGATCGCCTGAACCGGCAGGCGCAGCGCAAGCTGCTCCGGCGGCCGCGCCGGCTCGAGCGTATCGAGCGCGTCGACGACGGTCGGGCCGTCATACCAGCGCATGCGCGGCGATGCGGCGGCAACGCCGTCGCCGTCGCGCGCCGAAATCGGTATGACCGCAAGCGGCGCGATGCCAAGCCCGGTCAGGTGCGCGGAAATCTCGTCGCGGATTTCGCCAAATCGCGCGGCGCTGAAATCGACGCGATCCATCTTGTTGACGACGACGGCGACCTTTCGAACGCCGAGAAGGTGCAAGAGATAGCCGTGCCGCCGGGTCTGGTCGCGCACGCCCTCCAGCGCATCGACGATCAGAAGCGCGCCGTCGGCCTGCGAGGCGCCGGTGATCATGTTGCGGAGGAATTCGGCGTGTCCGGGCGCGTCGATCAGCACCACCTCCCGCGAGCGGGTGCGAAAACGGATCTGCGTCGTATCGATGGTGATGCCTTGGTCGCGCTCGGTTTGCAGCGCATCGAGCAGGAACGACCACTCGAACGGCATGCCGCGCCGCGCGCTGACCGCTTTCAGCATTTCGAGCTTGCCGTCGGGCAGGCTGCCGGTCTCGTGCAGAAGCCGGCCGACCAGCGTCGATTTGCCATGATCGACATGGCCGACGATGACGATGCGCACCTGCGGACGGGAAGGATTACTGGGGGTAAGGGGAATTGCGGCGGAGACGGTCATGTTCATGGCGATCACAAATAACCGGCGACGCGCAGCCGCTCGAAAGCATCTTCGGTTTCGTGGTCGAGCGCGCGGCCGGCGCGTTCCGGCACCTTGGTGCGTTCAAGCTCGATCAGGATCTCCTCGATGGTGACGGCGTTCGAATCCACCGGGAACGTGATGTCGGAATCGCCGAGCGATCGATAGCGCTTGCCATTCTTGGCGAGATACAGCGGAATGATCGGGATGTTTTCGCGCATGGTGTAGGCCCAGATGTCGGCCTCGGTCCAATGCAGGATCGGGTGAATGCGCAAATGCGCACCGGGCGGCGGCGAGGCGTTGAACTGATCCCAGAATTCGGGCGGCTGATCGCGCACGTCCCATTCGCCTTCAGCGCCACGGGGCGAGAACACGCGCTCCTTGGCGCGGGTGGCTTCCTCGTCGCGGCGAATGCCGGCGATCAATCCGTCGAAGCCGTATTTGGCCAATGCCAGTTTGAGCCCTTCGGTCTTGCGCGCAGCCGAGCGGGCTGCCGGCGGCAAAGTGGGATCGACGGCCTCGATCGGCGGGCAGGGCTCGACCTTGAGATCAAGTCCCCATTCCTTCGCGAAGGTGTCGCGAAAGGCGTACATCTCCGGAAATTTCTTGCCGGTGTCGACGTGCAGAGCCGGAAACGGCAGACGACCGAAGAAGGCCTTGCGCGCCAGCCAGATCATCACGTTGGAATCCTTGCCGAGCGACCACAGCAGTGCGAGTTTTTTCAAGCGCGCGAAGGCTTCCCGGAAGATGTAGATGCTCTGCGCTTCGAGCGCGTCGAGATGGTCCATCGACGGGACCGGTGCCGGGGCCTGGCCTGATATTTGCGTGATTGGCGCGGTCCTGGCCGGAAGATCGCGGTGCACTTCGGTTTGCGCGTAACTCTGTTCAAGAAGATGCATCTACTGACCCTTGGCCTTGCGAAGCGAAAATTCTATATTTGCGCCGCCGGAGAGAAGAAATAATTTTCTCTTTGCGGGCGTCTGCAGACACATATATAGAAAATAATTCCAGTCAACTCGGAAAATCTGAAGTCGAAGATCGCAATGCAGTATCTGCCCGTATTCCTGGACCTGCGACGCGGCGCGGTGGTGCTGGTCGGTTCGGGCGATCTCGCCCGCGCCAAGCTGCGTCTGCTTGCCTCCGCCGGGGCGCGCGTGCGCTGGTACGCAACCGATGGCAACCACGATCTCGCCGGGCTTGATGCGGACGACGTCTCGCGGATCGAGCTTGTGAGCGGCGATCCGCTCGCGGCTGACTTGAGTGGCGTGATCGCAGTGCTTTGTGCGGGCGCGGGCGACGTTGGACCGGCAATGGCGGCGCGCGCCAGCGCGATCGGTCTGCCGGTCAATGTGATGGACGATCTTGAGCATTCCACCTTCATTTTTCCAGCGATCGTCGACCGCGGCGATGTCGTGGTTGCGGTCGGCACCGGCGGCGCCTCGCCCGTGGTGGCGCGGCGGGTGCGCGAGTTGATCGAAACCGTGCTGCCCGCGCGCATTGGCGATCTCGCCGGCTTTATCGGCCGCTGGCGCAAGACTGTCCACTCCCTGATCCCGGAATTTGCGCTGCGCCGCCGATTCTGGGAGCGCGTGGTCGATGGCGAAATCGGCGCGCTGGTTTTGGCCGGGCGCAATGCCGAAGCTGAAGCTGCGCTGAAGACGGTCGGCGATCCGTCCGCGTTCGCGGCCGGCCTGACCTCGGGAAAGCTCGAAGGCCGGGTCACGCTGGTCGGCGCCGGTCCCGGCGATCCGGATCTATTGACCGTCAAGGCGCTTCGCGCGTTGCAGGATGCCGACGTGATTTTCTACGATGAACTGGTGTCTCCCGAAATTCTCGATCGCGCGCGCCGCGACGCGGCCCGTGTCCCGGTGGGACGCCGCGTCGGCAATCCGGGCATCGGCCAGGACGCCATCAACAAGCTGCTGGTCGAAGCGGCCCAGGCCGGCAAGCGCGCGGTCCGCCTGAAGGGCGGCGATTCCTTCATCTTCGGGCGTGGCGGCGAGGAAATCGAAGCGCTGCGCCAGGCCGGTGTCGCCTATTCGATCATTCCCGGAATCACCGCGGGTCTTGGCGCGGCGGCGCAGTTCGAGGTGCCGCTCACCTTCCGCCACGAGGCGCTGCGCATCACTTTCCTGACCGCGCACAAGGCCAGGGACGCCGAAGCCGTCGACTGGTCGACCTTGACCGACGTGAAAATGACGATCGTCGTCTATATGGGCATGACCGCGGCGCCTTCGGTGCGCGCGGGCCTGATCGCCGCCGGACGCTCGCCGCAGACGCCGGTCGGCGTCTTTGCGCGGGTGACGCGGAAGGACGCAAGTTCGGCGATTGGCACGCTTGCCGAATTGCCCGACCTCGTTGAAAAGGTCGCCGGCGGTCCCGCCATTCTCATCATCGGCGATGTGGTCGCGCATGCCGCGGCCTCGCGCCATCAGCAGCTCACCCAACTCGCTTCTTATTTTCAGGACGCCGCCGAATGACATCTCCGCTTGAGCAGAAAATCCGCATCACCGGACCGTCCATCGTGACCGCCAACCGTACCGCCGACGGCGCGGTGATCTACCGTAACCGCAGCCGCGGCTGGTCGACCGACCTGACGCAAGCCGCGATCGTTCGCAATGCCGATGACGCGCGCGCGCTGCTGTCCGAGGCGGTCGCAGATGACGTCGGCGCCGTCGGACCCTACATCGCGCCGGTGCATGTCAGCGAGAGCGGCGAGATCAAGCCCGGCAATCTGCGCGAGCACATTCGCCTTGGCGGCGTCACCATCGATCTTCTTCCGGTTCCGGCATAAGGCTTTTTCGATGTACGCGTATGACGAACTCGACCGAACGCTCCTCAACGAACGCGTTGAGGAGTTTCGCGACCAGGTGAAGCGCCGTCTGTCCGGCGAACTCACCGAAGACGAATTCAAGATGCTGCGCCTGCAGAACGGCGTCTATCTGCAATTGCACGCCTATATGTTCCGCGTCGCGATCCCCTACGGCACGCTGTCCTCCAAGCAACTCCGCCGCCTGGCGCATGTCGCGCGGAAATACGATCGCGGCTACGGCCATTTCACCACGCGCCAGAACATCCAGTTCAATTGGATCAAGCTTGCCGAATTGCCGGACGCGCTCGCCGATCTCGCCGAGGTCGGCATCCATTCGATGCAGACTTCGGGTAACAACACGCGGAACGTCACGTCCGACCAGTGGGCCGGCGTCGTGCCGGGCGAAGTCGAAGATCCGCGCATCTGGTCCGAGTTGCTGCGTCAATATACGACGCTGCATCCGGAATTCTCGTTCCTGCCGCGCAAGTTCAAGTTCGCGATCACCGCCTCCGCGCACGACCGCGCCGCGATCAAGATCCATGACATCGGCCTGCGGCTGCACCGCAATGCTGAAGGCGAGATCGGCTTCGAGGTTCTGGTCGGCGGCGGTCTTGGCCGCACGCCTTTTATCGCCAAGACCATCAAGCCGTTCGTACACGGCCGCGATCTGTTGAGCTACGTCGAAGCGATCCTGCGCGTCTACAACCAGTACGGCCGCCGCGACAACATCTACAAGGCGCGCATCAAGATTCTGGTGCACGAACTCGGCATCGAAAAATTCGCAGCCGAAGTCGAGCAGGAATGGCGTGCGATGGGAGATACCGCGCTGACGCTCGATGACGCCGTCATCGATGAAATCCGTTCGCGCTTTTCTTATCCGCCCTACGAACGACTGCCACATGTGCCGGATGAACTGAAGAAGGCGGCGGCCGATCCGTTGTTCGAACGCTGGCGGCGCAATTCCGTGTTCACCCACAAGGTGCAGGGCTATGCGATCGTGACGCTGTCACTCAAACCGGTTGGCGGACCGCCCGGCGATGCGACTGCCGATCAGATGGATGCGCTGGCCGATCTTGCCGACAAATATTCATTTGGCGAAATCCGCGTCGGCCACGAGCAGAACCTGGCGCTGCCGCATGTCGCCAAGCGGGACCTTCCCGCGCTTTGGAATGCGCTCGACAAGCTCGGCCTCGCCACGCCGAACGTCAATCTGGTTTCGGACATCATTGCCTGCCCGGGGCTGGATTACTGCTCGCTTGCCAATGCGCGTTCGATCCCGATCGCGCAGGAGTTGACCCGCCGCTTCGCCAATCACGATACCGCCGAACTGATCGGCCGGCTGCATATCAACATCTCCGGCTGCATCAACGCCTGCGGCCATCACCACGTCGGTCACATCGGCATTCTCGGCGTCGAGAAGAACGGCGAAGAATTCTACCAGATTACGATTGGCGGCCGCGCCGACGAGAACGCCGAACTCGGCGTGCTGATCGGGCCCGCGGTGCCGTATGGCGAAGTCGCCGACGTGATCGAGGACATCGTCGAAGCCTACCTCGCGCTGCGCGAACGCCCGGACGAACTGTTCGTCGATGCGGTGAAGCGGCTCGGCGTCGAGCCTTTCAAGGAGCGGGTCTATGCCACTCGTTAAGAACGGCAAGGTTGCCGCCGACATTTTCGTTCGTGTCGCCGACGATGGCGAACTGCCGGAAGGAGGCAGCGCGCTGGTTTCGGCGGCGCGGTTCCTCGAAAATCCGCAAGGCCTGCTGTCAAAGACCGACAAGCTCGGTGTGATCTGGCCCAACAACCGCGATCTGGATGATCTCGTGCCGTTCCTCGATCGCCTCGCAGTGGTCGCGCTGGTGTTTCCGTCTTTCCGCGACGGGCGAGCCTATAGCCAGGCGCGGCTGTTGCGCGAACGCTACGGCTATGAGGGCGAATTGCGTGCGACAGGGCAAGTGCTGCGCGACCAATTCCTGTTCATGCTGCGGGCCGGTTTCGATGCGCTCGAGGCCAAGAAGGCGAACGACGCCGAAGCCTTCGCGCGCACGTCGGAACGCTATTCGGTGTTTTATCAGCCGACCGGGGACGGGCGGCTGACCGCGCTTCACCGGCGGATGCAGCAGCGTTATTCGGAAAGCGCGGGTTAGTCGCCGTGAGCAGCGTTGCAGAGCAGATCCCGGTTGAGACCGCCGTCACTGAGAAGGCAACGGCGCTGGACGAAGTGCTGCGCAACGCCTCGCCGTCGGAGGTGATCGAGAGCGCACTGCGCGTTGTCGGGCGCGAGCATCTGGCGCTGGTGTCCTCGTTCGGTACGGAATCGGCGGCGCTGCTCAAGGTCATGGCCGACGTCGATCCGGCGATCCCGGTGATCTTTCTCGATACCGGCTGGCTGTTCGAGGAGACGCTTGCCTATCGCGATACGTTGATCGCCCGGCTCGGTCTGCGCGACGTCCGCTCGATCAAGCCCCTCGGAGATGCGTTAAACCGCGAGGACCGGGATCGTGAATTATGGTTTTCCGATCCGGACGCGTGTTGCCGGATTCGCAAGGTCGAGCCACTCAAGCGTGCGCTTGCGCCGTTTCGCGCATGGATCAATGGACGCAAGCGCTTTCAGGGCGGCTTGCGCGCCGATATTGCGGTGGTCGAAGCCGATGGCGCCAGGCTGAAATTCAATCCATTTGCAAATATCACCCGCGCCGGGATCGAGGCGATCTACGCGCAGGCAGATTTGCCGCCGCATCCGCTGGTGGCGGCGGGCTTTCTGTCGGTCGGCTGCATGCCTTGCAGCAGCCGCGCGCAGAGCGGCGAGGATGCCCGCGACGGGCGCTGGCGCGGCCGCTCCAAGACCGAATGCGGCATCCATACCGGCTGAGCCGTAAACGGTAATCGCCCGAAAAAAGCCTTCCCGTTCACCTTTCAGCCACGGTTGGCGTGCAACAACCGCTCCCGAATATTTTTGGGGGAATGATGCGCATACCAGCGCCCAGTTTTCGGCGGGCGGCGCCGGCCGCGATGATCGGATTGCTTGTGCTTGCCGGCTGCGCCTCGGAGGTCCCGACGGAACAGCCGACCATGTATCTCAACATGACCGAGCCGGGCGCCAAGCTCGATGCGCAGGCGGCGGCCACCATGATTTCGCTCTACCGCAAGAACAACGGCGTTGGTGCCGTGGTCATCGACCCCGAACTGATGAAGATCGCGGAAGGGCAATCCCAGGCCATGGCCAGCCGCAACAAGCTCGATCACGACGTCAAGGCGCCGCTGCCCAAGCGCCTGCAGGCCGCGGGCTATCCTTCGACCCTCGCGGTGGAAAATGTGTCCGCCGGATACCATACGCTCGCCGAGGCGTTTTCCGGTTGGCGGGATTCCCCTCCGCATCGCGCGAATATGTTGCAACTGGGTGTCACAAAAATGGGCATTGCCGCCAGCTATGCTCCGAACACTAAATACAAAGTGTTCTGGACGCTCATCCTCGCATCGACCGAACCGCGCGAACAAGTTGGCATACCTGTACCTACCAGCAAGACTGATTGACGCGCCCGCAAGCTGGTGTCCTAGTGCCCACTTTCCGAATTGCGTATCGGAGCCCTAGTGCAATGATGAATCCAGCTACACCAGCCAATGCACAGCGTGTCCTGGTCCTGCAAGGCGGCGGCGCGCTCGGCTCTTATCAGGCCGGGGCCTATCAGGCGCTCTGTCACTTTGATTTCGAGCCACAGTGGATCGCAGGAACCTCGATCGGCGCCGTCAATGCCGCCATCATTGCCGGCAATGAGCGGGAAAAGCGCGTCGATCGCCTGAAGGAATTCTGGCAGATGGTGTCGCCCGGCGCACCGTGGGTGCCTACTCCGATCACCAAGGGCGAGCGGGAGCGCACGCTGTACAACGAGACCAGCGCCGCTCTGGTCGCGACCTTCGGCGTCCCCGGCTTTTTCACGCCGCGCGTGCCCCCGGCGCCGCTCTGGCCGAAAGGAAGTCCGCAGTCGCAGAGCTATTACGACACAGCACCCTTGCGGAAAACGTTGGAGCGGCTGGTCGACTTCGATCGCATCAATGACCTGAAATGCCGGCTCAGCGTCGGCGCGGTCAGTGTGACAACCGGTAATCTCAGATACTTCGACAATGTCGAGCTCAAGCGGCAGGGAAAGCAGATCGGCCCCGAACACATCATGGCTTCCGGCGCGCTGCCGCCCGGATTCCCCTCCATCGTCATTGACGGCGAGCACTATTGGGACGGGGGTGTCGCCTCCAATACGCCGCTGGACTATGTGCTGGACGTCGAGACCAAGAACGACCTCCTGATCTTCCAGGTCGATCTCTTCAGCGCGCGCGGGCCGCTGCCGCAATCGCTGCTCGAGGCCGCCGAGCGCGAGAAGGATATCCGCTTCTCAAGCCGCACGCGCATGTCCACCGACAAGAACCGCCAGATCCACAACGCGCGCAAGGCGGTGCTCGATCTGATCGAGAAATTGCCCGACGATCTCAAGAACGATCCGTCGGCGATCTATCTGCGCGAGGCGGCGCGGGAGAGCACCGTGACCGTGGTGCACCTGATCTATCGCAGCAAGAACTACGAGAGCTCGTCGAAGGACTACGACTTTTCCCATGTCGCCATGGTCGAGCATTGGGAGGCTGGCGTGCGCGACGTGCACCAGTCGATGCGGCACAAGGATTGGCTGGAACGGCCGCAATCCGACGAAACCATGGTGACCTACGATCTCTCAGGCGAAGAAAATCCCCCCCAAAAGGAGCAGTGAAAATGACGACCAACTTGAAGGGCAAGACTGCCGTCGTGACCGGTTCGACTTCGGGCATTGGACTGGCTTATGCCCGCGCGTTCGCCGGCGCCGGCGCCAACGTCGTGATCAATGGTTTTGGCGCGCCGGCCGACATCGAAAAAGAACGCTCCGCGATCGAGAACGATTTCAAGGTCAAGGCGCTGTATTCGCCGGCCGATATGACCAAGCCCGCCGAGATCGCCGACATGGTTGCGCTCGGCGAGAAGACCTTCGGCTCGGTCGACATTCTGGTCAATAATGCCGGCATCCAGTTCGTGTCGCCGGTCGAGGAGTTCCCGATCGAAAAATGGGATGCGATCATCGCCATCAACCTGTCGTCCGCGTTTCACGGCATTCGCGCCGCGGTGCCCGGCATGAAGAAGCGCGGCTGGGGCCGTATCATCAATACGGCCTCCGCGCATTCGCTGGTGGCCTCGCCGTTCAAGTCGGCCTACGTCTCGGCCAAGCACGGCATTGCCGGCCTCACCAAGACGGTGGCGCTGGAAGTCGCGACCTTCAAGATCACCTGCAACTGCATCAGCCCCGGCTACGTCTGGACGCCATTGGTCGAGCATCAGATTCCCGAGACCATGAAGGCGCGCAACATGACCAAGGAGCAGGTCATCAAGGATGTGCTCTTGGATGCGCAGCCGACCAAGGAGTTCGTGACCTCGGATCAGGTCGCCGCGCTGGCGCTGTTTTTGTGCGGCGATGACGCCGCGCAGATCACGGGTGCCAACCTCTCGATCGACGGCGGCTGGACCGCGGAGTGAAGCCGCGTTCGGCGCATCAAGAAGGTTCGTCATGCCCGGCCTTGTGCCGGGCATCCACGTCTTTGCATCCAAGTTAAAAAGTCGTGGATGGCCGGGTCAAGCCCGGCCATGACGGTGAGAGTTCTGCCTTCTAAACGCCAGCACGTGAAGCCCGAGCCGGCGGCGCACGATGTAGAACAACAGCACGGTCTCGAACACCAGCGAGATCGAAGTCGCGGCCGCGGCGCCATGGCCGCCGAAGCGCGGCACCAGCGCGATGCATAGGATCACGTTCATCGCGAACGACAGCGCGTAAGCCAGCGCGCAGATATATTGGTGACCGAGCATGTTGAGCAGCCGCTCGACCGGGCCGACGGCGGCGCGCACCACCAGGCCGATCGCGGCGACGAACATGATGTCGTAGCCGACCACGAATTGCGGCCCGAACAGCCACAATAGCGGCTTGCCGAGCGCCAGCAGAACAATGGTTGCGGCAAGCGACGGCCAGAACGTCCATTTGATCGCATGGGCGACATAGGCCGAGAGCCGCGCCCGATCGCCCAGCGCGTGATATTCAGCGAACCGGTGTGCGGTCGTGGCCGACATCGCATAGTGGATGAAGGAAACCAGTGCCAGCGTCTTCACGACCGCAAAGTAGACACCGACTTCCTCCGACGAACGGAACTGTTGCAGCACGAGCACGTCAGTGTAGGACAACAGCAGGTAAAAGCCCTCGACCATCAGGATCGGCAGCGAGATCGACAGCCAGAAGCCGATGTCATAGGCCTTCGGGCCGGCCGGGACATGACCTTTGAGGCGATGGTTGAGCGCGATCATCTGGCCGACCATGGCGATCCACACCGCCGCGGCGCTTGCCAGCATCGCCGCGCTGGCGCCGAGGCGAAGGCCGGCTACGAACATCCCGGCGGTGATGCCGATGATCAGGGCCTGACGAATGACGAATTGCGGCATCAAGCCGAGCCGCATCCAGTCGTGCGAGCGCGCGATCCCGTCCTGGGTGTTGGCCACGACGAAAGCGGGCAGCGTTGCGCACCCGATCATGAGCGGGACGACTTCATCCGCGCCGATCCATGGCGAGAACAGTTTCACGAGGCCGGCCAGCAATACTGATACGATCGCGGAGGCGATGAACGTGATCCAGCGGCTGCCGGCGAGAAAGCCGCGGAGCAGCGCGTGCTCGCCGCGGGTGCGATATTCCGGAATGATTTTCTGGGCCGAGGATGAAATGCCGAAATCCATCATGCTGCCGAGCAGCAGCACCCAGGTCCAGACATAGACATAGACGCCGTAATCCGAGCTGCCCATCCAGCGTGCCAGCAGCACTTGCGAGAAATAGGCAAGCGCCGCGCTGAGCACGCGGATGATGAAGATCGTTCCGGCCAGACGCCGGGTCAGCGAGGCTTCGCCGGCCCCGCCCAGCAAGCCACCCAGCATCGATCGCAAGCGGGCGAGCAGAACTTGCGAGAAGTAGGCGAGTGCGGCGCTCAGCACGCGGATGA
>NZ_DASSRP010000283.1:0-8810 GCF_035701725.1 Bradyrhizobium sp.
GGTCGGACCGGAGCTCGCGGTCAAGATGATCGTGAGTGGTGAGCCAATCTCGGCATCTGATGGCCTTAAGAACGGCCTGATCGACGACATCGTCGAAGGTCCCGCCGCCGGTGGCGAAGCGTTCGCCCGCAAGCTCGTGGCGGAAAAGCGTCCCTTGCGCAAACTGCGCGATGACGACAGCAAGCTGGCCGCGGCGAAAGCCGATCGCTCGATCTTCACGAATGCGGTTGCGGCGCTGACCAAGAAAGCGCGTGGGCTCGAGGCGCCATTTGCGGCGGCCGATGCCGTGGGCGCCGCGATCGACCTGCCATTCGATCAAGGAATCAAGAAGGAACGCGAGACGTTCCTCAAGCTGGTGGCGAGCGATCAGTCCAAGGCGCAACGTTATGCGTTCTTTGCCGAGCGCGAGGCCGCCAAGATTTCCGGCGTTCCTGAAGGCACCAAGGCCCGTCCCGTCGCGCGCGTTGCGGTGATCGGCGCCGGCACCATGGGCGGCGGCATTGCGATGTCGTTTGCCAACGCCGGCATTCCGGTCACGCTGATCGAGACCGGCGAGGAGCAGCTCAAGCGCGGCATGGGCGTGATGCAGAAGAACTACGAGGCCACCGCCGCACGCGGCGGGATTCCAGCCGATGCGCCCGCCAAACGCATGGCGCTGATCAATGGCGTCGTCGGGCTGGAGAATGTCAGAGATGCCGACCTGATCATCGAGGCGGTATTCGAGACCATGGCGATCAAGAAGGAAGTGTTCGGCGCGCTGGACAAATACGCCAAGCCGGGCGCCGTGCTGGCGTCGAACACCTCCTACCTGAACATCAACGATATCGCCAAGGAGACGAAGCGCCCGCAGGACGTGCTCGGCATGCACTTTTTCTCGCCGGCCAACGTCATGAAGCTTTGCGAAATCGTGCGCGCGGAAAAGACCGCGCCCGACGTGCTCACCACCGCAGTCGCGGTCGCCCGCAAAATCGCCAAGGTTCCGGCGGTGGTCGGCGTCTGCGACGGCTTTGTGGGAAATCGCATGTTGGCCCAGCGCAGCAAGCAAGCCGAGAAGCTGTTGTTCGAGGGCGCGTTGCCGCAGCAGGTCGATGCCGTCGTCACGAAATTCGGCATGCCGATGGGACCGTTTGCGATGGGGGATCTCGCCGGTCTCGACATCGGCTGGCGCTCGCGCAAGGACCGCGGCATCAAGTCGGAAATCGCCGACGCATTGTGCGAGGCGGGGCGTTTCGGTCAGAAGACCGGCAAGGGTTATTACAAATATGAAGCCGGCTCCCGCGCGCCGCTGCCCGATCCGGACGTCGAAAAGCTGATCGACGAGACGCTGCTGCGCCTGGGACGCAAGCGCCGTATCGTGACCGACGAGGAAATCCTCGAGCGGATGATGTACCCGATGATCAATGAGGGCGCGAAGATCCTCGAAGAGAAGATTGCGGCGCGCCCGGGCGACATCGATGTGATCTGGCTCTACGGCTATGGCTGGCCGGTCTATCGCGGCGGTCCGATGTTCTACGCCGACCAGGTCGGGCTGAAGCACATCGCCGACCGCCTCGCATACTACGCCAAGGAGACCAACGATCCGTCGCTCGAGCCCGCGCCGCTGCTGAAGCGGCTTGCCGCCGAAGGCAAGACTTTTGCGTCGCTGGCGAAGTCAGCGTGATGGGTTACCTTCCAAAGCACATCGTCATCCGGGTTCACGCTTCGCGTGCCCCGGAATGACAGAGTGAGCAATACATCGCCCTCATGACTCATCCCGGCGAACAGTTTTATCCGAAAGGCGTCCGCTGGGGCGAGGCGATCGAGCGCGGCACGCTGCCCGATCTGTTGTCGAGGTCCGCACGCGACTTCGGCGCGCGGCCGGCGATCGAATACCGTGACCGCCCGATCAGCTACATTGAACTTGAGCGGCTCGCTGAAACTGCGGCCTCGGCGTTTCTGCGCGCCGGCGTCGGCAAAGGTGCGACGGTGGCGCTGTTTCTCGGCAACTCGCCGGACCATCCCATCAATTTCTTCGGCGCGCTAAAGGCAGGCGCCCGCATCGCGCATCTGTCGCCGCTGGATGGCGAGCGCGCGCTGTCCCACAAACTCAGCGACAGCGGCGCGCGCATTCTCGTCACCTCAAACCTGGCGGCGTTGTTGCCAACGGCGTTGAAATTCCTGGACAAGGGCCTGATCGCGCGCCTGATCGTCTGCGAGGACGATCATTGGGGCGCGGTCGGCAATCCGCATGTGCCGATTCCCGATCATCCGGCCATCATGACCTTCGCGAAATTCGCCGAAGGCGCGATGATCCCTGCGCGCTGGCCAGAGATATCGCCCGACGACATCGCGCTGCTGCAATATACCGGCGGTACCACAGGCCTGCCAAAAGGCGCGATGCTAAGTCACGGTAATCTGACCTCGGCGGTCTCCATCTATGAGGTCTGGAATCGGCCGGCGCGGCTCGAGCGCAACACGAGCGAGCGCGTGATCTGCGTGCTGCCGCTGTTTCACATCTATGCACTCACGGTCGTGATGTTGTCCGCGCTTCGGGTCGGTTACCTGATCTCGCTGCATCAACGTTTCGATCTCGAGGCGGTGATGCGCGATATCGAGGTCAAGCGCGCCACGATGTTCCCCGGCGTGCCGACGATGTGGATCGCGATCGCGAGCCTGCCTGATCTGGACAAGCGCGACTTTTCCTCGCTGGTCTCGGCCGGCTCCGGCGGCGCGCCACTGCCGGTCGAGGTCGCCAAGGTTTTCGAGCGCAAGACCAACCTGAAACTGAAGAGCGGCTGGGGCATGACCGAGACTTGCTCGCCCGGCACCGGCCACCCCAAGGAAGGTCCCGACAAGCCGGGCTCGATTGGCGTGATGCTGCCGGGCATCGAGCTCGATGTCGTCTCGCTCGATGACCCCGCAAAGGTGTTGCCGCCAGGCGAAGTCGGCGAAATTCGCATCCGCGGCCCGAATGTCACCAAAGGCTATTGGGGCCGGGAAAAGGAAACCGCGGAAGTTTTTGTCGGCGACCGTTTCCTGACAGGCGACATCGGCTACATGGATGCCGACGGTTATTTCTTCCTGGTCGACCGCAAGAAGGACATGATCATCTCCGGCGGCTTCAACGTCTACCCGCAGATGATCGAGCAGGCGATCTATGAACACCCCGCCGTGCAGGAGGTGATCGTGATCGGCGTCGCGGATGAATATCGCGGCGAGGCCGCCAAGGCGTTCGTCAAATTGCGTAGCGGTGCCAACGCCTTTACGCTCGATGAGCTGAAGGCGTTTCTGTCCGGAAAGCTCGGCCGGCACGAAATTCCCGCAGCCCTCGAATTTGTCGACGAATTGCCGCGCACGCCGGTCGGCAAGCTCTCGCGTCACGAATTGCGCAACCGGCAGGCCGCGGCGCCGGGGGCGCCGGCAAACCATCAACAGCTCGCAACAGGAGGCCGTCCATGACCGACGCCGTCATCGTTTCCACCGCCCGCACCCCGATCGGCAAGGCCTATCGTGGCGCGCTGAATGCCACCGAAGGCGCCACGTTGCTCGGTCACGCCATTGGCGAAGCCGTCAAGCGCGCCAAGGTCGATCCAAAGGAGGTCGAGGACGTGGTGATGGGCGCGGCGCTGCAGCAGGGCGCAACCGGCGGCAACATCGCGCGCAAGGCGCTATTGCGCGCCGGGCTTCCGGTGACCGTCGGCGGCACCACCATCGACCGGCAGTGTGCGTCGGGCCTGCAGGCGATCGCGCTGGCGGCGCGTTCGGTGATTTTCGACGGTGTCGAGATTGCGGTCGGCGGCGGCGGCGAGTCGATCTCGCTGGTCCAGAACGACAAGATGAACACATTCCATGCGCAGGACCCCGCGCTGCTCAAGATCAAAGGCGAGGTCTATATGCCGATGATCGATACCGCCGAGGTCGTCGCCAAGCGCTACGGCATTTCGCGCGAGCGGCAGGACGAATATTCGCTGGAGAGCCAGCGCCGCGTCGCTGCCGCGCAGCAAGGCGGCAAGTTCAACGACGAGCTCGCGGCGATCACCACCACGATGGGCGTGGCCGACAAGGCGACCGGGGCGATCTCGTTCAAGGAAGTGACGCTGTCCAAGGACGAAGGCCCGCGACCGGATACGTCGGCCGAAGGGTTGGCCGCGCTCAAGCCGGTGCGCGGCGACGGTTTCACCATTACCGCCGGCAATGCCAGCCAGTTGTCGGATGGCGCTTCGGCCTCCGTGATCATGAGCGACAGGGAAGCCAGTAAGCGCGGCTTGAAGCCGCTCGGGATTTTCCGCGGCTTCGTCGCCGCCGGTTGCGAGCCGGATGAAATGGGCATCGGGCCGGTGTTCGCGGTGCCGCGGCTGCTCAAGCGCCATGGCCTGAAGGTCGACGACATCGATCTCTGGGAGTTGAACGAAGCTTTCGCGGTGCAGGTGCTTTATTGCCGCGACAAGCTCGGCATCGATCCGGAAAAGATCAACGTCAATGGCGGCGCGATCGCGGTCGGTCATCCCTATGGCATGTCGGGCGCGCGGCTCACCGGTCACGCGCTGATCGAGGGCCGTTGTCGCAAGGCGAAATATGCCGTGGTCACGATGTGCGTCGGCGGCGGCATGGGCGCGGCCGGGTTGTTCGAGGTGGTGCACTGACGCGTTTGCGTCATTCCGGGATGGCGCGTGAGCGCCAGACCCGGAAATCCAGAAGTTTAGGTCAAGATTCCGGGATGGTCGCTTTGCGACGCCTCGGAATGACAGTTCGGGATAAACAGGAGCCTTCGATGGATCTCGCTTTCACCAGGGAAGAAGTGGCGTTTCGCGACGAGGTGCGGGCCTTCTTGCGCGACAACGTGCCGCCCGCGACGCGCCAGAAGATGGTCGAAGGGCGTCATCTCACCAAGGACGAGATGATCACCTGGTGGCGCATCCTGGACAAGAAGGGATGGGGCGTCTCGCACTGGCCGACCGAACATGGCGGCACCGGCTGGACTTCCGTGCAGCACTACATTTTCAACGAAGAGCTTCAGGCGCATCCGGCGCCGGCGCCGCTGGCCTTTGGCGTCAGCATGGTCGGCCCGGTGATCTACACCTTCGGTAACGAGGCGCAGAAGAAGCATTATTTGCCGCGCATTCGCAGCGTCGAGGACTGGTGGTGCCAGGGCTTCTCCGAGCCCGGCTCCGGCTCCGACCTCGCCTCACTGAAGACCAAGGCCGAACGCAAGGGCGACAAGTACATCATCAACGGCCAGAAGACCTGGACCACGCTGGCGCAGCACGCCAACATGATCTTCTGTCTCTGCCGCACCGATCCGGCTGCGAAGAAGCAGACCGGGATTTCGTTCATCCTGATGGACATGAATTCGAAGGGCATCACGGTGCGCCCGATCCAGACCATCGACGGCGGTCACGAGGTCAACGAAGTGTTCTTCGACGACGTCGAAGTGCCCGTTGAAAATCTTGTCGGCGAAGAGAACAAGGGCTGGGACTACGCCAAATTCCTGCTCGGCAACGAGCGCACCGGAATTGCGCGGGTCGGCGTTTCCAAGGAGCGCATCCGCCGCATCAGGGATCTCGCCTCCAAGGTCGAATCCGGTGGCAAGTCCGTGCTCGAGGACCAGGCGTTCCGCGAAAAGCTCGCCGCGGTCGAAATCGAGCTGAAGGCGCTGGAGCTGACCCAGCTGCGCGTCGTTGCCGACGAAGGCAAGCATGGCAAGGGCAAGCCGAATCCGGCGTCGTCCGTGCTCAAGATCAAGGGCTCGGAAATCCAGCAGGCCACGACCGAACTTCTGATGGAAGTGATCGGCCCGTTCGCGGCTCCGTTCGACGAACACGCCGACGACGGCTCGAACGAGGCGATGGAATGGACCGCGCAGATCGCGCCGAGCTATTTCAACAACCGCAAGGTCTCGATCTATGGTGGCTCGAACGAAATCCAGCGCAACATCATCACCAAGGCGGTGCTGGGGTTGTAGTGAAAACGTCGTTCCGGGGCGCGCGAAGCGCGAACCCGGAATCTCGCGCCGATAAGTTCTGGATTCCGGGTCCACGCGAAGTCGCGTGTCCCGGAATGACGGGGTGGAATTAGTCCGGGTATGAGGAATTAGGAAAAATGGATTTCGATTTGACCGAGGAGCAGCGGCTTCTCAAGGACAGCGTCGAGGGGCTGCTCGGCGACGCCTATGATTTCGAAGCGCGCAAGAAATACATGAAGGAGCCGGGCGGCTGGAGCAGGGCGATCTGGGCTCGCTTCGCCGAGCAGGGCCTGCTTGGCCTGCCATTCGCCGAAGACGACGGCGGCTTTGGCGCCGGCGCGGTCGAGACCATGATCGTGATGGAAGCCTTGGGCCGGGCGCTGGTGATCGAGCCGTATCTGCCGACCGTCGTGATCGCCGGCGGGCTGCTCCGCCATGGCGGTTCGGCTGCGCAGAAAGCGGCGCATATTCCCTCGATCATCGACGGAGCCAAGACCTTTGCCTTTGCGCAACTCGAGAAGAACTCGCGCTACGATCTCGCCGACGTCACCACGTCGGCCAAGAAGAAGGGTGACGGCTGGATCATCGACGGCGAGAAATTCGTCGTGCTCAACGGCGAGGCGGCGGACACGTTCGTCGTGACCGCCCGCACCAAGGGTGGCCGGCGCGACACCGGCGGCATCGGCGTGTTCCTGGTGCCGGCCAATGCAAAAGGCATTACGAAGAAAGCCTATCCGACCCAGGACGGGCTGCATGGCGCCGACGTCACCTTTACCGGCGTCGAGGTCGGCAGCGATGCCGTGATCGGTGATGGCGAAAATGGCTTGCCGCTGATCGAGCGCGTCGTCGATGAAGCGCGCACCGCGCTGTGCGCCGAAGCCGTCGGCTTGATGGACGAGTCGCTGAAGGCAACGGTCGAATACCTGAAAACGCGAAAGCAGTTCGGCGTGCCGATCGGTACCTTCCAGACCTTGCAGCATCGTGCCGCCGACATGTTCGTGGCGGTCGAGCAGGCGCGCTCGATGTCGATGTTCGCCACCATGGCCTGCGACTTCGAGGACGCCAAGCAGCGCGCGACCGCGGTTGCCGCCGCCAAGGTGCAGATCGGCAAATCCGGCAAGTTCGTCGGCCAGCAGTCGATCCAGTTGCATGGCGGCATCGGCATGACGATGGAGGCCAAGATCGGTCACTATTTCAAGCGTCTGACCATGATCGAAAATACGTTTGGCGACACCGAATATCATCTGCGCCGCGTCACGGCGGCGGGTGGGCTGGTGTGATGTTCTTGTCATTCCCGGGCGCATCGTAGATGCGAGCCCGGAATCCATCGAGCCGTATCAGTGCGAAGGAAAATGGATTCCGGCCCTGGTCCTTCGGACCATCCCGGAATGACAGATAACCAAGATCGTCATGCGAGGAGCCCGCGACAAAATTACCTGGCAATGTTGCGCTGGAGCGACGAAGCAATTCAGCGCAACGCAGGGATTCTGGATTGCTTCGCTTCGCTCGCAATGACGAAGAGGAACAACAGCATGAAATCCAACCCCTTCGATCTCACCGGCCAGGTCGCCGTCGTCACCGGCTCCAGCCGCGGCATCGGCCGTTCGTCGGCAGAGTTGCTCGCCAGGCTCGGCGCCAAGGTCGTGATCTCCTCGCGCAAGGCCGACGCCTGCGAGGAAGTGGCGCAAGGCATCCGTAAATCGGGCGGCGATGCGCATGTGATCGCCTGCAACATCTCGCGCCGCGACGAGGTCGAGGCGTTGATCGCAGGTGCGACCAAGCACTATGGCAAGGTCGACATTCTCGTGTGCAACGCCGCGATCAACCCGTATTACGGTCCGCTGCTCGACATCAAGGACGAGGCCTTCGACAAGATCATGGCCTCCAACGTCAAGAGCAACCTCTGGCTCTGTTCGCTCGCGATCCCGCAAATGGCCGAGCGGGCCAAGGGCTCGGTCGTGATCATCTCCTCGATCGGCGGATTGCGCGGTTCGACCGTGATCGGCGCCTACGGCATCTCGAAAGCGGCGGATTTCGCCTTGTGTCGCAGTCTTGCCGGCGAGTGGGGTCCGAAGGGCGTGCGCGTCAATTGCGTCGCGCCGGGCTTGGTGAAAACGGAATTCGCCCGCGCGCTGTGGGAAGACGAAGAGCGCTTGAAGCGCCGCACCGCCTCGACGCCGCTGCGGCGGATCGGCGAGCCCGACGAGATCGCGGGCGCGGTCGCCTATCTCGCCTCAGATGCCTCGACCTTCATGACCGGGCAGACCATCGTGGTCGATGGCGGCGTCACCACGGCGGGGTCGTAGCGGTTTCTTGATTGCGAGCGCGCCGAAACTACGCTTCACTTACCCTTGCCCTCCAGGGGAGGGTGAAGTTTGCAGGAACGCCAATGTCCTTCGTACTCGCCATCGATCAAGGCACGACCTCGTCGCGCGCCATGGTGTTTCGTGACGATCTTTCGGTCGCAGCAGTGGCGCAGCAGGAATTTCCGCAGCACTTTCCGGCTTCCGGCTGGGTCGAGCACGATCCGGAAGACATCTGGAATTCGACGGTCGCGACCTGCCGCGAGGCGCTGAGCAAGGCAAGCCTCGCGCCCAAGGACATTGCGGCGATCGGCATCACCAATCAGCGCGAGACCGTGGTGGTATGGGATCGCGCGACCGGCAAGGCGATCCACCGCGCCATCGTCTGGCAGGATCGCCGCACCGCGGAGATTTGCGCCAGGCTGAAGGCCGACGGCGCGGAAAAAGTCATTTCGGCGAAGACCGGCCTGATCATCGATCCCTATTTCTCGGGCACCAAGGTCAGATGGCTGCTCGACAACGTGCCGGGCGCGCGGGCGCGGGCTGAGCGCGGCGAGTTGCTGTTC
>NZ_DASSRP010000284.1:0-2594 GCF_035701725.1 Bradyrhizobium sp.
GGCCACCTCTCCCTTTGGGAGAGGTCGGCGCGAAGCGCCGGGTGAGGGGCAACGGACTATCGAGAGACCGTAACCCCTCACCCCGCCCCTCTCCCAAAGGGAGAGGGAGCAATCTTCCGTTGCGGCAACAGCGTGATGACACGTTAATTCAAACGGCTGAGACATGAGCGTGCCGATCGGGGTAAGGGCCATGCGGCTAACCCTTCCAGTGCAGCACGCAGATCAGCGTGAACAGGCGGCGCGCGGTTTCGAAGTCGACCCGCACCTTGCCCTTCAGCCGTTCCTGCAGCGTGCGCGACCCTTCGTCGTGGATGCCGCGACGGCCCATGTCGATCGCCTCGATTCGATCCGGCGTCGCGGTGCGGATCGCCTGATAGTAGCTGTCGCAAATCATGAAGTAGTCTTTCACGATCCGCCGGAACGGCGTCAGCGACAGCAAATGCGCGACCACGGGCGAACCGTCCTCGCGGCGAATATCGAAAGCGAGCCGATTGCCGGTGATGCTGAGATTGAGCGTATAGGGCCCGCTGTCGACGCCTTCCGGCGCAAACAGGTTCTGCTCGATCAGGTCGTAGATCGCGATCGCGCGCTCATGCTCGATATCGGGACCCGAGCGGCCGATCGATTCCTCGTCGAGCGTGACCCCAACAATGCGGTTTTTCGAATCGTCTCCTGAGGGCTGTGCGGTCATGACAGGTTGAGACGTATCCCGACGGAGCGTGAATGGGCATCGAGGCCCTCGGCCCGGCCGAGCGTCATGGCCGCCTGACCCAACGCGCGCAGCTGGTCGGGCCCGCATTTCAGCACCGACGTGCGCTTCATGAAGTCGAGCACGCCGAGGCCTGACGAAAATCGCGCCGAGCGCGCCGTCGGCAGCACGTGATTGGAGCCGCCGACATAGTCGCCAATCGCTTCGGGCGTATGCGATCCGAGAAACACCGCGCCTGCATTGCGGATCTTCGCCGCCAGACCTTCCGGATCCACCGTGATGATCTCCAGATGCTCGGCGGCGAGCGCATCCGCCAGCGCAACCGATTCATCGATGGCCTTCACCTTGATGATGCCACCGAAATCCCGCCACGAGGCGCGCGCGATGTCCGCGCGTGGAAGCGTCGCAAGTTGCGTCTCGACCGCGCGGGCGACGTCGCCCGCCAGCGCAGCATCATCGGTGATCAGGATTGATTGCGCGTTGGCGTCGTGCTCGGCTTGCGCCAAGAGATCGGCTGCGATCCAGGCGGCATTGGCGGATTTGTCGGCGATGACCAGCACCTCGGATGGGCCCGCGATCATGTCGATGCCGACCTTGCCGAACACCAGCCGCTTCGCGGCTGCCACATAGGCATTGCCAGGCCCGACGATCTTGGCAACCGGCGCGATGGTCGCGGTGCCATAGGCCAGCGCCGCCACGGCCTGCGCGCCGCCGACACGATAGATTTCCGAAACCCCGGCCAGGCGCGCCGCCGCGAGCACCAGCGGGTTGAGCCTGCCGTCCGGCGACGGCACCACCATGACGATGCGGTCCACGCCGGCTACCTTTGCCGGCACCGCGTTCATCAACACCGACGACGGATAGGCCGCGGTGCCACCCGGCACGTAAAGGCCGACGGCCTCGATCGCGTTCCAGCGCCAGCCGAGCTCGACGCCGAGCGCGTCGGTAAAGCGTTCGTCCTTCGGCAGTTGCCGGCGGTGGAAGCTTTCGATGCGGTCGCGCGCGAATTCGAGCGCCTTCACCGTCTCGCGGTCGCAGGCCTCTGCGGCCCGTTCGATTTCGTCCTGACTGACGCGAAGGCGCGAAGCATCAAGCTCGAGCCGGTCGAACCGGCTTGTCGCCTCGATCAGAGCGGCGTCGCCGCGCCCCGCGACATCGTCGACAATGCGCCGGCAGGCGGCCTCGACGTCGGCCGCTACCTCGCGCTTCATCGCCAGGAACGCGGCGAATTTCGCCGCAAAATCAGCGCTGGAGGTATCGAGCAAAACGGGCATAACAGCTTTCCGGCGAACGTCTTCAAGGACCTAATTAAAGGCTTCTGCGCCATGGCGCGAGGCCAAATCGCCGTCAATCCTCACGGATTCTCAGGCAGCGCGGTTGCCCGCCGCCGGTGGAATATTCGGGGTTCCTGGTGAGCTAATCGCTGATGCGCTCGATGCGGGCGCCGCAGGCCGAGAGCTTTTCCTCCAGCCGCTCGAAGCCGCGGTCGAGGTGGTAAACGCGGTTGACCATGGTCTCGCCCTCGGCGGCGAGCCCCGCGATCACCAGCGACACCGAGGCGCGCAGGTCGGTCGCCATGACCGGCGCCCCGCGCAGCTCCCCGATGCCGTGGACGGTTGCGGTTTCTCCGTCGAGCTGGATGCGCGCGCCGAACCGCGCCAGCTCCTGCACATGCATGAAGCGGTTTTCGAAAATCGTCTCGGTGATCTGCGAAGCGCCTTTGGCGCGGGTCATCAGCGCCATCAGCTGGGCCTGAAGATCGGTCGGGAAACCCGGGAACGGCGCGGTCGAAACCGTCACTGGCTTCAGTCCCGAACCATTGCGGGTCACCCGAATGCCTTCGTTGGTCGGCGTCACGACCGCACCGGCCTCGGTCAACACGTCA
>NZ_DASSRP010000285.1:0-13078 GCF_035701725.1 Bradyrhizobium sp.
CTGCCGGCGCGATGGAGGCGCGACAGGGCCAAAAACCCCAGACCGAATTGTGCTGCCGTGGATTGGTTGGGAATGCTCCCGCCCGCTCACCTGGCAATGAAGGACAAGCCTTTTCAGTAGCCCGCGCCGGCGTTGGACTGCCGGTAGAGACCAAAAAAGCCCGCTCCGTCGTTGCTTTAAGTCGCGTCCCCCGTTGAGAGCGGGGTGCGCCGGTTCGCCTCCGGCTGCCAGTCACGGTTGCAAGGAGTGGTGAGACCTTCAACTACGGCATCCCTTGAGAGAGATGCTGGGCTCTTTCCGCTGTCGTCGACGCGAGCGTCCCGACAACTTCAAGTGCCCCTCGGTTCTACCATCCCTTGGCGGCTGTCCGGCCTCTTGTCCGGATACCTACCGACTGACACACGACCACAGGCACGTGCGAAATTGGGCAAGTCCGCACATAAGCGTTTTGACTCTGCTTCGCAACAATTTTTTTAGGCTGAGCGCAAATTTCCCTAACGCGTGCTTACGCGAGCGGCGCTCGACGCGCGAAAGCGGACTCGAAAATGAATGCACGTTAAGTTTGTTTAAGGAAGCGTAACGCTTTCGCGCGCGATGAAGCGTGCTTGGCGCGAGCAACTCATCAGGCGGAGCTAGCTCCGACGCGTGAACGGCTCGACGCGCTGTGCGGCGCGGATGAAAGCGATCATGATGAAGACGCCCACGGCGAACAGCACGGCTTGCAGGATATGCGCGCCGGTGTCGTCGAGCCCGAACAGGATCGCGAGCGCCCAGCCACCGGCAAAGGCGGCGCCGAACACTTCCGCGCCGATCAGAATCGCCGCGCTGATCACGGTGATGACGCTCGGCCATGCGATCTGGCGGCCGGTGGTCGAAGACGTTTGCGCGCTCATGGGCGTGAACTCGTAAATTGGCGGTCAGTTCCGATTTTGTGGCCGCAATCTCCATGAAAAGCTGGCGTCTATCAAGGGCAAAAGGCGCAAAAAAGCCTCACCGCGTGATATAGCAGGGGCAAGGAATTTGCGAAGAAATACGGGATTTTTGCATGTCAGACATTGCCGAAACCGCGGCCACGCCGGCAGAGGCCAACCCGCTCCTGATCGCCTGGCAGACACCGGATCAGACGCCGCCCTTCGATCAGATCAAGGTCGAGCATTTCCTGCCCGCGTTCGAGCAGGCATTTGCCGACCACTCCGCGGAGATCGCCGCGATCACCCATGACCCCTCGCAGCCGGACTTCGACAACACGGTCACGGCGCTGGAGCGCTCGGGCAAGCTGCTGACCAGGGTCTCCTCGGTGTTCTATGCGCTGGTGTCGGCGCATTCCAACCCGGAACTGCTGGAGGTCGACAAGGAGGTGTCGTTGCGAATGGCGCGGCACTGGAATCCGATCATGATGAACGCCGTGCTGTTCGGCCGGGTCGCCCAGCTCCACGAGAAGCGCGCAACGCTCGGCCTCAATGGCGAGCGGATGCGGCTTTTGGAGCGCACCTATACCCGCTTCCGCCGCGCCGGCGCCGGGCTCGACGAGGCCGCCAAGGCGCGGATGGCCGAGATCAACGAACGGCTGGCCCATCTTGGGACGAGCTTCAGCCATCATCTGCTTGGTGACGAGCAGGAGTGGTTCATGGAGCTCGGCGAAGCCGACCGCGAGGGGCTTTCGGACAGCTTTGTGGCCGCAGCAAAGGCGGCGGCCGAGGAGCGCGGGCTCGCCGGCAAGGCGATCGTGACGCTGTCGCGCTCGTTCGTGGAGCCGTTCCTGAAGACCTCGCCCCGGCGCGACCTGCGCGAGAAGGTCTACAAGGCCTTCATCGCCCGCGGCGACAACGGCAATGCCAACGACAACACCGCGACCATCGTCGAGATCCTGGCGCTTCGCGAGGAGAGCGCCCGCCTTCTGGGCTACCCGACCTTCGCCGCCTATCGCCTGGAGGATTCCATGGCCAAGACGCCGGAGGCGGTGCGGGGGCTTCTGGAGCGGGTCTGGAAGCCGGCGCGGGAGCGGACGCTTCGAGATCGGGACGCGCTTCAGGAGATGATCGCGGCGGAGGGCGGCAACTTCGCGCTCGCGGCCTGGGACTGGCGCTATTACGCCGAGAAGCTGCGGCAGGTGAAGGCCAATTTCGACGACGCCGCGATCAAGCCCTATCTCTCGCTCGACCACATGATCGAGGCCGCCTTCGACTGTGCCAGCCGCCTGTTCGGCCTCTCTTTCGAAGAACGAAAGGATGTCCCGGTCTGGCACCCCGACGTGAGGGTCTGGGAGGTCAAAGATCGCGAGGGCAAGCACAAGGCGCTGTTCTACGGCGACTACTTTGCCCGGCCCTCCAAGCGCTCCGGCGCCTGGATGACCTCGCTGCGCGACCAGCAGAAGCTCGATGGCGAGATCGCACCGCTGATCCTCAATGTCTGCAACTTCTCCAAGGGCGCCGAGGGCGAGCCCTCGCTGCTGTCGCCGGACGATGCCCGCACGCTGTTCCACGAGTTCGGCCATGGCCTGCACGGCATGCTGTCGGACGTGCTGTTTCCTTCGCTTTCGGGCACCAGCGTGTTCACCGATTTCGTCGAGCTGCCTTCGCAGCTCTACGAGCACTGGCAGGAGCAGCCGCAGGTGCTGCGGCAGTTTGCCCGCCACTACCAGACCGGCGAGCCGCTTCCGGACGACCTGCTCCAGCGCTTCATCGCGGCGCGGAAGTTCAACCAGGGCTTTGCCACGGTCGAGTTCGTGGCCTCCGCGCTGCTCGATCTCGAATTCCACAGCCAGCCCGCCTCGGCCAGCGCGGACGTCGCCGCCTTCGAGCGGCGGGAGCTGGAGAAGATCGGTATGCCCGCCGAAATTGCGATGCGGCACCGGCCCCAGCAATTCGGCCACATCTTCTCCGGCGATCACTATGCGTCGGGCTATTACAGCTA
The DNA here is from genome assembly GCF_035701725.1 of Bradyrhizobium sp. GTDB lineage: Bacteria > Pseudomonadota > Alphaproteobacteria > Rhizobiales > Xanthobacteraceae > Bradyrhizobium. Next base: position 2,914 of record NZ_DASSRP010000285.1, read on the forward strand.
CATGTGGTCGGAGGTGATGGATGCCGACGCCTTCGGCGCGTTCGAGGAGGCCGGCAATATCTTCGATCCCGCCACCGCCAAGCGGCTGCACGATGACATCTACGCCTCCGGCGGTTCGCGCGATCCGGAGGAGGCCTATGTCGCCTTCCGTGGCCGCGAGCCGGAGCCGGATGCGTTGCTGCGCCGGCGCGGCCTGTTGGAAACGCCGGAGGCCGCCTGAGATGAGGCTGCGCCTGCACGGTCTGCTCGTTTCCCTGCTCTGGCTGTCGGGGTTAAGCCTCGCGCAAGCGCATCCCCATGTCTGGATCACCTCCGTGAGCGAACTGCTCTATGCGCCGGACGGTTCGGTCACGGGCGTCCGGCACGCCTGGACCTTCGATGACATGTTCTCGACCTATGCTTTGCAGGGGATCGAAAGCAAGCAGAAGGGGGTCTACAGCCACGAGGAACTGGCGCCGCTCGCCCAGACCAATGTCGAGTCGCTCAAGGAGTTCGGCTACTTCACCTTTGCCAAGGCCGACGGCAAGAAGGCGAAATTCGCCGAGCCGGTCGACTATTTCCTCGAGTACAAGGACGGTCTCCTGGTGCTGCATTTCACCTTGCCGCTGAAGGCGCCGGTGAATTCCAAGGTGCTCGCGCTCGAGGTGTTCGACCCGACCTTCTTTGTGGACTTCAAGCTGGCCGACAAGGACCCGGTGAATCTGGTCGGGGCGCCGGCGGCGTGCACATTCGAATTTCAGCGGCCGAGGGACGGGGCGGCCAGCGCGCAGGCCCTCGGCGAACAGAATTTCACCGATGGCGGCAACGCCAATTTCGGTGCGATGTTTGCCAACAAGATCACGGTGACCTGTCCATGAGGCCGGACAAGGGCGCTTTGCGCCTGACGCGCACGCTCGCCACGGGCGCGCTGGCCGTGGCGGCGCTGCTGATGGCCGATAGCGTCCTCCATGCCCTGGCGGCGCAGTCGCCATTCGGCGGAGCCCGGCCGCCCGTCACCGAACACGCCGGCGGCCTGATCGGATGGCTCTTGGCAAAGCAGTCGGAATTCTATCGCGAGATGTCTTCCACCATCCGCAGCGCCAGGTCCGATGGTAGCGCGGTCTGGGGGCTGCTTGCGATCTCCTTCGCGTATGGGATCTTCCATGCGGCTGGCCCGGGCCACGGCAAGGCGGTGATTTCGTCCTATCTGGTCGCCAACCAGGAAACCGCCAAGCGTGGCATCGTGCTGTCGTTTGTTTCGGCAATGCTGCAGTCGCTGGTCGCGGTGCTGATCGTTGCCGTCGGCGCCTGGCTTCTGAATGTCACGGCCAAGTCGATGTGCGGCGCCGAGCGCGTGATCGCGATTGCGAGCTATGGATTGATTGCGGCGTTTGGCGCGCGCCTGGTTTGGACCAAGGGCGCCGCCTTCGTTCGGGCCTTGCAGGTACACCCGCGGCCGCCAGCCTTGGCCCTGGCCTCGGTGCCGGCATCCCATGCCCATGTGCACCACGACCACTCGCATGGCGGCCACGGGCACGATCACGCCCATCATGACCACGGCCATGCTCACGACGAGCACTGCGGACACTCCCATGGCCCGCTGCCGAGCGATCTGGCGGGACCCGGCGGATGGCAGCGTGGCTTGGGTGCGATTTTTGCCGTGGGCCTTCGGCCCTGTTCGGGTGCCATCCTGGTCTTGGTGTTCGCGCTGGCGCAGGGACTGTTCTGGGCCGGCATCGCCGCGACGTTCGTCATGGGGCTCGGCACCGCCATTACGGTCGCGGTGATCGCGGTGCTCGCGGTCTCTGCCAAAACTGTCGCGGGCCGCATCAGCGGCGCGAGCGATGGCCGGGGCGCGCTCGTGATGCGCGGTGTCGAATTCGCTGCCGCCGGGCTCGTGCTGCTGTTCGGGATAGGTCTTCTGACCGGCTATCTCTTTGCCGAGCCGCTGACCTGCCTGCAGCCGATTTTATAGCGGCAGCAATTTCCGCAACGCCGGCAGGAAGAAGATCGCGATATTGATCGCAAAACCGATGCTCCACAGGATAGAGCGCAGCGTCGGCCGGTTGCCGACATAGGTGAACACATAGGCGATCCGCACGATCACGAACAGCACGGCGAGTTCGTTGATCAGGTTTTGCGGGCAGGCGCGGAATTCGGCGAGCAGGACGGCAGCGGCGAAGAACGGAAAGGTCTCGAGCCCGTTCTGATGGGCGCCCAGTGCCCGGGCGGCGATCGGGTCCTCGTAGAAAGCGGGGTCGCGCGGCCTGGAATTGTCGAAGCGGCCAAAGCTGAACCATTTGACCGAGACAATGCTCAAGAGGGCGAGCATCAGGCTCGCAAAGATGCTCCACTCGGCGACGGTCATTTTTCCTCCAACACGTGACATCGGGCGATGTCCGGCATGGTTGGGCTGAGAGTACCGAACCTGCCGTTGTCTTGACAAGGATGGCCCGGCGCGCGAAGCCAGTTTCATGAATGTGGTTTCTGCGAACGACCAATTGAAGTCCTTAACCGAGACATTGCCGGAGCGCGTCGGGGTGCTGCTGGTCAATCTCGGCACGCCGGATACGGCGGACAGCCGCGGCCTGCGCGTCTATCTCAAGGAGTTTCTGTCCGATCCGCGCGTGATCGAAGATCAGGGCCTGCTCTGGAAGCTTGTTCTTAACGGGATCATCCTGCGCACGCGCCCGCGCCGCAAGGCTCGCGATTATCTCAAGATCTGGAACACCGAAAAAAACGAGTCTCCGCTCAAGACCATCACCCGCTCGCAAGCCGAAAAGCTCGCAGCAGATATCGCCGGCGATCGGGTCGTGGTTGATTGGGCGATGCGTTATGGCAATCCGTCGATCGAGTCGCGGATCAACGCGCTGGCCGCGCAGGGCTGCGATCGCCTGCTGGTGGTGCCGCTCTATCCGCAATATTCCGCGGCCACTTCCGCAACCGTATGCGACGAGGTGTTCCGTGTGCTCGCCCAGATGCGCGCGCAGCCGACGCTGCGGGTGATGCCGCCTTACTACGATGAGCCCGACTATGTCGAGGCGCTCGCAGTCTCGATCGAGACGCATCTGAAAGCGCTTTCGTTTCAGCCTGAGGTCATCGTTGCATCGTTTCACGGCATGCCGAAAAAATATGTCGAGAAGGGCGATCCCTATGAGCGCCAATGCGTGGCGACGACCGATGCACTTCGCAAACGCCTCGGCCTCGATCAATCAAGGCTGCTGCTGACCTTCCAGTCGCGTTTCGGCTTCGATGAGTGGCTTCAGCCCTATACTGACAAGACTATGGAGCGGCTGGCCAAGGACGGCGTGCGGCGCGTCGCCGTTGTCACGCCCGGCTTTGCCGCCGATTGCCTGGAAACGCTGGAAGAAATCGCGCAGGAAAATGCCGAGATTTTCCAGCATCATGGCGGCGAGAAATTCTCCTTCATTCCGTGCCTGAACGACAGCGACGTCGGCATGGACATGATCCGCCAGCTTGTCCTGCGCGAGCTCCAGGGCTGGATTTAACCACTCGTTTTTCGCAACCCCGAACCCTACATTCTGTTACGGCGACCAAGTAAAAGGGGTTGCCGCTTCCCGCAAACGTTTGGCGTTTGCGAGACGTGGCGCTTTTTTGATTTCAGGGCAATCGCCAGGAGATTTGTATGACCGGTTTCGACATCTTCGCCATCGCGCTAGTGCTGCTGGTGATTATCACCCTGTTCGCCGGCATCAAGACCGTGGCTCAGGGATATAATTGGACCGTCGAACGTTTCGGCAAATACACCCGCACGCTCTCGCCCGGCTTGAACCTCATCGTGCCGTATTTCGACCGCATCGGCCGCAAGATGAACATGATGGAGCAGGTGATCAACATTCCCGAGCAGGAGGTGATCACCAAGGATAACGCGACGGTCACGGCCGACGGCGTCGCGTTTTTCCAGGTGTTCGATGCGGCAAAGGCGAGCTACGAGGTCGCCAATCTCGAACAGGCGATCATCGTGCTGACGATGACCAATATCCGCTCGGTGATGGGCTCGATGGACCTCGACCAGGTGCTGTCGCATCGCGACGAGATCAACGAGCGCCTGCTGCGCGTGGTAGACGCGGCCGTCTCGCCCTGGGGATTGAAGGTCAACCGAATCGAGATCAAGGACATCGTGCCGCCGGCCGATCTGGTCGAGGCGATGGGCCGGCAGATGAAGGCCGAGCGCGTCAAGCGCGCCGACATCCTGCAGGCCGAAGGTCAGCGTCAGTCGGAAATCCTGCGCGCGGAGGGTGCCAAGCAGGGTCAGATATTGCAAGCGGAGGGCCGCCGCGAAGCCGCGTTCCGTGACGCCGAGGCGCGCGAGCGTCTCGCCGAGGCCGAGGCCAAGGCGACGCAGATGGTGTCGGAAGCGATCGCCAAGGGCGACGTCGCGGCGCTGAATTATTTTATCGCCGACAAATACATCAAGGCGTTCGGCCAATTGGCCGACTCGCCGAACCAGAAGGTCATCATGCTGCCGATCGAGGCGGCGAGCATGCTCGGCTCGCTCGCTGGCATCGGCGAGATCGCGAAAGCAACCTTCGGCGAGAGCGCGCTGTCGGCCCAGGCAGCGGCGCGCCGCGCCTCGGTGCCGACATCGGGCAATCCGCCGCCGGTGCCGCCGGCGGGGTAACGCGAGGACGATATCCATGAGCGAGATGTTCGTAACGCTGGGCACCTGGAACTGGCTGATCTTCGGGATCCTGCTGATGGCATTGGAATTGGCCGCGCCCGGCGTCTTCCTGTTCTGGCTCGGGCTCGCCGCGCTGCTGACGGGGCTGATCTCGTTCGCCTATACCCCGTCCTGGCAGGTCCAGATATTGATGTTCGCGGTGTTTGCCGCCGCCGCCGTGCCGGTGTGGCGGCGGCTGGCCCGCAGCAGTGCGGCCGCCACTGCCGACAACCCGTTTCTCAACAAGCGCGCCGATGCGCTGGTCGGGCGCGTCTTCACGCTGGAGAAACCGATCGTGGATGGCACCGGCACGGTGCGGATCGATGACACCGTCTGGCGGATTGCCGGCCCCGATGCGCCGGCCGGCAGCCGGGTCAAGATCGTGCAGGCGCAGGGCGCCAGCCTGACGGTGGCGGTGGCTTGACCTAGCTTCGCTCCTTGCCCCAACGCGCGGCAAAGCGGTTGAGCGGCAGGAGGGCTTCGAGGAGCTCCCGGCCCGTCGGCGTCAAGCCGTAGCCGCCGGGTTCGGCCAGTTCGACGAATCCGGCTTCGCGTAATTCCTTCAGCCGCTCATTCAGCACGGTCGGCGATGCCTCGTCGCAGGCGCCGCGCAATGCGCGTGACGTCATCGACGTCTCGCGCAACTCCCACAGAATTCTTAACGCCCAGCGCCGCCCGAACAGGTCGAGCAGGACCATGATCGGCCGGCCGGTCCGCGAACCGCGCACGCGGCCTTTGCCGATGATCTTCTGGACGGGGAGGGGCGGTTTCGGCATCGGCTTTCCATTCGCGTCTTGCGGTTTGCTACAGATAATGTAGCGTACTGCTACTATTATTGTAGCATGGAGTTTGCTGATGTCCCGGATTGCGCCACTGGAACCGCCTTATGCACCGGAAATTCAGGGCCAGTTCGACCACATCATGCGCGGCGCGCCGCCCTTGATGCTGTTTCGCGTCATCGCCTCGCAGCGACGCGCCTGGGAGAAATTCACCGCCGCTGGCCTGCTTGATCGCGGTCCCCTCTCGCTGCGCCAGCGCGAGATCGCCATCGACCGCACCTGCGCGCTCAATGCCTGCGAATATGAGTGGGGCGTGCACGTCGCGACCTTTGCGCAGGCCGCGCGACTGATCGAGGCGGAAATCCGCGCCACGGTGCGGGAGGGCGCTGATGCCGCTTGCTGGTCGGAGGCCGAGCGGGCGCTGATCTCGGCCGTCGATGCGCTGCATCTGCGGTCAACGCTCAGCGACGATGAATTTGCTCGGCTTGCCGCGCATTATGACGAGGCGCAGATTTTCGAGATCATCCTGCTCTGCGGCTTCTACCGCACCGTCTCGTATCTGGCGAACGGCCTGCGCCTGCCGCTGGAGGAGAGGGCAGCGAGATTTCCCGCCTGATCGTCGTCGTTCCGGGGCGCGTCGAAGACGCGAACTACGATGTGCGCTTGCACATCGGAGAACCTCGAGATTCCGGGTTCGATGCTCTGCATCGCCCCGGAATGACGGCCAAGGGCCTACGCCACGCCCGCGCGCAGCAGGTCGTGCATGTGCACGATGCCGACCGGCTTGCTCGCCTCGGTGACGATGAGCGCCGTGATCTTCGAGGCGTTGAGGACTTCGAGGGCTTCGCCCGCCAGCGACGTGCCGCGGATCGTCTTGGGATTTTTCGTCATGACGTCGTCGACCAGCGCCGTCATCAGATCGGGGCCCATGTGACGGCGCAAGTCGCCGTCGGTGACGATGCCGACCAGTTGTCCTCGCGTATCGACGATGCCGACGCAGCCAAAACCTTTTGACGTCATCTCGACCACCGCTTCGGACATGCTGGTGCCGAGCGGCTTGAGCGGCACTGCCGCGCCGGTATGCATGAAGTCGCTGATATGTTTGAGCATGGCGCCGAGCTTGCCGCCCGGATGCAACACGCTGAAATCGACCGAGGTGAAACCGCGGCCTTCGAGCAGCGCGATCGCCAGCGCATCGCCGAGCGCCAGCATCATCAGCGAGGAGGTGGTGGGCGCAAGATTATGCGGGCAGGCCTCGCGCGCCTTCGGCAGCGTCAGCGCCACGTCCGCGGCCTGGCTCAGCGTCGAGTCGCGTTCGGCGGTCATCGCGATCAGCGGGATACGGAAGCGCTTGGCGTAGGTGATGAGCGCCTTCATCTCCGGCTGCTCGCCGGACCACGACAGCGCCAGGATGACGTCGTCGGTCGTGATCATGCCAAGGTCGCCGTGGCTCGCCTCCGCCGCGTGGACGAAAAAGGCAGGCGTGCCGGTCGAGGCAAAGGTCGCGGCGATCTTGCGGCTGATATGGCCGGACTTGCCGAGGCCGGTGACGATCAGCCGGCCCTTGGCGCTGCGAATGAGGTCGGCGGCCCGGCCGAAAGGCTCGCCAAGATCTGAGCGCAGCGCTGCCTCGATCGCGGCGACGCCGCCGCCTTCGGCCTCCAGCGTGCGCAGGGCCGATTGGATGGCGGCGTTGGCTGAATCGGTGCCGGTTGAATGAGCCATCAGCGGTTTCGAAGGACGCATACTCGTTCCGAAGGGGTGTCTCGAAGCGACTGCCACCGATCTGAAGTCTCCACAGCACAAGCGGCCAGTTCGTTTGGAGACTTCAGATCGAAAGCGGCACTCGCCAAAAATTAAGTTTGCTAGTGCCCCTGACTTTCCGAAGTTCGCAATCGGATCTGGCGGCCGCTCAGTGCGAACTTCGGAAAGGGGGCACTAGGTGGACGCCTTCCTACCACGCGAGGCCCCTGCAAGGCGACGCAAACGGCCGTTCTCAACGGCTCATTAACCATAATTGTTTTTACTCCGTTAACGACGTTTTCCGAACCGGTCGCCGTGGCCGGTCAGGCAAGCGTTTGATTTTGTTGGGGTAGTTTCCATCGTGATGCCGAGGCCAGCCAGCGGCCACAGCAAGCGCGCGACCTTGTTGCGCGCGGCCTTGCCGTGCCTTGGCGTTTCTCTTGCGCTGATCGCCGTCACGTCGCCGCTCAAAGCCCAGACGCTCACCCCGGACCTGCTGCGGCCCGTCCGCGACGGCTTCCTCACGCCACAGGATTCGTTTCTGCGCAAGACCAGCGACAAGGGCGGCGACACGGCTACCGACCCCGCGCTCGATCCCTCGACCGAGGCGAAGCGTAGGAAGACGCCGCCGGCGCCGTCGCGGATCGGCGCGATCCCGCGATACGGCCTGCCGGCCGCAAACGGCGCCGCAGAAGCCGGTTTTGATTCGCTCAACCGCAAACGCAAGCCGCCGAAGTTCTATCCCGGCCAGGTCAAGCCAAAGCCGTCGTCGGGGCCGGGTACGCCGGCCCCGACCGACACCAAGGGTCCGACCAATCCAAATGCGCGCGTGCGCATCTCGCCGCCGCCCTCGCTCTCCGCCAACAAGGCGCCGATGTCAGCGGCAGTGGCGGGAACGGTCGCGGGCCAGCCCGCGCGCAAACCATTGCCGGTCGATCCCGATCCATTCGGTGCGGTCGGCGATTATGCAGGCAGCTTCCTGATCAAGTCGGCGGTCGAACTGCGCGGCGGCTACGACACCAACCCCGGCCGCCTCGCCCAACCGATTGGAGCACCGTTCTGGGTGGTCGCACCGGAATTCCTGGCGGTCTCCGACTGGGAGCGTCATGCGCTGGTCGCCGACCTGCGCGGCTCCTTCACCGGCTACGGCAACAGCCTGCCTGTGACCATCGATGGTGCGGCTTCACCGGCACCGACCGACATCAACCGGCCGGATTTCATCGGCCATGTCGACGGCCGCCTCGATGTCACCGACTTCACCCACCTGACCTCGCAGGTGCGCCTGCGCGTCGGCACCGACAATCCCGGCAGCCCCAACGTCGCGGTGGGGCTCGCCAAATATCCTGTTTTCGCAACCTTCGGCTCCACGGTCGGCATCGACCAGCAGTTCAATCGTCTCGATGTCGCGGCGGGCGCGACCTTCGACCGCACGGTGTATCAGAACTCCGTGCTGACCGACGGCACGATCGCCAGCAACGGCGACCGCGCGTTCAATCAATATGGCGGCGTCGGCCGCATCAGCTACGAGCTGACACCAGGCGTGAAACCTTTCGTCGAAGCCGAGGGCGACAGCCGCGTCCACGACCAGTATCTCGACAATTCAGGCTTCGCGCGCGATTCGACCGGCGGCTACGCCAAGGCCGGTACATCCTTCGAATTTTCCCGCCTGCTCACCGGCGAACTCGCGGTCGGCTGGACCCAACGCAGCTATGTCGATCCCCGTCTCAGCAAGCTCGACGGCCTGTTGACATCTTCGTCGCTGACCTGGACCGCGACGCCGCTGACCACGGCGAAGTTCGTCTCCACGACCTCGATCGACGAGATCGTCGTGCCCGGCGTGTCCGGCGTGTTGAGCCACACCTATGCGTTCGAGGTCGATCACGATTTCCGCCGCTGGCTGCAGGCGATCGGCAAATTCACCTATGGCACCTACGAGTATCAGGGCGACGGCCGTTTCGATAAAACCTACTCGGTCGAGGGCGACGTCATCTACAAGATGACCCGCAATCTCTGGATCAAGGGCACGCTGAGGCGGGACATCCTCAATTCCAACGTGCCGCTGGCAAGCTCGGCCTCGACGGTGGTGATGCTGGGTGTGCGGGTGCAGAACTGACGGCGATGCGTGGATGCTAGCCGCCGTTCTCCGGATGCGGCGCAACGCGGAAGCGGTGCGCTGCTGATCCGGGGTCCATCAGTTGCGCGCTGACTGGGTCCCGACTCTGAGGCTGGCCTATCTGGGCAAGTTCGTCGCACCCATCAGGAAGGTGTCGATGGCGCGGGCGCAGAGCCGTCCTTCGCGGATCGCCCAGACCACGAGCGACTGGCCGCGCCGCATGTCGCCGGCGGAAAACACCTTTGGCAGCGAGGTCTGGTAGTCGGCCGTGTTGGCGCGGACATTGCCGCGCGGGTCGAGTTCCACGCCGAGCGATTTCAGCAGCCCCTCGTGGACCGGATGCACGAACCCCATCGCCAGCAGCACGAGCTGCGCGTCGAGCTCGAATTCGGTGCCGGCGACGGGCTTGAACTTGTCGTCGACCTGCACGCAGTGCAGTTTTGTCACTTTGCCGTCGGCGCCCGAGAATTTTTGCGTCAGCACCGCATATTCGCGCCTAGCGCCTTCGGCCTGACTCGATGAGGTCCGCATCTTCAGCGGCCAGTTCGGCCAGGTCAGCCCCTTGTTCTCGTGCTCGGGCGGCGCCGGCATGATTTCGAGCTGCGTCACCGACAACGCGCCTTGCCGGAACGAGGTCCCGATGCAGTCGCTGCCGGTATCACCGCCGCCGATCACGACGACATGCTTGCCGCCGGCCAGGATTTCGCGCTGCGTCCCGAGCGGTTCGTTACTGACGCGACGGTTCTGCTGCGGCAGGAAATCCATGGCGAAATGAATGCCGGCGAGCTCGCGGCCTTCGATCGGCAGGTCGCGCGGCTTCTCGGCACCGCCGGCAAGCGCGACCGCATCATAGTCAGCGACGAGTTTATC
>NZ_DASSRP010000286.1:0-3160 GCF_035701725.1 Bradyrhizobium sp.
GTGCTGATCAACCAGCTGCACGATCGCGCCCGCAAGGCGACGATCCTGTTCGGGCTGGCGGGCGGGGCGCTGTTCACCGCGATCGTCGGTACCATGGGCGCCAAGTTCGTGATCGAACTGATGCAGACCGACCAAGTCTCGCCCGACCTCGAACTGCCGAGCTGGCTGGTCTACGCCTGCATTCCGCTCGGCTCCTATCTGATGTGCTTCCGCTTCCTGCAGGTGATGTGGGCTTATTGGCGGACCAACGAGCTGCCGCATCACGACGCCGCCCATGTCGATGACATCGAGGTCAGTCCGACGGCTCCGATCTCGCTCGGAGAAGCCTGATGAGCGCGGCGCTGATCTTCGGGCTGTTGTTTGCCCTGATGCTGACGGGCATGCCGATCTCGATTTCGCTCGGCCTCACCGTCTTGATGTTCCTGTTCACGATGACCGAAGTGCCGATCGAAAGCGTCGGCCTGAAGCTGTTTTCGGGGCTGGACAATTTCGGCATCATGGCGATCCCGTTCTTCATCCTCGCCGGCACCTTCCTGACCCGCGGCGGGGTGGCGCGGCGCATGATCGCGTTTACGACATCGCTGGTCGGCCATCTGCCCGGCGGCCTCGGCCTTGCCGGCGTCGCCGCCTGTGCGATGTTTGCCGCGATTTCCGGCTCCAGCGTCGCAACGGTGGTTGCGATCGGTTCGATCATGCTGCCGGCGATGGTCGAGCACGGCTATCCCCGGCGCTTCGGCGTCGGCGTGATCTCGACCTCGGGCGCGCTCGGCATTCTGGTGCCGCCCTCGATCATCCTCGTGCTGTATGGCGTCTCCACCAATACCTCGATCGGCGCGCTGTTCATGGCCGGCATCGTGCCCGGCATCCTGCTCGCGCTGATGCTTGCGGTCGTGACCTGGTTCATTGCGCGCCGCAACGACTATCCGAAGATGCCGCGCGCCACGCTCGGCCAGCAGGTGAAAGCCTTCCGGGAAAGCGTCTGGGGCCTGGCGCTGATCGCCATCGTGCTCGGCGGCATCTATGGCGGCATCTTCACGCCGACCGAGGCCGCAGCCGTCGCCGCCACCTACGCCTTCTTCATCACCGTGTTCGTGTACAAGGAGCTGAAGCTCAAGGAAGTCGGCAAGGTGCTGCTGCAGGCCGCGAGCATGTCTTCGATGCTGCTCTACATCATCACCAATGCGGTGCTGTTCTCGTTCCTGATGACGCATGAGCAGATCCCGCAGGAAATGGCGGCCTGGATCATCGACAAGCACTTCGGCGTCTGGACCTTCCTGCTGGTGGTCAACGTCATCCTGCTCGCCGCCGGCAATGTCATGGACCCGTCATCGATCCTGCTCATCATGGCGCCGATCCTCTATCCGCTGGCGACCAAGATTGGCATTCATCCGGTGCATCTCGGCGTCCTGATGATCGTCAATACCGAGGTCGGCCTCTGCCATCCGCCGGTTGGGCTCAACCTCTATATCGCCAGCGGCATCGCCAAGATGGGCATCAGCGAGATCACCATCGCGGTGCTGCCGTGGCTTTGCGCGATGCTGGTCTTTCTCGGACTGATTACCTACGTGCCGGAGATTTCGCTGTGGCTGCCGAGGCTGCTCGGTATGATCTAGATCAAACATTTCCAATCATGAATGAAATTAATTCTTGGTAAGAGTGGCGTTCGTTGCCGAACTGTAAGTTGATTGCGCAAGCGCGGATGCCCATTCTTCCGGCACCTACTCCACTCCGGTAAGGGAGGTTGACATGAGAAAGTTTGCAATCGCCGGTGCCGCAGCGCTCGCTATCGCCGCCACCACTGCGGTCTATGCCCAGCAGCATAGCTGGTTTCATGATCGCATGATGGGCCATTCGCGGATGAGCGCCGAGGATCGCGCGGCGATGGCGGATGCGAAGATCGCGGCCGTGCATGCCGGATTGAAGCTGACCGCCGATCAGGAAAAGCTGTGGCCGCCGGTCGAGAGCGCGGTGCGCGATCTCGTCAAGATCAGAATTGATCGCGCCAAGGAGCGCGAGGCGGCGGCGAATGCGAGCAGCGATCAGGCGCAGCAGCCCGATCCGGTGACGCGGCTGCGCGACCGCGCCGACCGGATGGCGGTGACCGCCACCGCGCTCAAGAAGATCGCCGATGCCGCCGACCCGCTCTACAAGACGCTGGATGACGGCCAGAAGCGGCGGCTTGCGCTCCTGACCCGCTGGCATCACCATGAGGGCTGGCGCGGCCGCTTCGAGCGCCGGATGATGGACGGCGATCGCGACGGCGGGCCCGACGCCGAGCGGCTCTGATCTCATCCCCCATTTTCGTCGATCGGCATCGTTGTGAAGCAAGGCCGCCGGGTCATCCCGGCGGCTTTTTTCGCGCAAGGCTCGCTTGGCCTTGCCGCGGCACGGGTCGCCCGCGGGTGGGGGGTGACGGAATCCGCCGCATTTGCCGTGAGTTAGGGGGGCGCCGGGGCGGCGGAAAATGCCCACAGGCTTGCTGGACATCGCAAGTTCGCTTTGCTAAACGACGCCCTCTTGCGGTGGCCGTCTCGGGACGGACTTTCAAGTTCCGGGCGCATAGCTCAGTTGGTAGAGCAGCTGACTCTTAATCAGCGGGTCCCAGGTTCGAGCCCTGGTGCGCCCACCATCGCGAAATCAGGCACTTATAGAGGATTGTTAATCCTTCATTCCGACAAGCTGAGTCAGCGGCTGTTACAACAAAATAATCCGTTATGGTTCACGCAGCGCGATGCTCGTTGCGCGCGTGACGGGAAGCCGCGGACGACGCGAGGCCGAGGCCAAGCGCTGTGGCAGCAATCGAAGAAGCTGCGCAGGGGAGTCATGTATAGGTCCTCATCAGGAGTTGGGTGCATTTCAAGGTCTGCGGTTGCGATCACGTTGAGCGGTCAGTTCCGCGCGCTGGACGAGTCCGTGTCCGAGCTGCTCGTTTGAACGCCCGATCGTCTGGCCGCTCCGTGTAAACCGGAAATGAGTGATGTCGGTCGGAAAAAACATCCCCCACGTCCACTCGACGTAAATGCGAAGCTTGCGGCCCAAGGTCGGCATCTCCGACAAGTAGTAGGCGCGCCAGATCAACCAGGCGGGTAACCCGCTCAAGGGAATGCCGAATACTTCGGCCACGCCGTTCATGTGGCCGATCGCGGCCATCATGCCGCGG
>NZ_DASSRP010000287.1:0-2505 GCF_035701725.1 Bradyrhizobium sp.
CGCGCCTTCGCGGCCTCGTCGAGCCCAGCGCCGGCGCGGTGGAAGCGCGTATAGGTGCGCTCCAGGAGCCGCATCCGCTCGCCGTCAAGGCCCAGCGTCGCCCGATTATCGTGGAGCTGGACGATCCGGCCGAACAACACGGCGTTCATCATGATCGGATTCCAGTGCCGCGCCATCCGCAAGGAGACCTCCTTGTCCGCCTCGAGCAGCGCCGGGTTGGAATGGGCCGACACCAGCGCATAGAACACCGCGGAGACCTTGGAGAGCAGCTTGCCCGAGCGCTCCAGCGCGGTGATCGTGTTGTCGAAGTCCGGCTGCGCCGGATCGTGGGTGATCGCGGCGATCTCGGCCGCATGGTCGGCGAAAGCCTGCTCGAAGGCCGGCAGGAACATCTCCGGCGTGATCTCGGCAAAAGGAGGCGTCTCGAGCGGCGTCAGCCACGGCCGAAGCAGCGGATTGGCTTGCGCGGATTGAGGCGCATTTTCCTGGGCTTCTGACATCGGAAATCCCGTCTTGAGTGCCGTTTTCAAGCTTGAGGCTATATCACGCGGTGAGGCTTTTTTGGGCCTTTTGCGCTTGATACGCGGGGGCTTTTCGGAGAGATTGCGGCCCGAAAACGGGAACTGACACGGAATTCGAGAGTTCACGACCATGAGCGCGCAAACGTCTCCGACCACCGGCCGCAAGATCGCCTGGCCGAGCGTCATCACCGTCCTCAGCGCGGCCATCCTGATCAGCGCGGAAGTGTTCGGCGCCGCGTTCGCCGGCGGCTGGGCGCTCGCGATCATCCTGCCGCCGGAGGACTTCTTCCTCAGCATCTCGCAGGACACCTGGGCTCACATCCTGCAAGCCGTGTTGTTCGCGATCGGCGTGTTCGTGATGATCACGTTCATCCGCGGCGCACAGCGCGTCGAGCCGTTCACGCGCCGCGCGTGAGCAGACGAGCGAGCGCGCTTGATGCGGCTCGCCAGCGTTACGCTTCCTTAAACAAACTTAACATGCGTTCATCTTCGACGCCGCTTGCGCGCCTCGAGCACGGTGACGTAAGCGCGCGTTAGGGAAATTTGCGCTCAGCCTAAAAAAATTGTTGCGAAGCGGAGTCAAAACGCTTATGTGCGGACTTGCCCAATTTCGCACGTGCCTGTGGTCGTGTGTCAGTCGGTAGGTATCCGGACAAGAGGCCGGACAGCCGCCAAGGGTTGAAGAAGACCGAGGGTCGCTTCGAGTTGCAGACTCGAGAGGCCAGCATCTCTCTCCAGAGATGCCGTTGAAGGTCCCTTCTTCCTTTGCAACCGTGACTGGCAGCCGGAGGCGAACCGGCGCACCTCGTTCTCAACGGGGGACGCGACTTAAAGCAACGACGGATCGGGCTTTTTTGGTCTCTACCGGCATTCCAACCGCCGGCGCGGGCTACTGAAAAGGCTTGTCCTTCATTGCCAGGTGATCGGGCGGGAAAATTCCCAACCAATCCAAGGCAGCACAGTCGGTTTAAGGTTCGAGGCCCTGTCGCGTCTCCATCGTGCGGCAACGGCCACGGCACCTCAGAGCCGAAAACATTTTGAACGGGTCCCGTCGCTGGGCCGTTTGGAGGGTGCTATGACCGAACGCATCAGGGAATTCCTGCGCAACCGCCGGAACGAGGGTCAGGACGTCGAGCCCTGCCTCGTCGTCGACCTCGAGGTGGTGCGCGACAACTATCAGAGCTTCGCCAAGGCGCTGCCGGACAGCCGCGTGTTCTACGCGGTGAAGGCAAACCCGGCCCCGGAAGTGCTGTCGCTGCTGGCCTCGCTCGGCTCGTGCTTCGATACCGCGACCGTCGCCGAGATCGAGATGGCGTTGGCCGCCGGCGCGACGGCTGAGCGCATCTCCTTCGGCAACACGATCAAGAAGGAGCGCGATATCGCGCGCGCCTTCGCGCTCGGCATTCGGCTGTTCGCGGTCGATTGCGCCGCCGAGGTCGAAAAGGTTGCCCGTGCCGCGCCCGGCGCGAAGGTGTTCTGCCGCATTCTCTACGACTGCGCCGGCGCCGAATGGCCGCTGTCGCGGAAGTTCGGCTGCGACCCGGAAATGGCGGTCGAAGTGCTCGACCTCGCCAAGCGCCTGGGCCTGGAGCCGTGCGGCATCTCCTTCCATGTCGGTTCGCAGCAGCGCAAGGTGAAGGCCTGGGACCGCGCTCTGGCGATGGCTTCGCAGGTGTTTCGCGACTGCGCCGAGCGGGGGATCAATCTCTCCATGGTCAACATGGGCGGTGGATTCCCGACCAAGTACCTCAAGGATGTTCCTCCGGTCGTGCAGTACGGCCGGTCGATCTTCCGCGCGCTGCGCAAGCATTTCGGCAACCAGATCCCGGAAACCATTATCGAACCGGGACGCGGCATGGTCGGCAATGCCGGCATCATCGAGTCCGAAGTCGTCCTGATCTCCAGGAAGAGCGACGAGGACGAGGTGCGCTGGGTGTACCTGGACATCGGCAAGTTCGGCGGTCTCGCCGAGACCATGGACGAG
>NZ_DASSRP010000288.1:0-2972 GCF_035701725.1 Bradyrhizobium sp.
GAATGTCGCGGCTATTTTAAAGGCAAGCCTCGACCGGGCGATGGCCGACGAGACGTTCCGTGCATCGCTTCAGAAAATCGGCTACACGGTGAAGCGGCCGCAAACCCCGGCTGAAATCACCAGGTTCATCGCAGACGACCGTGCCCGGTGGTCGGCGGTGGTCAAGGCGCGGAATATCTCATTGGATTAAAGCGATGATCATAGAAGCACAAATGCGCGAGGGCGAAGTCGCCGTCGACATGCCCGAAGCCAAGGACGCCGGTCTCGTCTTCATCGGCCGCATCCGCACGCCCTGGAAATCGCGCGAGGAGACGCCGCGTCAGGGTAGCCACAACGGGCCGATCTGCCGGATCGAGATTTTCGAACCTTGGGTGCCGGCGCTGCAGGGCATCGATTTCTACGAACATCTCGAAGTGATCTATTGGCTACATCGCTCGCCACGTAACCTCGTGCTGCAAAGCCCGAAGAAAAACGGCAAGACGCGCGGCACGTTTTCGCTGCGCTCGCCGGTAAGACCCAACCCGATCGGCACTTCGATCGTCAGGTTCGTCGGGATCGAGGGATCGAGCGTGCTGGTGCGCGGTCTTGACTGTCTCGACGAAACGCCGCTGATCGATCTCAAGCCGGACCGCTGCGATTTCTCGCCGCTGGCGGCGCAGCAAGCGGAAACGAGCGAGGCCGAGTAAGCCGCTATCCCTTCAGCGCCGCCACAAGCTTCGCTGCATTTTCCTCCAGCACCTTGCCGTCTTCCTTGCGGCTCGCGGGCGGCAACAGCGCCAAGCCCTCATGGCGCGGCATCACATGGACGTGCAGGTGAAATACCACCTGTCCGCCGGCGGGTTCGGAGAACTGCTGAACCGTGATGCCATCGGCATCGAACGCCGTCATCGCCGCACGCGCAATCTTTTGCGACACACGCGCAACATGAGCGAGATCATCAGGCGCGATGTCGAGAATGTTGCGGGCAGCGGCTTTCGGAATCACCAGCGTATGCCCGGGACAGCGCGGCATGATGTCGAGAAAGGCCAGCGTGTGCTCGTCCTCATAGACCTTATAGGAGGGGAATTCGCCGCGCAGGATTTTTGCAAAGGGATTTTGCGGATCATAGGCGGGCATGAAAAACTCCTGATCTAATCGTTATCCGAGATGCCGTTGTCCTTGCGGAACGGTCCGGCCTCGGTGAGCTCGCGTCCCATCTCGGCGACATAGGCGCGTTCGCGTTTGAGATAATCCTTGATGGCGTGGCGCAGGCTCGGATCGGCGATGAAATGCGCCGAATAGGTGGTTTGCGGCAGGTAGCCGCGAGCGATCTTATGCTCGCCTTGCGCGCCGGCTTCAACCGTCTTCAGCCCGTGATTAATGGCGTACTCGATCGCTTGATAGTAGCACACCTCGAAATGCAGGAAGGGGTGATGCTCAATGGCGCCCCAGTTGCGGCCGAACAGCGTGTCCGAACCGATGAAGTTGATGGCGCCCGCGATCCAGCGGTCGTTGCGCCTCGCCATGACCAGGAGCACGTCCTTGGCCATGGTCTCGCCGATCAGCGAGAAGAACGACCGCGTCAGATAAGGCCGGCCCCATTTGCGCGAACCTGTCTCCATGTAGAACGCGAAGAAGGAATCCCAGGCTTCTTCAGTGATATCGCTGCCGTTGAGCGTATGGATCGTGATGCCGTTGGCGACGGCCTCGCGCCGCTCGCGCTTGATGGCCTTGCGGTGGCGTGAGTTCAGCGTGGCGAGGAAATCGTCGAAGCTGCGGTAGTCCTGGTTATGCCAGTGGAATTGCTGGTCGGTCCGCTGCAGGAAGCCGTGCCCGGCGAGCAATTTCCATTCACCTTCGCGCGCAAACGTGACGTGGGCCGAGGAGGCGTCGGTCGCTTGGCACAGCGCCATCAGCCCCTGCGCCAGCGCGCTGCGGATTTCATTCTGGTCGACATCATGGCGGACCAGAAGGCGGGGGCCGGTGGCCGGCGTGAACGGAACCGAGGCCTGCAGCTTGGGGTAATAGCGGCCGCCGGCGCGCTCGTAGGCATCCGCCCAGCCGCGGTCGAAGACGTATTCGCCTTGAGAGTGCGATTTCAGATAGCAGGGAACGATCCCGGCGATGACGCCGTCGCGGCGGGCGATCAGGTGCCGCGGGCCCCAGCCGGTGCGGGGCGTGGCCGATCCGGAGGCTTCGACGGCCGAGAAAAAGGCATGGGAGACGAAGGGGTTATAGGCGGGTTTGAACCCGCCAGAGAAACTGTCCGGGCAGGGGGGCGGGTTGGCGCAGGCATTCCACTCCTCAGCCGTGACCTGGCTGACGGAAGAAACCGCTTCGAGGATGATTTCGGATGAATCCATGCAGCGTTAGAGGCTGGTCCAAGCGTTCCGATCAGCCATCGCCCGTGGCCGTGGTTCTCTCCGATAAGATTGTGCAACGCGAGGCCGACTTCAAGGTGCTGAATCTTAGGGTCGGAACCCTTCAAAGATCATTTGATCGGCATAACGGGCGGCCCGCGACCGCTGCTCTTCTGTGCGCACCGTCCAGGTCAGTAGCGGCAGGCCGAAGACATGCCGCGCGATCCAAGGCGCTGGCGCCGGCAGGTTGTTGACCCAGTAGGCGACAAAGTGCGGCCGGGTGCGAAACGCGTGTCTGAGATGCTTCATCCCGTTGCGCTGTCGCGGCGTGGCTTCCGGCCAGTCGGTTTCCGTGTAGTCGTTTTGCGCGACGATGCCGCGCGGCAGCTCGGGCAGCAATTCGCGAAGCGCCGCCACCTGATCGGGATCGAACGACATTCCGGCGACCGGTCCCGCATAGGACGCCAGGACTTCCGCCATGCGCTTGACCAGCCGGCGGTCGCCGTCGAAGTGGCTCTTGACCTCGACGATGATGGGTACGCGGCCTCTCACGAGGATACAGAGGTCGGCGAGCGACATCATCCGCTCGGATGTGTCTTTGAAACGGACCTCCTTCAACGCCATCCAGCTCTG
>NZ_DASSRP010000289.1:0-12077 GCF_035701725.1 Bradyrhizobium sp.
CAAACTGTGCTGCCGCTGATGCTCGCGGATGGCGATCCAGACCCGCTCCGGCGTCGCCGGCATGTCGATGTGCTCGATCTTATACTCGCGCCACAGCCCTTCGATGATGGCATTGACGACCGCGGGGCATGACCCGATCGCGCCCGCCTCGCCTGCTCCCTTCACGCCCATCGGATTGGTCTTGCAGGGTATGTTGTGGGTCTCGAAGTGGAAGGCCACTCCATCGGCGGCGCGTGGCAGCGCATAGTCCATGTACGTGCCGGTCATCAGCTGCCCGTCGCTCGGGCTGTAGATCACCTGCTCCATCAGCGCCTGCCCGATCCCCTGCATGACGCCGCCATGCACCTGGCCTGCGAGCAAAAGCGGATTGAGCGTGACGCCGAAGTCGTCGACGATGACGTAATTGACGATGCGGATGTAGCCGGTGGCCGGATCGATCTCGACCTCGGCCAGATGTGTGCCGTTGGGAAAAGTGCCGTCGGCCTGCGTAAATGTCGCGCTGGCATTGAGCTTGGACGGATCGATGCCCGGCCGCTTGGCGAGATCGGCAAAGCTGATCGAGCGGTCGGTGCCGGCGACGCGTATCGCGCCATCGTTGATCTCGAGATCACCCGCGCTCGTCTCCAGCGCCTCGGCCGCAAGCTCGCGCAGCTTGTTGCCGAGATCGCGCGTGGCGCGCTCGACGCTGACGCCACCGGTCGGTATCGAGGCCGAGCCGCCGGTGCCAAGCCCGGTCGCGATCATGTCGGTGTCGCCCTGAAACACATGCACGCGCTCGGGCGGCAGGCCGAACTGCTGGGCGACGAGCTGCGCATAAGCCGTCTGATGGCCCTGCCCGCTCGATTGCGTGCCGATCAGAACCGAGACGTCGCCATTGGGATCGAGCGCCACCTTGGCGGTCTCCTCGCCCATGGTGCCGCAGACCTCGACATAACAGGCAAGCCCGATACCG
Organism: Bradyrhizobium sp.; assembly: GCF_035701725.1. Taxonomy (GTDB): domain Bacteria; phylum Pseudomonadota; class Alphaproteobacteria; order Rhizobiales; family Xanthobacteraceae; genus Bradyrhizobium. The sequence continues at coordinate 953 of NZ_DASSRP010000289.1, forward strand.
CGTACCAGGCCCTGCTTCTTTGCGGCCTTCGCCCGCTTTGGAAATTCCTTCCACTCCGCGACTTCCATCGCGCGCTTCATATGCGCGGCGAAGTCGCCGGAATCGTAAACCTTGCCGGTCGCGGTCTTGTACGGCATCGCACGCGGCGGAATGAAGTTCTTGCGGCGGATCGCATCGACGCTCATGTCGAGTTTTCGCGCGGCGGCGTCGACCAGTCGCTCGAGCACGTAGGCGGCCTCAGGCCGTCCCGCGCCGCGATAGGCGTCGACCGGCACGGTGTTGGTGAACACCGTGCGCACGCGGCAATGGAACGCCTGAATGTCGTAGAGGCCCGGCAGCATGCCGGCGCCGCCATGCGGAATATAGGGGCCGAAGGTCGACAGATACGCGCCCATGTCGCCGATCAGATCGACATCCATGCCGAGAAATTTTCCGTCCTCCGAAACCGCCATCCGCGCGGTCGTGGCATTGTCGCGTCCCTGCGCGTCGCCGACGAAGTGATCGGCGCGGTCGGCGGTCCATTTCACCGTTTTGCGCAATTTGCGCGCGGCCACCGCGATCAGCGCGTATTCGCGATAGGGAAACAGCTTGGTGCCGAACCCGCCGCCGACGTCGGGGCAGATCACCCGCATCTTCTCCAGCGGAATCTTCAAGACCATGCCGCCGATGATTTCGCGGATCCGATGGCTGCCCTGGCTGCCGACGGTCAGCGTCAGATGATCGCGCCGCGCGTCGTATTCGCACACCGCCGCGCGCGTCTCCATGAAATTGGTGACGATGCGCGGGTTGACGATCGAAATCTCGACCACCGCATGCGCCTTGGCAAACGCCGCCTCGGTTGCCGCCTTGTCGCCGATCGACACGTCGAACAGCACGTTGCCTTTATGCTGCGGCCAGACTTGCGGCGCGTCATTCCTGACGGCATGGCGCACACCGACGACCGCGGGCAGCGGCGTCCATTTCACCTCGATCGCCTCGATCGCATCGCGCGCCGCATCGACGCTGTCGGCGACCACGAAGGCGACGGCGTCGCCGACATGGCGAACTTCGTCCCGAGCCAGGATCGGGTAAGGCGGCCCGGTGAAGGGATTGACTTCGAGGTTGAACAGGCACGGCAGATCGCCGAGATCGCGCACGTCTTCGGCGGTCAGGATCAGCGCAACGCCGGGCAGCGCACGGGCGCGGCTCGCATCGATGGTGAACTTGGCATGGGCATGCGGCGAGCGCAGCACCAGCGCATGCAACGACGGCGACGGCGCGACATCGTCGGTATAGCGGCCTTTGCCGCGTATCAGCGCATCATCCTCTTTGCGACGCACGCTTTGACCGACACCGAATTTGACGGGAGCCATTTTGTTTCCGACCTGTCTTTCTGTTTCCGGACTGTCTCTTGCGCTGCCGCCGAGGAGCGGCGAAGCAGGCCTCAATGAGAGCCCATATTGGCGCGGATCGGCAAAACGCGCAAACGCGTGCGGCGAACAGAACGATCCTCGCCCTAGCCTTTCACCAGCGACATCACCCAGCGCCTGCCGAACAGGACGAGGATCGCGCCCGCATAGACAAGCGCGCCGATGACGATCAGCAGCAAAAATGCAGCCTCGTCATGCAACGCGCTCGGGCCCGCGATATAGGGAGCGGAAAAGCGCGCCGCCAGCCACAAAGCCGCCGCCATGACGACACCGGCCGCGACAAATTTCGCCATTGACCGCAACAAGGCCGCATCGAGCTGCAGATAGCCGGCGCGGACCGCAAAGCCGATCACTAGCGATAAATTGATCCAGGCGCCGACCGCGGTCGCAAAAGCGAGACCGACCTGGGCGAGCGGCCCGACCAGCGCGATCTTGAGCGCCACGTTGACGGCAACGCCGATCAGCGCCGCCTTGACCGGCGTCGCCGTATCGCGCCGCGCATAGAAGGTCGCAACCGCGCTGCGGATCAGGACGAACGGAATGAGACCGATCGCGTAGGCGGCAAGCGTGGCGCCGGCTGCCGCTGCGTCGCCTTTCGTGAACGCGCCGCGGGCAAACATCGCCCGCATGATCGGATCCGGCACCACCAGGAAGGCGGTCACGAACGGCACCGACAACAACAGCGTGAAATCGAACGCGCGCCGCTGCGCGATCGATGCGCCCTCGTGATCTTCCGATGTCAGGCGCCGCGACATTTCCGGCAGCAGCACCGTGCCGATGGCAATGCCGATCACGCCGATCGGAAGCTGGTTGAGCCTGTCGGCATAATAAAGCGCGGAGAGCGCGCCCGCCGGCAGAAAGGTCGCGATGATGGTGTCGGCGAACAGCGCCACCTGCGTGCCCATCGAACCGATGGTGGCCGGTCCCAGCGCGCGGAAAAACCCTCGCACATTCTCGTCCCACTTGATCGGCGCAAAACGCGGCAGGCCGCCATGGGTGCCGAGGTCGCCCGCGAGCAGGAAATATTGCAGGAAGCCCGAGATCAAAACGCCCCATGCCGCCGCGTGCCCTGGCGTCGGAAACCACACCGCGACCGCCAGCGTCGCCATCATCGAAACGTTGAGCAGGATCGATGCGGCCGCCGCGCTCGCAAACCGATGCATCACGTTGAGGATGCCGCCATAGAGCGTCACCAGCGTGATCAGCAAGAGATAAGGGAACGTGATCCGCGTGAGTTCGATCGCCAGAGTTCGCTGCGCGGCATCGTCGGTAAATCCGGGCGCCAGAATGCTCATGGCTTGCGGCATGAACAGCCAGGCGGCGACCAGGAGGATCAGCTGCGAAACAAACAGAAGGGTAAAGATGCGGTTGGCGAACAGCCCGGCCGCCTTCTCGCCGCCCCCGCTGCTGACATGGGCATAGGCCGGCACGAAGGCGGCGTTGAACGCGCCTTCGGCAAAGATCGCGCGGAAATGATTGGGCAGCCGCAGCGCCACGAAAAAAGCATCCGCCGCGGGACCGGCGCCGAGGATCGCCGCCAGCATGATGTCGCGGGCAAACCCGGTCAGCCGCGAAAGGAGCGTGTAGCCGCCGACGGTGAAGATACGACCGAGCATGCGGTGCTTCTACAGCATGCCAGCCGTGCCTCAAAATGGCCGAATGATGTCATGGCCGGGCTCGTCCCGGCCATCCACGTCTTTCTTCTGGCTGAGCGTCTAAGACGTGGATGCCCGGGTATGACGAGTCTCTACGCCCCGAAAAAGCCCCGCACCGCCTGGATCACCCGGTCCTGGCTCGCCTCGTCGAGATAGGCGTGCATCGGCAGGCTGATGACATCCGACGACAGCCGCTCGCTCACCGGCAGCCCGCCATCGGCCACGGGATAATCCTTGTAGGCCGTCTGCTGATGCATCGACTTGGGATAGTAGATCGCGGTGGGAACGCCCTGCGCCTTCAGCGCCGCCGCAAAGGCGTCGCGGTCGGTCGCCTCGGGCAGGCGGATCGTATATTGCGCCCAGACCGAGGTGTGGCCCTTGGCGAGCCGCGGCACGGTGACGACATTGCCAAGGCCCTGCGCGTAACGGTCCGCGATGGCGTTGCGCGCGGCGATTTCATCGTCGAAGATTTTCAGCTTCTCGAGCAGAACCGCCGCCTGGATCGTATCGAGGCGGCCGGTCAGGCCGAGGCGGACATTGTCGTACTTGTCTGAGCCCTGGCCGTGCACGCGGATGCTGCGCAAGACATCGGCGAATGCCGCATCGTCGGTGAAGATCGCGCCGCCGTCGCCATAGCAGCCGAGCGGCTTGGCCGGGAAGAAACTGGTCGCGGTGATGAGGCCCATGCCGCCGAGCCTGCGGCCCTTGTAGCTGGCGCCGAACCCCTGCGCCGCGTCGTCGAGGATGAACATGCCCTCGGTCTCGGCGATGGCAAACACCGCGTCGTGGTCGGCGCTCTGGCCGAACAGGTCGACCGGAATGACGCCGCGCGGCTTGAGGCCAAGCCGCTTGGCCGTCGCAATGCCGCGCTTGAGCGAGGCCGCGTCGATATTGAAGGTCGCCTCGTCGACATCGACGAACAGCGGCGTCGCACCAACGAGCGCGACCGCCTCACCCGTTGCGCAGAACGTGAATGACGGACACAGCACCGCATCGCCGCGGCCGACGCCCTTGGCCATCAGCACCATGACCAGCGCATCGGTGCCGCTGGCGCAGGTCACGACATGCTTGGCACCGCAGAAGGCTGCGAGCGCGGACTCGAGCGCGGCCACTTCCGGGCCGTTGACGAATGCGCAATGCGCAAGCACGCGCGCGACCGCCTCATCCACCGCGGGACCAAGCCGGCGGCGCTGGGCGGCGATGTCGATAAACGGAATGTTTTCGAGACGCAGGTGCTGGTTCATGGAGCCTTGCAAAGTCTGGGCGGAAGACATTTTCGCAAAAAAGTTAGCCAACGACGCGGCGCGGTCCCTTGCGGGGCGGCGAGCTTGCGGCGGGCCGCGGCGGATTTTCCAGGCAGCGGATCGCGATCTCGAGGCTGGCAACGCCCTCATCGCCGCTCACGGCCGGGTGGCCGCCGCTCCGCACCGCGCGCAAGAATGCGATCAGTTCGGCGCGCAGCGGCTCGTCATGGCCGACCGGCAAATGACGCATCGAATAGCTGCCGTCCGGCTTGAATCCGAAACATTCGGTGACCTGGCGGGTCAGAAGATCGCCCATCACATACTTGCCGCGGGTTGCGACCGTGACGCTGCGAGCCTTGAACGGCGTCAACCAGTTGGTGTTGATGTGGGCAAGCACGCCCGAGGCGGTTCGGAACTGCAACAGCGCGATGTCTTCGCGCTCGGCGACCGCGCTCGAGAGCTGTGGCTGCACCTCGACGATGTCCGACTCGGTGAACCAGCGGATCAGGTCGATGTCATGAACCGCAAGGTCGATCACGACACCGACATTGGACATACGCGGCGGGAACGGTCCGACCCGGGTGATGCCGATCGAAAGAATATCTTCGCCCGAGATCGCCTGCTTGATGGCGGCGACCGCCGGATTGAACCGCTCGACATGGCCGACCATCAAGGTGACGCCGGCGCGGCGTGCCGCCTCGACGATCTCGTGCCCCTCCTCCACCGAGGACGCGATCGGCTTCTCGACCATGATGTTGATGTTGCGGGCGATGCAGGCGAGCGCGATCTCATGATGCAGATGCGTGGGGGCCGCGATCGTCACCGCATCGACGCCTTCGTCGAGCAATTCGTCGAGGCCTGCAAAAGCGCGGCAACCGGCAAGCTCAGTGGCGCGGTTGCGATGCTCAGGCAAGGGATCGACAATGCCGACCAGCGTCGTTCCGGGCAGCCCGGCAAGCACACGGGCATGGTTGGAGCCCATGATGCCCGCGCCGATCACGCCGACGCGAAGCGTCGCCTGCGCATCAGCTTTGTGGTGAGACGCGACCGCCTTTGTAACCATGCAACTTGACCCCTGATACCCCGACCCCAAACCCCGAGCGGTTCTCTAGCACGCCGCCTTAGATGTGGCGAATGGCAGGCAGAGATACGCAAACACGTTTTGATTCAAAGAATTACAGGGCCGCCGGCGCGGCACCGTGGTCTTTGGGGCTGGACCTCGCGTCCTTTCTGGGACAGCCGATCCGGACCGGTGATTCGCCGCCGGACCATGAGGGCTCACGAGCGGCGATAATCGTCCTCGATGCGGATGATATCGTCTTCGCCGAGATAGCTGCCGGTCTGAACCTCGATCAGCTCGAGCAGGATCTTGCCGGGATTCTCCAGCCGGTGCACGGCCCCGATCGGGATGTAGATCGATTCATTCTCGTGCACGGTCTTGATGTCTTCGTTGATGGTCACCCGCGCGGCGCCGCGCACCACAATCCAGTGTTCGGAACGGTGGTGATGCTTTTGCAGCGACAGCCGCTCGCCGGGCTTGACGATGATGCGCTTGACCTGATGGCGCTCGCCCATGTCGACCGACTGGTAGGAGCCCCAGGGGCGATGAACCTTCAGATGGTCTTCCGTCACCTGCGGCGCGACCGTCTTCAGTTTCGTCACCAGCCGCTTCAAGCCGTTGGCATCCTTCTGACGCGACACCAGCACGGCATCCTGGGTGGCGACCACGACGAGGTCGTCGACGCCTTCGAGCGCCACCAGCGCCTTGTCGGTCGAAACGTTGCAGTTGCGGGAATCCTCGAACACGGCGGCGCCCTGCGCGGCGTTGCCCTCGCGGTCCTTGTCCGACAACTCCCAGACCGCATGCCAGGAGCCGACATCGGACCAGCCACAGTCCACCGGCACGACGGCGGCGCGCTTGGTCTTTTCCATGACCGCATAATCGATCGAGATCGCTTTCGCCGCGGCAAAGGCGGCTTCGTCCAACGTGACGAAGCCGAGATCGCGGCCGGCTTTGGTCACCGCCTCAGAGACCGACTGCACGCTGGCCGCATCGACATTGCGGTACTCATCGAGCAGCACGGCCGCGCGGAACATGAAGTTGCCGCTGTTCCAGAAGTAGCCGGCCTTGACGTATTCGGCGGCCTTCGCCGCATCGGGCTTCTCGACGAACTGCTTGACGGCGCGCACCTGACCCGACACCGCCTCGCCCGGATTGATGTAGCCATATTCCGTGGCCGCGCGTTCCGGCTTGACGCCGAAGGTCACGATGCGTCCCGCATCCGCCGCAACCAGTCCGTCGCGGCAGGCGGCCACGAAAGCGGCGTTATCGCGCACGACATGATCGGCGGCGAGCGCCAGAACCACGGCATCGGCGGCGCGGCTTTCCGCAAAGGCAGCCCCCGCCGCAATCGCGGGACCGGAATCCCGCCGCATCGGCTCCAGCAGAATGTCGGCCACAGCTCCGATCTCGACCAGTTGCTCCGACACCATGAAGCGGTAGGCCTTGTTCGTGATCACGATCGGGCGATCGAACAGCGCCGGGTCCGACACCCGCAGGATTGTTTCCTGAAATGTCGACCGCGTCCCAAACAGGGGCAAAAACTGCTTCGGGCGCACTTCGCGCGAGGCCGGCCAAAGCCGCGTGCCGGCACCGCCGCACATGATCAGGGGAACAATCTTCTTGCCCATCAACGTCTCATCGATTGCCAGCGGTTGTTGCCAATTCCCGCCGTTAACGATTGCCATCATCGGCGACCGCCGGCCGAACCGGTCCAACGGGCCTCTTTAACCGTCTGGTTGCGGCCCCTGCAATAGATTTGAGGGGCGTCATACCGATAACCCTAAGGCGATCAAGGCCGAAACGGCGCCTATTGCCAGATCGGTGCTAAAACCATACCAAGGCGCCAAAGCGTGGTGCGCGACCTTGCCGGTGGAACGGGCCCGCGGCCGATAAACGTCCCCAAACCTGTCCAATGCAGGCGAAATGCGCCGAATCCTGCTTTCCGCGATCAAGATCCTGGTATCGGCCGCGCTGCTCTATCTTGCGCTCCGCAAGGCCAATTTCGCCGATCTTGCCTCCCGCATCGATCTGACCAGCGCCGCCTGGCTCTTGCTGGCGGTCGCCGTGGTGTTCTTGCAGATATTCGTCGGCGTGCTGCGCTGGCGCATCGTCAGCGCCGAATGCGCCGCCCCGCTGCCGCTGCGCCAGGCCATGCGCTACAACGTGATCGGGACCTTCTTCAACCAGACCCTGCCGTCCTCGATCGGCGGCGACGCGGTCCGGCTCTGGCTGGTGGCCCGCGCGGGCGCCGGCTGGCGCGCTGCGACCTATTCGATTTTCGTCGACCGCGCCATCGGACTGGTTGCACTCGCGATCATGATCGTCGCCAGCCTGCCGTGGAGTTCGCATCTGATCGCCGATGCCTATGGCCGCTCGGCGCTCATGCTGCTCGATTTCGCCGCGCTGGCCGGCGGCGCCGGATTTCTCATCCTCGGCGTGCTGCCTTGGCCATGGCTGAAGAAATGGTGGGCGACCCATCACATCCATGCCTGCGCGGTGATCGCCAACCGGGTCATCTTCAGCCCCCGCAACGAGCCGGCGATCGTGATCCTTTCCTTTGTGGTCCATCTTCTCGCCGTGGTGATCGCCTGGTGCGTCGTGAAGTCGATTGCGGCGCCGGTCGGATTTGAGCAGACGTTTCTTTTGATTCCGCCTGTGATGCTGATCACGATGCTGCCGATCTCGATCGCCGGCTGGGGCGTACGCGAAGCCACGATGGGGCTCGCCTTCGGCTATGCCGGCCTGGTCACCAACGAGGGCATCAACATCTCGCTCCTGTTCGGCGCGGTCTACTTCGTCGCCGGCATCATCGGCGGCCTGGTGTGGATCGCTTCGGCCGAAAAGGCCGCCAAGGACACGGAGCAGATCGAGGCCGCGGAATGAACGCCTGTTTGCAGGCGATGACCGCGCCGCAATGGTGGCTGATACCGGCGGTGGCGGTGGCCGCGGCAATCGTTTCGGCACTGGTCATCCTGCTCATCCGCCCGCTGCTCCAAAAACACGCGCTCGCCAAGCCCAATGCACGATCGTCCCATCGCACGCCGACACCACAAGGCGCCGGCATTGCCGTGATCGCGGCAACGCTGCTGATCGCGGGCCTTGCAATCGCGCACCTCGGCGAGGGCCTCTCGAACTTCCCTGCTTTGCTGTTTGGCGCGGCGCTTTTCGTCGCCGCGCTCGGCTTTGCCGACGATATCAAGCCGGTTCCGGTGCTGCCGCGCCTGTTGCTGCAGGCGATCGCGGTCGGCGCCGTGGTGGTGGCGCCCTCCTGCGATCTTCGCCTGGCGCCGTTCCTGCCGCTCGAAATCGAACGCGGCCTGCTGGTGCTCGCCGGCCTCTGGTTCGTCAACCTCGTCAACTTCATGGATGGGCTCGACTGGATCACCGCGGCCGAGGTGGTGCCGATCACGGCCGCGATTGCACTGCTTGGGGTCGCCGGCGGGCTTCCACTGACGGTGAGCCTCGTGGCCGCCGCGCTGTGCGGGGCCATGCTCGGCTTTGCGCCGTTCAACCGCCCGGTCGCGACAATCTTCCTTGGCGACGTCGGCAGTCTGCCGATCGGCCTTTTGCTGGGGTGGTGCCTGCTGCAAACAGCCGGACAGCATCATTTCGGCGCCGCGCTGCTGTTGCCGCTTTATTATCTGGCCGACGCCACCCTCACGCTGGTGCGCCGCCTGATCCGCCGCGAGCCGTTCTGGGTCGCGCATCGCAGCCATTTTTATCAGCGCGCCACCGACAATGGCTTTACGGTCATGCAGGTGGTGAGCGAAGTGTTCACGCTCAATCTGGTGCTGGCGGCGCTTGCCGCGTTTTCGATCAAGGCCGCCTCACCCACGGCCGATGTCGCGCTGTTTGCGGTGGGTGCCGCCGCGGTGGCATCGACGTTGCTACGCTTTTCGAGGCAGCGTAACGCGAAAGCAGTTTAAGCCGAATTCTGACCTTTCACCTCGTCATGGCCGGGCTCGTCCCGGCCATCCACGTCTTTCTTCGTGGTTGGCACAAAGACGTGGATGCCCGGCACAAGGCCGGGCATGACGAAAAATAATGTGCGATTGGCTCCTACGCCGCGTTCGAGCCGAATTCCGGCACCGCGTCTTTCAAGATGGTCTTGATGGCAGTGGGGTCGTCGTTCTCGATCGCCTGCTTGAGCGCCGTCATCCAGGCCTTCAGCGCCTGCATCGGCGGCTCGTTGGGCTTGGCCGCCATGATGCCGGCCACCCCGATCTCGACCGGCGGCTCTTCGCTCGCGAACAGGATTTCGTTGAGCCGCTCGCCCGGCCGCATCCCGGTGAAGACGATTTCGATATCGATGCCGGGCTGCAGGCCCGACAGGCGGATCATCCGCTCGGCAAGGTCGACGATCTTGACCGGCTGGCCCATGTTGAGGACATAGACCGACACCGAACGCTGCGCGCCGAGCGCGTGCGTAGCTGCCGTGATGACGAGATCGCAGGCTTCGCGGATGGTCATGAAGTAACGCACCATCTCGGGATGCGTCACCGTCACCGGCCCGCCCGCCTCGATCTGCGCCTTGAACTTCGGCACCACCGAGCCGTTCGACGCCAGCACATTGCCGAACCGCACCGAGATCAGCCGCATGCGCTTGCGTCCGGCCTGCACGGCCGGATCATGGTCGAGCGCCTGGCAATACATCTCCGCAAAGCGCTTGGTCAGGCCGAGCATCGAGACCGGTTCGATCGCCTTGTCGGTCGAGATCATCACCATTGCCTCGGCGCCGGCCGCCAGCGCGGCGTCCGCGACATTGACCGAGCCGAAGATGTTGGTCTTGACCCCTTCGCTCCAGTCGCGCTCGAGGATCGGCACGTGCTTGAGCGCGGCGGCGTGGAACACCAGATCCGGCTTGAATTCGCTCATCAGCCGCAAAATGCGCTCGCGGTCGCGGATGTCGGCGATCCGCCCCTCGACCTCGGCCTCGACCCCAAGCGCCGCCAGCGCCTCGGTGATCGCGTACAACGCCGGCTCCGAATTCTCGATGATCAACAGCCGCGCCGCACCGAAGGTCACGACGCGATGACAGACCTCCGCGCCGATCGAACCGCCGCCGCCGGTGACGATCACGGATTTGCCCTTCACCAGCGCTTCCAGCCGCGCGTAGTCGATTGTCGTGCTCTGGCGCAACAGCAGGTCCTCGACCGCAACCGGCGCCAGCCGCGGCACGTCGCCGCTTTCCAGCGACGGCAGGCGGCTCACGATCAGCCGCAGCCGCTTGGCGCGCATCAGGAACGTTTCGGGATGCACTTCCGTCTCGAACGCCGAGGGCAGCATCACCGCGCGTGCGATCGGCTTGTTACGGCGCGCGAAGTCGGCGGCGACGTCCTCGACATCGTCGATATTGCCGAGCACCGGCACGTTGCGGATCAACTGGCCGCGGTCGGCAACCGACGGCGAGAGGATACCGACCGGCCAGATCCGCTTCACCGCGCCGCTTTCGATGCCGCGCAGGAGAATCTCGGCGTCGGCCGTGCGACCGACCAGAAGCGTCGGCGAGGCATCCTCGGACCTGGCGTGATGGCGAACGCGCGTGTAGCGGAAATAGCGATAGGCAAAGCGCAACGCACTGAGGAAGGTGATCTCCAGGAACCAGAACAGGATGATGGTCACCTTGCCGAAGAAGAAGGTGCCATGCACGTTGGGCGCCACCAGAATGTAGTCGAGCACCAACAGCGCCACGGCGAGCACGGTCGCGGCGCGCAGGATGTTGAGCGCATCCGGCAGCGAGATGAAACGCCATTT
>NZ_DASSRP010000290.1:0-10379 GCF_035701725.1 Bradyrhizobium sp.
GTGCGGAAGGCACGAGACCACGGCGGTATTCCCGACCGCGATCGCGCCAAAATACGAAAGCGAAAAAGATCTCGACAAGGCCCGCACCAAGACCTGCGCTGATCAATTCACCGCCAACAAGGCAACCAACGCCAATGGCGGCTTGGTGTGGATCGAGAAGGATGGCGGCTATTACGCGGAGTGCATCATCCGATTGAAGGGATGACAGCAGCGCCGGTTTTTCCCAAGTCGGACGTCAATCGCAATCACGCTGAATGCACGCCCAACATGCTGCCGCTGGCACTGGCGGCGACCTTGCCGCTGCGCTAACAGAACCTCTCCCGGGCCGTCGAGAGGCCTGTTCCGCCAAGGAGCGTGCTGTTGATCATCTCCGCGATGCAAGCTGGTCTCGGTATCGCATCGGGAGCGCTGGTCGGCTTTTCGCTCGGCCTGATCGGTGGCGGCGGCTCGATCCTGGCCGTGCCGCTGATGGTGTATGTGGTCGGCGTTGCCGATGCCCATATTGCGATCGGAACCAGCGCGATCGCCGTCGCAACCAACGCGGCGATCAATCTGTTCAACCATGCCCGTGGCGGCACCGTGCGCTGGTCATGCGCCATCCCCTTTGCGGCGGCTGGCATTGCCGGCGCGCTGGTTGGCTCGATTTTCGGCAAGCTGCTCGATGGCCGCAAACTGCTGATGCTGTTCGCGCTGTTGATGCTCGTCATTGCCGTGCTGATGCTCAAGACACGTAGCCGTGCCGGCGTGCCCGACGTGCAGATCAGCCGGGACAACATGCCGGCGATCCTCGGCCTCGGCCTTGTCACCGGGGTGCTATCCGGCTTCTTCGGCATCGGCGGCGGCTTTCTGATCGTGCCGGCCTTGATGCTCGCAACGGGCATGCCGATCATCAACGCGGTGAGCTCGTCGCTGGTCGCGGTGACGGCGTTTGGCCTGTCCACCGCCGCAAGCTATGCCTGGTCGGGGCTGGTTTCATGGCAACTGGCGGGGCTGTTCGTTGCCGGCGGACTGGCCGGCGGCCTGATCGGCACTGGCCTGGCGCGCTCGCTCTCGGCGCAGCGCGGGGCGCTCAATATCGTGTTCGCCTCTGTGATTGTACTCGTGGCCCTCTATATGCTTACACGTAACGTGTTCGCATTCTGGTCGTAGATCAGACGTCAAATGAAGAGAGGCGGCCGGAGACAGCCAATGAAATTTACCTGGGATTCCATCGCGCTCAGCCGGCGCCGCCTGTTGCGTTCGCTCGGCGCATCGGCTGCTGCGCTCGGCATCGCACCCCTGGCCGCGCGCGCCGAGACCGAACAGGTCCTGACCGAAGCGCTGGTGCTGCGCGACCCGGATATTCCGGTGGCAGGAAATGCGTCCGGCGACATCTCGATCATCGAATATTTCGACTATCAATGCCCGTATTGCCGCAAGGTCGATCCCGAACTGCAACAGGTCGTCCACGACGACGGAAAAATACGGCTGATCTGGAAAGACTGGCCGATCCTGGGGCCGATGTCGGTGACGGCCGCGCGGATGGCGCAGGCAAGCAAATTTCAGAACAAGTTCGTCGAGGCGCACGACGCGCTGATATCGGTCAATTCAAAGCTGACGGAGGCCAAGATTCGCGAGGCGCTCGCCGGCGGCGGCATCGACATGGACCGGCTCGATCGCGACCTCGCCGCGAACGCAAGTGCCATCGACGCCACATTGGCCCGCAACAACGAACAGGCGAGCGCATTCGAATTCCGTGGCACGCCATCCTTCATTGTCGGAAAATTCCGCGTGCCTGGCGTGCTGACCATGGCGCAATTTACCCAGGCGATCTCCGATGCACGAAAAGCGGCCGTCGGCAGAAAATAGCCGCCGCGGCCGCCGATGTCATGCCAAAGCCGCTTCCTCAGCGCGACGACAGCCTGATCCAGTCTTCGTGAGCGCGGGCTTTCATCGCGCGCCAGTCGGCGGACGCGACATCCCAATTGACGATGGTTCGCCCGGAAGCCGCATTCGGACCGCTTGCGACCGTCGATGTCGATTGTGAATCATGAATATAGACGCCGGCGATCAGCAGCAGCGCGCCCAAGACCATTCCCAGGATGACCTGCATCGCTTTGCCTCCGAATTGCTGGCGCGACAACGAGCCGGGCCGGTATTGGTTCCGCGGACTTCAACACCTATCTTTGCGCCAGCGTTTCAGGCGCCTGACATGACTGCGAGGAGATGACATGGCCGACAAGAACAACAAGGTTGCAATTGTGACGGGGGCAGCGCGCGGTATCGGCGCCGCGATCGCCGGGCGTCTGGCCGCGGACGGCTTTGCCGTTATCGTCAACTATGCCGCGAGTGCAGGGCCCGCGGAGAAGCTTGTTCGCGAAATCGAAGCGCGCGGCCAGCGGGCCATCGCGGTGAAGGCCGACGTGAGCGACGCCGGCTCGGTGCGCGGCATGTTTGAGGCCGCCGAAAAGACGTTCGGCGGCGTCGATGTGCTGGTCAACAATGCCGGCATCATGAAGCTGGCGAAAATCGCCGACTGCGAGGACGCCGCTTTCGACGAACAGATCGCGATCAATCTCAAGGGAAGCTTCAACAATATGCGCGAGGCGGCAAGGCGGCTGCGCAACGGCGGCCGCATCATCAATTTCTCGACCAGCGTGGTCGGTACCAAGCTTGAAACTTACGCCGTCTATACCGCGACCAAGGCTGCGGTCGAGGCGATGACCGCGATCCTCTCGAAGGAGCTGCGCGGCCGCCAGATCACGGTCAACGCCGTGGCGCCCGGCCCGGTCTCGACCGAGATGTTCCTCACTGGTAAATCGCCGGAGCTGGTCGAACGGATGTCGAAGATACCGCCGCTCGAGCGGCTCGGCACCACCGATGATATCGCCTCGGTCGTGTCCTTCCTCGCGGGTGCCGAGGGCGGATGGATCAACGGTCAGGTGCTGCGGGCCAATGGCGGCCTGGTGTAGGAATTTCCAAGCGCGCCGCTTCTAGCGGTCGGCGAAGGCCTTCCACCTGTCGAACTGCACCGGCTTGAGGTTTGTCCTTTCACTTTCCAGGTCAGCTATGCGCTTGGCGGCGGCCGTCATCGCGGCTGCCGCGCGGTTATAGCTCTCGGCGGAGCGCTGGAACGGAAATACGAATTGACCCTTCTCCACCCTGTAGACTCCGAATTCCCTGATCAGCAGCTCGACGCATTTTCCGTAAGCGCCGTAATATTCAAGGCGCGCCGCGAGCAGCTTGGAGACGAAGGCCGTGATCTCCTTGTTCTGCTCATCGATCATGGCCATGAACCTGACCACGGTATCGCTTCCCACCTTCAGTGAACGCACTTCGGTTTCGGCTTTGTCGCGCTCGGCTTTGACCAAAGCGAGATAGGGCGGCTCGAAAGCCGTAGCGTTGCTTTCCGCGATCTTCAGATCGCGGCGAAGCACCTCGAGATCGTCGCGGCCGGCCGTGCTCAGGTCGGTCGCTTTCGAAACAGTCGCCGGTTCGGCGTCATTGAGCCGCTTCCGGGCGGCGGCATCGAGCGTCGCCGCCTCCCGTTTTGCCAGCGCAACAAGTCTCACGACGTTGTTGGTTGGAAATTTTTTCAGCACCTGATCCAGTTGGTCGGGATCGGCGGCGCCGCGCAGGGCGTTCTGCCCCTCCCGGGTCGAAAGCACCTCCTGATACTTTGCGAGATCCCCGACGTAATAGACGAGACCCAGGCAGACGATCGCGAAGCCGGCGAAAATGCACAGCAGCAGGGGAACCACTCTTGGTGCGCTCGCTCGGCGATTGCTGACCGTCTTCACGCGTGGATCACTCCGCTTGTCGCGCCCATCATGAACCCTGTTGCCGGGGTTTGTGTAGATGCTTTTGCGGCGCACCGCCGCCGCGTGTCGCCACGCCTGATTTGCCCGACGGGCAAATCAGCGAAATTCCTGTCCAGCCCTTTGGGAAAAAATATTTCGCGTTTCGGTTTGGTAGAAGCAGCACTACTGATTCCGCCGTCCTGCACCTGATCAAGAGGGGCGTTTCGCGATCGTCACGAACGTTGGGCGCGGGATGCGGTGGACGCCGGGCTCATCGACTGACGAGCGATGGGACGGCGGACGGCGAAGTCGTGTGGTCTTGATGCCTCGACGCTGGCGTTAACACAGCGACAACGCGTGCGCGTTGCGCTGGGGATGGTGACAACGAAGCCCGATCACCAAAGAGAGCACGAAGGAACCCGTTAAAACCACTCGCGCAGGGAAGGCCGGGGACTCCGGCGAACCTGTGGTGACTAACTCGTGTGCTTTCTTTTGCTGCACGCGAGGCTGCGGGTGCGCCTACGCACCCGGTCTTCCCTGCGCCCTCGATATTTCAGGGGGCGATGTCCAGGCAAAACTCAGGCGAGATCGCGCCGTGAGAATGCGGACATGCATCTGCTGTTTGAAAGTTGAAACTATTGACGTCGTCCCGGGCAAGCGAACGCGCGACCCGGCACCGGTAACCACAAATTTGCATCATTGAGACCGCTGTGGCCGCCGCTTTGAATGAGACACGCATCGATGGTTATGGGTCCCTGCCTGCGCAGGGACGACACCCTATTTGCGGAAAGGCCACCACCTCACGCTAAGCCGCCTTGGCCTGAACGCTGTCGCAGAACTCGGCGAGCCGGTCGGCGAGGCGCAGCGTGGCCGGGCTGGCACCGGGCGCGGCGACCAGCGCCACCTCGGTGCGGTCGATCGGCGAAAAGCCGTCCTTGGCGGTCAGCACGCGATGATCGGCCTGGATCGACATCTCCGAAAGAATCCCAAGGCCCATGCCGGCCGCGATCGCCGCCTGAATACCGGCCAGGCTCGAGCTTGAATAGGCCATGTGCCAAGGGCGCCCCTCGCTCTCCAATGCGTGGATTGCGCTTGCGCGATAGAGGCAGCCGAGCGGAAAGCCGATCAAGGGCACCGAGCCTGCCTTGGTGTCGACCGGATGGCTCTTGCTGGTGACCCAGTGCACGCGCTCCGGCCACACCGCAATGCCGCCCTTTTCTCCGGCGGGGCGCTTGAACAGTGCCAGATCGAGATCGCCGTGTTCGAGGTCACGCTTCAGATTGAGGCTTTGATCGGCGCGCACATCCAGCCGCAGGCCGGGATGCGAGCGCGAAAACGACGCCAGCAGCTTGGCCAGCCGGTAGGCGGCGAAATCTTCCGGCACGCCGAGCCGTACCGCGCCCTCGTTGCTGGGCCGGGCCAGCACGTCGCGGGCCTCTTCCTCGAGCGCCAGCAGCCGCCGCGCATAGGACAACAGCCGTTCGCCGGCCTCGGTCGGCGTCACGTCCTTGCCGTTGCGGTTCAGGAGTGGCTGGCCGACGTCGTCCTCCAGCCGCTTGATCTGCTGGCTGACGGTGGACTGCGTGCGATGAACCCGCTCGCCGGCGCGGGTGAAACCGCCGGCATCGACCACGGACACAAAACTGCGCAACAGCTCCAGATCCAGCATGGAAATTGTCCATTTGTTTTTCCACTGGATGGAAGTTTAATATTTAATTTGCAAATAGCAAGGGAGGGCCTACATCGGACCCACTTGACGGAGAATTCCGATGTCGCTCGCACCCTCGATCACAATGTCCCGCCCCGCTTTCAATTCGCTGCCGCTTTACATCGTCGTGTTCTGCCTGCTCTGGAGCTTCGCCTTTGTCGCAGGCAAAACCGCCGTCACCTATTGCCCGCCGCTGATGCTTTTGGCCGCGCGTTTTTCGCTGGCCGGAGTTTTGATCCTCGGGATCACCGCGTTGCGCGGCGAGCGCTGGTCATTGTCGTTAAGGGACACGTTGGTGTTCGCGCTGATCGGCGTCGCCAACAACGCGCTTTATCTTGGTCTTGGCTACACCGGCCTGCAGAGCGTCTCCGCCGGCATCGGCGGGTTGATCGTCAGCGCCAATCCGGTGTTTACGGCCGTATTCGCGGCGCTGCTGCTCAACGAGCAACTGACCTGGCGCAAGATTACGGGACTTGTGCTGGGCCTCTTCGGTGTCGGCCTCATCGTCTGGCATCGCTTGGCGATCGGCACCGACAGCCTGCACGGCATTCTCTTCACCTTTGCATCGCTGGCCTCGATCGTGGTCGGAACCATTCTGTTCAAGCTGCTGGCGCCGAAAGGCTCCTTGTGGGTCGGCAACGGCGTGCAGAATCTCGCCGCCGGTATTGTGCTGATCCCGTTTGCGTTCACGCTGTCCAGCGTGAGCGAGATCGTGCCGAACATGCAATTGTTGGGCTCGTTTGCCTTCCTGACGCTCGGCGGCTCGGTTTTGGCCTATGTGATCTGGTTCCACCTGCTGCGGGTGTGCGGCGCCACGGCCGCCAGCGCCTATCACTTTCTGATGCCGCCGCTCGCTATGGTATTCGCCTGGCTCGTGCTCGGCGAGCACGTTGCGCTCCGCGATCTCGCAGGCATTGTCCCGGTCGCGATGGGTATCTATCTCGTGACACGGCCGGCAGCGGCCACTCCATCTCCCGTTCCGCGATAGGAGAGATCGATGTCCTCGCTTGCGCTCACATTGATTGGCGGACCGACCGCTCTGATCGAAATCAACGGCTTCCGCCTGCTCACCGATCCGACCTTCGACGTGCCCGGCACCTACCAATTGCCGCATGTGAAACTCGAAAAACTCTCCGGACCCGCGCTGGCCGCGGAGGCGATCGGCGAGATCGACGCGGTACTGCTCAGCCACGATCAGCATGCCGACAATCTCGACGAGTCCGGCAAGCACTTCTTGCCCAAGGCAAAACGCGTGCTCACCACGGAGATCGGCGCCAAACGCCTCGGTGGCAACGCCGAGGGACTTGCGCCCTGGGCCTCGGTCGAGCTCAAGAAGAACGGGCGATCGCTGACCGTGACGGCAACGCCGGCGCGCCATGGCCCGGCCGGCATCGAGCCGCTCGCGGGCGACGTCATTGGCTTCGTGCTGAGGCCGAAGGACGCAGCTCCGATCTATGTCAGCGGCGACACCGTGTTTTACGATGGCGTAGCGGAAGTCGCGCGGCGTTTCAGGTGTGGCGTCGTCCTGCCATTTGCCGGCGCCGCACAGACCCGGGGGCCATTCCACCTCACGATGGACGTCAACGACACCATCGAGACCGCACGCACCTTTTCGGATGCCGTGATCGTGCCGCTCCATACCGATGGCTGGGCGCACTTCAAGCAGAATGCGGCCGACCTGCGCATGTCATTCGATGCGCTCGGTTTCGGTCAACGTTTGCGGATTCTGGAGCCCGGGGTGAAGACCGAGGTTGCGCTCGCAGGCTAAAGCGCCAGATAATCCGTCGCGATCTAATCCTTGCGGAATACGATCGAGGCCATCCATCCGGTCATCAGCGCCATGAACGCGGTGAACGCGCCATAGAGCAGCCCGTCCTGGCGGGCGGTCGTCGCGACGAACTGCTCGAAGCCGACCTTGACGATGTCGAAGGCGGTTTCGGTCCGTGTGATCAAGGCGCCCTCGGAGAACAGCTTGATCTCGACCGTGTAGGTCCCGATCGGCACCGCGGCGGGCAGCGGAATGCCGGTGCGGAACAGGGTCGGGGTCAGGAATGTCACCGCCGACGTCTCTTCGCGATAGAGCCCTTGCTCGCTGCGCAGCCGGACGAAAGCGCTGCGGAAGGCGTCATTGGGCACCACGTCGGCGTAGTCGGTTCCGACCCGCTGGGTCAGCAGCACGTTGGTCAATCCGAGCTGCTGCCGCCGCTCCACCTCGGGCGAGGCGATCGCATCGAACGGGCGGTTGGAAAACAAAGCGAGATAGGTCGGCACCTGCAGGAACTCGCGGTAATCGGTGTTGATCCAGATGCCGAACCTGCGTTCCTTGCGGCGCGTCACCATGTCGGCGCGCGGACCCATCACGGTGACGACGAGATCGTAATTGTTGTGGCTCACGGGCGTCGAGGCGTCCCGTTCGACCGAGCCGAACAGCACCAGCTCCTCGCCGGAATAATTCGGCGTCACGGTCACACGGTGGTTGGAGACGGAGACGATCAACCGTTCCGCATGCGCCGGCGAAGTGGCCGCGATCGCGCCAAGCGCGAACAGCAATCCGGCGGTGGTGGCGAGCCGGCGTCCGCTCATGCGGCGCCTCCGGCTTCGCGGATGGTGAAGAGATCGTCGGGCCGGATGACGAGTTCGACCGCGAAGCGGATCCCGACCGCAAGAATCAGGAGTCCGAGCAGAAGCCGCAGATGCTCGCCGCGAATCTTCTGCCCGGCACGTGCGCCGAACTGGGCACCGGTGACCCCGCCGATCATCAAGATCAGCGCCAGCACCGCGTCGACCAGATGATTGGTGACGGCGTGCAACAAGGTCGCGAAGGTCATGGTAACCAGTGTCAGCACCATCGAGGTTCCGATCACGGTCGAGGTCGGCACCCGCAGGAAATAGATCATGATCGGGACCAGGATGAAGCCGCCGCCGATCCCCATGATGGCGCCGATGAAACCGATGATCAGGCCGACGGCGACCACCGGGATCACGGACAGGTAGATCTTGGAGCGCTTGAAGCGCATCTTGATCGGCAGGCCGTGAACCCAGCCGTGGCTGCCGGAGCGGCGCATCGACACCGTGATGCCGCGCCGGACGCGCAGCATCGAGCGCAGGCCCTCCCAGAACATCAGCCCGCCGACGGTCGTGAGCAGCAGGACGTAGGAGAGTGCGATCATGAGGTCGAGTTGGCCGAGCGAGCGCAATAGCGTGAAGGTCCACACGCCCAGCGCCGTGCCCATGGTGCCGCCGCATAACAGCACCAGCGCCAGCATCGGGTCGATGGCGCGGCGCCGCCAGTACGAAATGGCGCCGGAAAACGACGAGGCGGCGATGTGGCTGGCGACGGAGGCGACCGCAACGGCCGGTGCGATGCCGATGAAGATCAAGAGCGGCGTCATCAGGAAGCCGCCGCCGATGCCGAACATGCCCGAGACGAAACCGACCGCTGCGCCCATGGCCAGCAGCAGAAAGATATTCACCGGAATGTCGGCGATCGGAAGATAGAGCTGCACGCGCGTCGTTTCGGAATTGACCGTGAGGCCGGCCGAAACCGCCCATGGCCTGGTTTCATCGGGAGCGCGGCACTGGTGGTCCGCAGATCAAATCTGCTCCCTCAGGCCGCCTCCCTGCATAGCCGAAATTAGCGGCCTGAGGGATTAAAGAATCCGTATGCGCCGGCTTTTTCGTCTGAGGCTGCCCGGTACTTTCCGGCGTGGTGAAAAATAAGGATTAATGCGCGGCAGCCGGCGGCGTCTGCACTTGCGCGGTGCGCTTGGCGACCGCCGGCCTGATCGCCGGCTTGGTGTTCGCCGCCGGGGCCGGCGCCGAATCCCATCCGCCCGCGGGTGCCGCCACATTGACGGCGTCGTCGGGCTGCGGTTCGGGCATGAAGGTCTGGATCGCGAGCTTGGCGGCGGCCAGCGACTGCGCGTCGAGGCGCTTGGCGATGTCGTCGCGCTTGCGGCCGGCATCGACGTCGCCTTGGGCGGCGGCGAGGCTGAACCACTTGAAGGACTCGGCGAGGTTCTGCTCGACGCCGATGCCGCGGGCATAGAGAATGCCGAGATTGTACTGGCTGTCGGCGATGCCGTGGTCGGCGGCCTTGCGGAACCATTGCGCGGCGCTCTTGTAGTTCGCGCCTTTGCCGCCGCCATCTGCATCCAGTACGGCAAGGTTATGCATCGCCTTGGCGTTGCCGCGCTCGGCGGCCTGCATGTAATAGCGGCGGGCGATATCGACGTCCCGCTTCACGCTGAGGCCCTTCTCGTAGAAGGTGCCGAGGCGGAAGACCGCCGGAATCACGCCAGCCTGTGCCGCGCGATCGAACCATTTCGCCGCTTCGTCGTAGTTGGTGGCAACGCCCTTGCCTTCGGCAAAGCGCACGCCGACCTCGTAGGCCGCGGTTGGATCGCCCTTCAGCACGGCTGCGCGCAGAACCGGACCGCCGATCGCTTCGGGCAGCCTTTCGGACGGCGGGACCTGGATCATCGCGAGTTTGCCGGTGCCGGACGGTGCCGACGAACGCGGGATCGTTCCTGTGACGTCGCTGGCAGGCGGGATCGACGGTGAGACCTGGGCCTGCGGAGTGGTGATCGAGGCGGCGTTGTCGCCGGTCGCGTTGTTGAACGATTGCCGTCCGATCGGGGTCGGCGACGTCAACGACGGCATCATCGGCGCCGTCGTGCCTGGACTGGCGCTTCCACCGGCGGGAGCCACCGCCGGGACATCCGAGGAGCTTTCGGCCGCCGGCATGGGCGCAGGTGCGCCGCCGTCCAGCAAATTCATCGCCATCTTGAACGAGCCCAGCACGATCACCACGACGCTGGCGCCGACCAGGAGCGAGCGGATCTTCGAGGTAATGGTCGAGGCGCCCTTCGCCTGGCCGGCACCTTGCGCGG
>NZ_DASSRP010000291.1:0-13880 GCF_035701725.1 Bradyrhizobium sp.
CACCAACGCGACCGTGGAGAGCCTTTCCAACGAAGCGGCTGCGATCGGTGACGTGGTCAAGCTGATCAACGAGATCGCCAGTCAGACCAACCTGCTGGCGCTGAATGCAACCATCGAGGCCGCGCGCGCCGGAGATGCCGGCCGCGGCTTTGCCGTGGTCGCATCCGAGGTCAAGAGTCTCGCCGAGCAGACCGCGAAGGCGACGGACCAGATCGGCTCACGGATCTCCTCGATACAGATCTCCTCAAAAGAGGCAGTGGGCGCGATCCAGGGGATCAGCGGCACGATCGCCACCATGAACGAAATTGCCGCCGCGATCGCCAGCGCAGTGGAAGAGCAGGGCTCGGCGACCCAGGAGATTGCGCGAAACGTGCAACAGGCTGCGCTCGGCACCAACGAAATTTCATCAAACGTTCAAGGTGTGCAGCAAGCCGCTGCCGACACTGGCGCCGCGGCCCATCAGGTTCTCGGGGCATCGACCGAATTGTCGAGGCAATCCGAGAGCATGCGCAGCCAGGTCGAGTGCTTCCTGAGCAACATCAAGGCGGCTTGATCGACGCCTTGTCGACCCACGCTGTGCAGAGTAAGGCGGCATTTCGGCACGCGCTCAATTCGTCATAAATCGATAACAGCGCGCGCGTTGACATCGGCTCAATCCAAGGTTTCACTCCCTCGGTTTTCATCGGGGGAGCGTTTTCGTGAACGAGATGAGTTCCGTCCCGCATCATCCGGCGCCGCCACCGTTGCCGGCGTCCGCGGTGAAGATGGAGTTTTCGGGCGATCGCGGCCAATTCCGCCGGTTGGTCGCGCGCGGCACCGGCCTCGAACTGATCACTTTCGGCTTTTACCGCTTCTGGCTGGCGACCGATATCCGCCGTCATCTGTGGTCGCACACGTCCCTTCATGGCGATGCGCCGGAATATACCGGACGGGGCCGCGAACTCCTGATTGGCTTTCTGTTCGCGATGGCGATCCTGGTGCCGATCTATCTCGCCTATTTCCTCATCGGCATCGAGGCCGAACGCTACAAGGCGTTTGCGAGTTTTCCGCTGTTTCTGTTTTTCTATTTGTTCGGACAGTTCGCGATCTACCGCGCGCGCCGCTATCGCCTGACGCGCACGGTGTGGCGCGGCGTGCGCTTCTGGATGGACGGCTCGGGCTGGGCCTATGCGGTGCGGGCCTTTGCATGGGCTTTGCTGGCCGCCGTCACGCTCGGAGGGGCGCTGCCGTGGCGCGAAGCCGCGCTCGAGCGCTACAAGATGCGGCACTGCCATTACGGCGATCTGCCAGGCAGCTTTGAAGGCCGCGGCTCGGAGCTGTTCAAGCGCGGCTGGAAATTCTGGCTCATGATGCTGTCGCCGCTGATCGCCGGGCTCGCGATTGCCGTTGTCAACGCGGGCCACAAAATGTCGGCTGCGGAAAGCCGCGTGCTCGGTCTGGTGATCTTGATCTGGATGATTGCGTTGCCGTTCATCTATGGCGCATTCAAAGCCGTCGAATGGCGCTGGTGGATTTCGGGCATCCGCTTTGGCGACGTCTCGTTCGAATCGGATCTATCCGGGCACGATCTGTACGGTCTGTACTGGAAGGTCATCGGCTGGTTCTTTCTGCTTCTGCTTTTGTTCGTCATCTTCGCAGTCGCATGTAGTTTCTGGATTTTCGGCTTCGGCGATCTGTCTCATCTCGCCGCGCGCCTTCATGCGAGCGTTGCAATGACGGTGGCTCTCGTCATCGGCTATCTCGGGTTCATTCTCGCCATGAACGTGGTGCTGCGGATCTATCTGCTGCGGGATGTCTGGGCGAGGGTAAGTGCGTCGGCGACCTGCTTCCGCCTGGAGGCCGCGGGCAACGTCGCCGCCAAGGGTGAACTCGCCGATGCGCTGGGCGAGGGGTTTGCTGGCGGCCTCGACGTGGTCGGATTCTAGCTGCATGACGTCCGGGATGGAGAGCGGGTTGGAGGCCGGTTCAGCGGATGTTTCGCCTCCGCCGCCGCAGGCCGGCGCCTCGATTTTTTACGATGGTACCTCGAGCCGCCGCCATTCCGTCGAACTTGCGCTGAACGAGCGTCTCGAAATCCTCGAGAACGGGATCGCGCTCGCCGCCTGGCCCTATTCCGATATCCGCCGCGCCGATAGCGCTGTCGGCATCCTGCGGCTGAGCTGCCAAAGCGCACCGCCGCTTGCGCGGCTTGAGATCCGCGACAGCGCGCTTGGCGCAATCCTGCTTTCGCGCTGTCCGCAGCTTGAGGCGCACGCCGCGGGCCGCCACAGCATCACGCCGATAGTGGGCTGGTCACTGGCGGCAACGGTATCGATCGTTGCCGTGATCTGGTTTGCGCTTCCGTTGGTGGCGGATCGGCTCGCGCCCCTGGTGCCGCCCGCGCTGGAACGCCGCATCGGCGATGCGTCCGAAAAGCAAATCGCGACGATTTTCGGCAGCAAGACCTGCAACGATGCGGCCGGCAGCGCCGCCTTCGCCAAGCTGATCAGGCAACTCTCGACCGCGGCAGGCTTCAGTTCGCCAATCAGGGCGGCGGTGCTGAATACGCCGGTTCCCAACGCGTTTGCGCTCCCCGGCGGCAAGGTCTATCTCTTCAGCGGATTATTGTCGCGATCCGATGATCCCGACGAGATCGCAGGCGTGCTCGCGCACGAACTCGGTCATGTCGTGCATCGCGACAACACGCGCAACATGATCTATAGCGGCGGGACGTCGTTCCTGATCGGGCTCCTGTTCGGCGACGTCACCGGCTCGGGCGCGCTGATTTTCGCCTCGCGCTCGCTCGTCACCGCGTCCTACTCGCGCGAGGCCGAACAGAACGCCGACGACTTTTCAATTTCGGTGATGCACAAGCTCGGCCGCCCGACCAAGCCGATGGGCGACCTGATCTTCCGCATCACCGGCAATGAGGGCGACAAGACCGTGTCGTTCCTCGCCAACCATCCGCTCACCGAAGACCGGCTGAAGCATCTTTCGGACGAAAACCGCGCCGCGAGCGGTCCGCCGCTGCTCAGCGACAAGGAGTGGGCGGCGCTGAAAGCGGTTTGCAAGGCGGGGAGCTAGACCGACCGTCGTCATAGCGAAGAGCGTCCTCGCCGTCATTCCGGGGCGCGAGGGAAGCGAGCGAACCCGGAATCCATTTCTCAACATATGAGTGGCGCCATGGATTCCGGGCCTGCGCCTTCTGCGCAAACAGCTTTGCTGTTTGTCGCAACGGCGCATCCCGGAATGACGAAGCCCCTGTCAGCGCACCACCACCAGCGTGCCGACGGAGACGCGGCTGTAGAGATCGGTGACGTCTTCATTGGTCATGCGGAAGCAGCCGGAAGACACCGCGTGGCCGATCGTCTCCGGCTCGTTGGAGCCGTGGATGCGGTAGAGCGTCGAGCCGAGATACAAGGCCCGGGCGCCGAGCGGGTTTTCGATCCCGCCGGCCATGTAGCGCGGCAGGTCGGGCCTGCGCCTGCGCATTTCCGCCGGCGGGGTCCAGCCCGGCCATTCCCTTTTCGCGCTGACGTGGTGGGTGCCGGTCCAGCGGAAGCCGTCGCGGCCGACGCCGATGCCGTAGCGCAGCGCCTCGCCGTTGCCGAGGATCAGATAAAGCCGCCGCTCGGCGGTCGAAATATAGATCGAGCCGGGCGGCTGGGCGACCGGTGCCGCGACCCGCTCGCGCTGGATCGAACCACCACCGCCACCGCCGAAATAGTCGGAGCCGGGGCCGTAATAGGGATAGCCGCGCTGCTGCATGGGCGGCTGCATCATCGGCTGCTGCTGGCGGCGGAAGCCAAAGAAGTCGTCGTCCATGGTGGCGCGGGCGGGGGAGCTGGCGGCCAGTACCATCAGGGCCGCGGCAGCCAAGGCGAAAATCCGGGTCATCGGGTTCCTCGCGGTCGTTATCCAATCAAGCAGGCCATATCGGGCGAATTTTCGCAAGCGAACGTGACGGATTTCAAAGCGCGCGGTTAAAAATCTGAGCCCCCCGCGGCGGCGATGGTAACTATGCATGCAAACCGGCCGCGAATCCTTTGGCGACGGCTAGTGTCCCGATCCCGAAGTTCGTATGAAGGTGTGGCGGCATCGTTGCCGCACCATCAAGAATGATTGATCTTGAGGCTTGTCGAAGCCGCGAAGCGCGAACGGAGCTGAACGAATGAACGGTGCTGAAAGTCTGGTGCGGACCCTGGTCGCGGGCGGGGTCGACGTCTGTTTCACCAATCCCGGCACCTCGGAAATGCATTTCGTGGCCGCGCTGGACCGCGTGGAAGGCATGCGCTGCGTTCTCGGCCTGTTCGAGGGCGTGGTAACGGGCGCGGCCGACGGCTACTTCCGCATGAAGGGCACGCCGGCCTCGACCCTGCTGCATCTCGGGCCCGGTCTCGCCAACGGTCTTGCCAATCTGCACAACGCCAAGAAGGCGCATTCCGGCATCGTCAACATCGTCGGCCAGCATGCGACCTATCACATCGGCTATAACGCGCCGCTGACCTCCGACATCGAGGGCCTCGCCAGGCCGATGTCGGAATGGGTGCGGACCTCGCCGGATGCCAAATCCGTCGCCGCCGATGGCGCTGCCGCCATCGCCGCCGCCAAGAGCGCGCCGCCGCAGATCGCAACCCTGATCCTGCCGGCCGATACCGCCTGGAACGAGGCCGATGGCATCGCGACGGTAGCCGCGCCGAAGCAGCAGCCGGGCTTTTCCGCCGAGGCGGTCGAGAAGGCGGCCAAGATCCTGCACGCGGGCGGCACGCAGAATCTCTTGCTCGTCACCGGCAACGCGCTGACCGAGCGGGGGCTAGCGCTGGCGCAGCAGATATCAGGCAAGACCGGCTGCAAGGTGATGGGCCAGACCTATCATCCGCGCATGGCGCGCGGGCGCGGCCGGTTTTCGATCGACCGCATCCCGTACGTGATCGAGCAGGCGCTGCCGCTGCTGAAGGACTTCAAGAACATCGTGCTGGTCGAATCCAACGACCCGATCGCGTTCTTTGCCTATCCGAACAAGCCGAGCCATCTCAAGCCCGAGGGCTGCGAGGTGCATCGCATGACTGCCTGGGGCGACAACTCGATCGCCGCGCTAGAGGCGCTCAGCGATGCGCTCGGCGCCAGGCCGTCCGACGTCAAGCCGCAGGCGCTCGCCGAACTGGTCAAGCCGACCGGTCCGCTCAATCACACCACGATCGCGCAGGCGATCGCCTGTGCGATCCCGGAGAATGCGATCATCGTCGATGAATCCCTCACCACCGGCCGCGGCTTCTTCCCGCCGACCGCTGCGGCCGCGCCGCACGACTGGCTGCAGAACATGGGCGGTTCGATCGGGTTTTCGACCCCGGTCGCCACCGGCGCGGCAGTCGCCTGTCCGGATCGCAAGGTGATCTGCATGGTCGGCGACGGCAGCGCGATGTACACCATCCAGTCCCTGTGGACGCAGGCGCGCGAGGGGCTCAATATTCTCACGATCGTGTTCGCCAATCGCATCTACCAGATTTTGCGCGGCGAGTTCGACGGGGTCGGCGCCGGCGCGCCGGGAAGCCGCGCGATGGACATGCTCAAGCTCGACCGTCCGACCATCGACTTTGTCGGCCTCGCCAAGGGCATGGGCGTGGAGGCGCGCGCGGTCACCTCGGCCGATGAGTTCAACAGGGCGCTTGCGGATTTCGTGCCGGCCAAGGGGCCGCATTTGATCGAAGTGCAGATGTGACGGCCGGATGCAGCTTCAGTTCCTCGTCATGCCCGCGCTCGTCGCGGGCATCCACGTCTTAAGCATCCACTGTAAGATAGACGTGGATGGCCGGGACAAGCCCGGCCATGACGGATTAGGCTTAGCCCTAGCCACGAGGTCTGTAGGATGCACGCCGAACTGGACAAGCTCGTCGCCGGCCTGAAGGAGTTCTACGGCCGCGAGGCGTTTCTGTTCGAGCACGATCTCGGCGAGCGCACGATGACGCATCGCCTCGCGGTGCATATCGAGCGGCAATTTCCCGATTTCGAAGTCGATTGTGATTTCGACCGCCTCGGTCCGCGGACGCTGAATTTGCCGCGCGGTTCGATCGTCTCGACCGACGATCATCTTGGCAAATCGGTCTACCCCGACATCGTCGTGCATCAGCGCCGCGTGCCGAACAACGTGCTCGCGATCGAGGTGCGCAAGGCCCTCAACCATCAGCCGATCGAGCACGACCGGCAGAAGCTGCGCGCTTTGACCGACCCGCACATCTGGTTCGCCTATTGGATCGGTGTGCTGGTGGTGCTCGGCAAGACCGGCGTCACGGCGTCGGAGGTGTTCGTCTCGAGCCAGCCGCACGAGGAGCTGTCGCAGTTTCTGGCCCGGCGGCTGATCGAGGCGGGAATCGGCGGCGCGTAGATCGCGGTTTTTTGACGCCCTGTTCAGGCGTCGCGCGAAAACGCGGATCGCTACTTCGGCCGGTTTGCTTTTTCCCGCATCCGGTAGAACTTGAGCGCGGTGCGCGCGGTCTCCGGCTGCAGGCGGAAGAAGTTGGCAAAGGTGATGTCGAGCTGCGCCCGCGAAGAGCCGTTGACGCCGGCATGCAGCATCAGAAGCTTCATCGTCGTCGCCCAGGAGAAATCGAGCGCGCGGGCGAGAACGACGATCTGCTCGGTCTGGTTCTGAACGAACGCCCGTTCGATCGCGCCGAGGGGGATATCGCACATCAGGGACAATGCGGCGACGACCCGGTCGAAGCTGCCCTCATCGGCAAACGCGATCAATCGCTCTTCGTTCAGCTTGCCGGCGGCGTTCAGCTCGCGTACTTCCCGGGCGGCTTGCGCAAATTCCCCGGAGCCGGCGCGCGCCTTGGTCTGGATCTCGTCGGTGGCCTGCGCGACCATCGACTTGATCAGTTCGGCGCGCCGCGGGTCGGCTTCCACGAGCTGGTTCTTGATCGTCTCGGAGGCATCGACGAACAGCTTGATCAGGTTCTGGCGCGGAATGTCCGGGCGCGACCAGACGCACAAGGCGAGATCGCCGTCGCCGCGTGCCTTGCGCACCAGGGTGGAAAAGCCGAATTCGGAGAATTTCGCGCCGCTGTTGTGCGCGGTGGCGGAGACCACGGCGCGGTTGCCGCGGTCGAGCAGCACGTCGGTCACGGCTTCGGTCAGCACCTTGCGGCCGGAGATCGCAAGCAGATGGTCCTGGCTCTTGGTCTTCGCCGTATCGACCAGGGTCTGGACGTCGACCCGTTCGCTATGGGCGAGCACAGGACCGGCGACCATGATCGCGTCATCCTGCGCCAGCACGCGCACCACGCCGCGCGGCGCATCCGGCAACCTTGCGATACGGCTGCCGAATTGGGCGCGGGCGTTGCTTTCGATGTGTTCGAGCAGCTTGCCCATCACCTGGTCGAACAGCGCGATCTGGTCCTCGGAAAACGATCCGGACTTCAGCACGAACAGGTCGGTCACCCGGCGCAGCACTTCGGCGCGCCGCGCGAGGTCCTTGCTGCCGATCGCTTCCTCGAGCTGATCGATCAGGCCGCCATGCTGGTCTGTCTGCGCGTTCATGGTCAGTATCCGAAGATCCAGCACCTAGGCCACCATATTTTGCTTAACCGACGGATAACGAATCGAAAAATCAAGCCGCGAGGCCGGGACCGGCGGGCTGAACAGGTAGCCCTGGGCGAGGTCGACGCCGGCCTCGCGCATATATTCGAACTGCTGTTCGGTCTCGATGCCTTCGACCGTGGTGAGCTTGTCGAGGCCTCGCGCCAGCGCCAGCACCGACGACACCACGGCCGCGTAGTCTCGCCGTTCCAGCACCTCGCGGGTAAAGCTGCGGTCGATCTTGATCTTGTCGAACGGGAAATTCGTCAGGTAGGTCACTGACGAATAGCCGGTGCCGAAGTCGTCCAGCGCGAGCGTTATCCCGAGATTCTTGAGCTGGCGGATCGTCGCCAGATGCGCTTCCTGGTTCTCCAACAGCGAGGTCTCGGTGATCTCGAGCTCGAGCCGCTCCGGCTCCAGCCCGCTCTCCACCAGCGCGCACAGGATCAGCTCGAACAGATTGCCCTTCTTGAACTGCACCGCCGAAATGTTGATCGCCAGCCTGATATGCGCCGGCCATCTGGCGGCGTCGGCGCAGGCCTGTTGCAGAATCCATTCGCCGATCGGCACGATGAGCCCGGTCGATTCGGCGAGTGGAATGAACTGGTCGGGACCGATCAGTCCTTTTTGCGGGTGCCGCCAGCGTACCAGTGCCTCGACACCGCAGATCCGTCTGGTCGCGACCTCGACCACCGGCTGGTAATACAGCTCGAACTGCCCTTGCGCGATGGCATCACGCAACTCGCTTTCGGCGTGTTGCTGCGAGGTGGCGCTTTCCAGCATGCCGGGCTGGTAGATGCGGAAATCGTTTCGTCCCTGCGTCTTCACGTCGTAAAGCGCGAGGTCGGCGCTCTTGAGCAGTGCCTCGGGCTCGGTGCCGTGTTCGGGCGCCATCGCGATTCCGATCGAGGTTCCGACGTTGACCTCGAATCCGTTCAGGTCGAACGGCTCGGAGATCGCATTGATGATGCGCAGCGCCAGCGTGATTGCGCCCTCATGCTGCGCCGGGCCGCCCTCCTGCAGGATGGCGAACTCGTCGCCGCCGAGCCGCGCCAACAGGTCGGTTTCCCGCAGCGTGGATTTCAGCCGGCGGCTGACTTCGATCAGGAGTTGGTCACCCGCCGGATGACCGAACATGTCGTTGACCGCCTTGAAGCGGTCGAGGTCGAGCATCATGACGGTGACGCTGGTGCCGCTGCGTTTCAGCCGCTTGCTGGCCTCTTCAAGCTTCTCGTTGAACTCGGCGCGATTGGCGAGCCCGGTCAGGACATCGTGCCGGGCCAGGTGAACGATCTCGGCCTCGGCCCGCCGCCGCTCGGTGATGTCTTCGATGATCGACAGCCAGCCGCCGCCTGCCATCGGCTGACGCGTCAAAAGCAGCAGCCGGCCGTCCGCGAGTTCGTCGACCCGCTGCGAATCCGGCGCCAGCGACGACAGCTCGGCGACCTTGGTGTTGATCGTCTCCGGCCTGGTATCCGCCTTGGTGACGCCGCGTGCGAAGCGGTCGGTGATGATGTCTTCATAGGGCGTTCCGACCTTCAGAAATCTCTCCGGCACGTCGTAGAGTTCGGCGAAGCGCTTGTTCCAGACCACGAGGCGCTTGTGCTCGTCGAACATCGACAGCCCCTGCGTCATATGGCTCAGCGCCAGGTCGAAGCGCAGGTTGATGCGCTCGAGTTCAGCCGCCTGGTTCAGCACCGCCTGCTCGCCGCGGACCCGCTCGGTGATGTCCTCATGGGTGGCGACCCATCCGCCGTCGGCGAGCGCCGTGCGCTTGATCGAAACCACCCGGCCGTCGCCCAGCTTGTAAATCTGGTCACGTTGCGCGGCGTGGAATCCGACCGGGTCCGCGATATCAACCTGTTCTGCGCCTGTCGCCCAGAGCCCGAGCAGATCCTGCGCGGAAGTTCCCGGCTGGATCTGGTCTTCTGCGACGTGGTACATCTCCCTGAAGGCTCGGTTCGAAATAATGAGCCTTCTGTTCGCGTCGAACATGCAAAGCCCTTGCGACATGTTCGACAGCGCGGCGTCGAAGCGCACATTGATACGCGCGAGCTCCGTGGCCTGATTGAGCAGCGCCTCCTCGTGGCTGACGCGTTCGGTGATGTCTTCATGGATCGCGATCCACCCGCCACCTGCCGTCGTCGTGGCGACGATCGAGATCGTGCGCCCATTGTTGAGACGCGAGACGGTGGTTTTCCTGCCTTCGCGCTGAAGCGTCTCGCGAAACTCGCTGACAAAGCTCTCCACGTCGGTGTCGATGCCGTTGACCGCGTTGCGATGCGCGATGATGCCGTGAACTTCCGCGCCGCGCCGGACCACGTCCGGCGACATCCGGTAAAGCTGCAGGTAGCGCTCGTTCCAGACCATCAGGCGGCCGTCGGCGTCGAACATCGAAAGGCCCGCCGGCATGTTGGCGAGCGCTGCGTCGAAGCTCGCATTGGTCCGTCGCAGCGCGATCGAGTTTCGCGCAAGCTCCCTGGTGGCGCGCCAGACGACAGCGCCCATCAGCAGGATGAAGAACGCAATCGCGACCGCCTCGATCAGCCTGCGGATCGCGGTCGCTTTCCATGGCGCCAGCAACTCGTCCATGTTCTGGGCGACGGTGATGAAGATCGGATAGCTATGTCCCTGCTCGTAGCTATGGTAGCGCGTGACACCGTCGATCGAGGCCTTGATCTCGAGGCTTCCGGAGGGCGCGTCTTTCAAGGCCGACAGGATCTTGGCGTGTGACAGGTCGCGGCCGATATTGGCCTCGACGAAGGGGCGCCGCACCAGCAACGTGCCGTTCGTCGTCCCCAGCAAGACGGCGCCGTTGTCGCCGATCTTGAGTCGATCGTAGATATCCTGGAAATAGCGCGGATCAATCGCTGCGAGCGCGACGCCGCCGAACGATCCGTCCGGCTTGTTGTAGCGGCGCGTGACGGGAAGCAGCCAGCCCCTGGACTGGGTGAGGACGGGGCGGCCGATGCGCAGTGCACTGTCGTCGTGCGAGCGGTGATAGATGAAATATTCGCGGTCGGCGAATTGCGTCGGTGCGTTCTCGCCGAGCATGTTCACGATCATCGTGCCGTGCTCGTCGAGGACGCCGAAGGCGGTGAACTGGCTGGAGTTGTTCACTTCCCTGACGAACCAGGCGCGCAGCCGTTCACGCTCGGTGGCATCGGGTGTTCCGTGCTCCATCCGCTCGACGACGCCGATCAGAACAGCGTCGGCGGCGCGGAAGGTCAGCTCCGCATGCTGAATGAGGGAGCCTGCGAGGTTGGCGGTGTCCCGTCGTGCATCGGCGATGACATCCGAGCGCTGGGAGATGATGCGTGAGGCCTCGAGCCCAAGCACGACCGTGCAGGCGAGCACGACGAACCAGGCGATGCCGCGTGTCGCCAGAAGGTGCGTCCTGCCGCTGGCCTTCATTCGTGCCCTAAGTCCAAGCATGGCGCCGGCGGTTCCGTAAACTTCCGGGGAACAACGAGAATTTGGCTGCCAGCGTAGTTTCAAGCGGTTAAGAAAATGGCGCGGCCGTCGCTTAAAAACGCTGCGCCGGATAGCGGCAGATTGCGCACAAGAGATCGGAAAATTCTCTCTATCGTTGCCGGACCTCGGCGACACGCGCCAGGCGCGTAAAAGCGGCGTGGAAGTATGGACCCGCAAAGCCGCGAGAACGCGGCATTGCCGTCAAGCCTCGCGCAGCGTCAGGCCTGACATCCATGGATGACGCGGCCGCACGGCTTTGTCGCGCGCCGCCTCCGATCGTTCGGCCGCGTGGGCGATCGGCGTTCGCGCTCAACCGGCCTCGCCGTTGACGCGCTCCTGAATCTCTTCCTGCACGGCGTTCAGTTCTTCTGGACTGGCATTTTCGATTGCCGCGATCCGGTTGTTGGCGGTCTCCAGCGCCAGGATCAGTTCGGAGAGCTTGACCTGCAACGCCTTGCTGTCGCGATTTTGCGTGTTCTGAATCAGGAACACCATCAGGAACGTCACGATGGTGGTCCCGGTATTGATCACGAGCTGCCAACTGTCGCTGTAATGGAAGACCGGGCCAAGCATCGCCCAGACCACCACGATCAGAACGGCGGTCACGAACACCGCGGAGGTGCCGGCCCAGTTCGCGGTTGCGGCGGCAAAGCGCACGAACCAGTGGCCCGATGGCTTACCTGATGTGGTCAGCGAAGAAACCGGAAGACTGCCGCGCATGCCTCGAATGCCCGAATGATGATGCTGCTATAATTCCCAGGGTTCCCCGGGGTTCCCGGTTAGGGCCGATCGCGCCTAACATAGGTAACTGCCGGCCCTCACCGCCGCTGCGATACTTCAACAGCGAATCAGGGCGGGCCATGATGGAAAAGCTGCAGGAACGTGCTTCGCAAACGCTGGAGCGTCAGGGCGCGCGGCACTGCCCGAGCTGCGCGGCCGTCCTGGAGAAGCATTGGCAGTTTCTCGACCCGCGGAGCGGGCGCACCACCCATCTCTATCAATACCGCTGCGGCGACAGCGTCTGGGAAGATTGATCGTCCGGCGCGGCCCGTTCCGCTCGTTCCAGCAGCGAGCTCGGCGCCGCGCGGCGCTGGTTCGAAGATAAGCGCGCGCACTTGATAAATGTGAAGGCGGCGAGGGTTCGCAGCGCCGATAGTCGGTCGCCCGCGAATCCTCGCTAGCAAATCGAGACAGACGGCCTCGGCCGGCGGGTCACGCCGGGGCCGTCACCTTGCGCGCGACGGATGTGGCCGCAGGCCGCCGCCCAGCGTCACAGGCAGGTATCGTTGATCATGATCCGGCAAGACTCTTTCTTGCCGCCCTTGCCATGTTTTTCGCGCTTGGGTTCCGGCGCCGCAATCACCATCGCCCAGTAGGTACGGCCGCTTTTTGCGCTTCTGGCGCTGGCGATGCCGACGCGCGAAGCGCCGTGCATCAACAGATTGGTGCGGTGCCCGCTCGAATTGATCCACTGGTCGAGCGTCTTTGGAAAGCTGTCATAGCCGTAGGCGATGTTTTCCGCGGACCTGACGGCGCCAAGCGTGGTGACGCGGGCGCTGAACGGGCGGAGCACGCTATGATCGAGCTCATCCCTTGCCGCCATCGCCTTTGCCTGCTCCTCGGCGATCCGGTGCAACGCCGGATCGGTCTGCACCTTGCCTTCGCCGTGCTGGGTTCGGAAACCCGAGATCAGTTCGGCCGGCGTCGCGGCCTGCGCGGCCTGCGAGGCGGCGAGGGCGAGGAGAAGTCCGGTGGCGGCGAGTGGCGAAGCGAGCTTGATCGGAGATGGCATGATGAGGTCCCTGCTTGCGGGCGAGGTGTACCGCGCAACAAAAGGCCAAAAAATGGCGATGTCCGTGCGGGCGATGGGGCTTTGGCGTGACGTTGTCCGCAGCGGCCGGTCATGACGGAAAGCTCCATCCGCTGCCGCGGGGGGCGATCTCACGATCCCGAAAAGCGATTTATATCAATGAGTTGGGAGATCGCGCCGCGCAACCTCGGGTTCAACCCTGCATTGAAATAAAATTTGAGGGGATATTCCCAAAAAGAGTCTTGATTCTCTTTCCACCTCGGGGGCGCGGCCGAAAATGCGTAAGGAAGGCTGACCGATTGGGTCTTGCCTTGCGGGCCGTGAGCGAGTTCTCGAAGGCCGCGAGCTTGCTTGTGAAAGGTTTCTGAAACGGCCTGATTGGGTGACCCGCGCAACGTCGGTGGGTGCAACGAAGTGAGATTGAGGTGCGTCGATGACGAAGCACTTGTGTTCAAGGGTTCTCACAGTCCTTATTGCGATGCTGTTTTCAACCTCCATTGCGCCGGCAATCGCCAGGCAACAATGCAGCGCGTCGGTGCCGGCGGGCGCGCCGGGCTACTGGTCCTGGCGCATGATCGATGGACGCAAGTGTTGGTACGAAGGCAAGCCGATGCTTTCGAAATCATCGCTTGAGTGGCCTGCGCGGCCGGCCGTCAAGCCGGCTGCCGACGAGGAGGAAATCGCAAGCGCTCTGCCGGCGAAGCCCGGCAATCCACTGGATGCCCAGGCCCGCGCGATGGATTCGGCGCCTCTCGCAAGAGCGATTGAGTCCGATAGTTTCGACGCGCTGTGGCGCGCCAGAATAGGTCGCTAGGCCGAACGGAAAGATTGGATGAGCCCGCAGAGTATCGTGTGGGGGGCTGTCATGGATCGGGCGCGTCAGACTAAGCCGATCAGTAACGAAACTGGCGACGAAAAGCCGATCTTCTGTTCCGCATGTGCGGCAGAGCCGCGCCTTTTCGTGCCGCTGCTCGACACACGCAACGGCCAGCAGCATCGCCTCTTCAAATGCGAATGCGGTGCGATCGTCTGGGATGAT
>NZ_DASSRP010000292.1:0-6332 GCF_035701725.1 Bradyrhizobium sp.
TTTCAGAAGGCTGAAGGAAACGCTCAGCCGCGGCGCCACACGCAGGTCATGTGCGGCACGATCACCGTGCCGCTCGGCCGGTATTCCTGCGCATAGGAGGCATTGCAGACCCTGACCGCATTCGGGCCGGGGTAATAGCGCGGATAGACATCGTCCGGCTGCGCCTGGTCGCGCGGGTAAACGCGAACCCGCCGCGGCGGACGGGCGGGACGCGCAACCACCGGCGGGCGGGCGGCCAGATCGTCAGCGGTCAACGCCTGCGCGACACGCGGGCTTTGCGACGCCGTCTGCGCCATAGCGCCCGCCATCAGCAGCGAGAACGCCGTCGCCAGCACCCCCGATATTGCCAATTTGCCGATCATCATCGCAACGCCGCCCCGATTGGTTGTATGGCCCCACGGTCTCCGATTGGCGCGACAAGGTCAATCATCAAGACGAAGCTTTTGCACCCCGTGCGTACACACCATTTTTCGTCGCAAACCGGTTCCGGTCCTTTGCGGGCCCGGATCCAGATGACAGGCTACGCCACCTTGGAAACATGGGTGAAGAGTTCATGACGGTATATGTCATTGCGCAGCTTAAAATAACCGATCGCGCATCCTACGATCGCTACCAGGCTCGATTTTTTGACGTTTTCAAAAAGTTCAGCGGCCGGCTGTTGTCGGCCGACGAGAATCCGACCGTGCTTGAAGGCGCATGGGATCGTGACAAACTGGTATTGATGTCGTTTCCCGACGAAGCCGCCTATCGCGCGTGGGGCAGCTCGGCCGAATATCTGGAAATTTCGAAGGACCGCGAAGCCGGCGCACAGGCCGTGGTACTCTTGGCGAAGGGCTTTGGCTGACGGCTAGTCCCGCCGATCCGAAGTCCCCTGTACCCCAAGCGGCGAGTTTGATCAGGATGTGGACATCAGCCAAAGCGCCATCGCTTGCCGAGATCGAAGTCATGGCGCACGACATTATGGCGCGGCTGCCTAAAACCTTCCGCGATCTGTGCGAGGGCGTCATCGTGCGTGTCGAGGATTTCCCGACCGATGAAATCCTCGATCAGATAGCGGCGGAAAGCGAATTCGACCTGCTCGGCCTGTTTCAGGGGACGGGCTTGCCGCATCAGAGCTCCAGCGACGTCGCGCGGCTGCCTAATCTGATCTGGCTCTACCGCCGCCCAATCCTGGACTACTGGGCCGAACACGACGAGATGCTCGGAGATATTGTCCGTCACGTGCTGGTCCACGAGATCGGCCATCATTTTGGCCTCTCCGATGCCGACATGGCGGCTATCGAGGCCGCCTCGGATTAGGGCTTTCGCCCTTTTGCGACGGGCGCATTCGCGATAAACGACAGCTCCAAATTCACGCCTTGCTTGAAAACCCGATGGTCTCGCGTCCTGAAATCGTCACCTTCTGGCACGGCCCGCTCGACGGGCTGCGAAGATTGTGCCTGCGTTCGCAGATCGCCGCCGGCCACAAGGTGACCGTCTACAGCTTCGAGCCGATCGCGCAGCTGCCGGACGGCGTTGGCAATGCGGAGGCCGAAGCGATCCTGCCGCACGCGTTTTCCGAACGGCTGCGGCCGGCAAGGCCAGGCGGCGTCTGGATCGACCGCACCATGCTGCAATTTTCGGATTTTTTCCGAATGCGGTTGATGGCCAAGGGCGCCGGGCTATGGCTGGACGCCGACGTGCTGCTGCTGAGAGCGATCGAACTCGATCCCGCAAAACCCTATTTCGCCTGGGAACAGCCCCGTCAGCTCGGCAACTCCGTTTTGTACCTGCCGCCGAACGACCCGATCGTCGCGGCATACGAAGGCTTGATGGCGCAGGACGAATTGACGCCGGACTGGCTGTCGCTCCGCCATCGATTGACGTTTCTGATGCACAGGCTGCGTGGCCAGAGACGCCTCTCGGAAGTTCGGCTGGCCATCTATGGCCCGGCCTCGCTCACCGCGCTCGCCCGCCGCGCCGGCGAACTGAGCTATGCACTGCCGAAGAAATCGTTCTATGCCGTGCATGCCGAGCCGAAGCTGTTTTTCGATCCGCAGGATTTTTCATCGCTGATCCGCGACCCCGATATCATCGGCTTCCACATCTCGCCCAAGGGCCGCGGCAACCAGAAGCCGGTGCCCGGCAGCGTGCACGCCTGGGCGGCAGACAGGTTCGGCGCCACCTGATCAGGCAGTCTGCGGGCGGCT
This sequence comes from Bradyrhizobium sp., assembly GCF_035701725.1. Taxonomy (GTDB): domain Bacteria; phylum Pseudomonadota; class Alphaproteobacteria; order Rhizobiales; family Xanthobacteraceae; genus Bradyrhizobium. The sequence goes on from NZ_DASSRP010000292.1 coordinate 2,190, forward strand.
TGACTCAGTTGATCCAGCTCAAAGACAGCGTCGAAATGGCACTCCAGGATACGGTTTCGCAGAGCGGAGCGGTATCATGACGACACAGGATCATTCACATTCCGTTTTTGACCGGTTGACGCAAACGTTTTGCGATTGGCTGAATCAGCGGCGAGAGCTCAATGAACTCGGCCAATTGAGTACGGCGGAGTTCGGCCGGGTCGCCACCGATTTGCAGATTTCGCCGGCCGACTTGACCGAGTTGGTCAATCAGGGACCGCACGCCGCCGACGAGCTGCCGAAATTGCTCGAGGCACTTGGCATCGATGCGGCGCAGCTGGCGCGGATCGAACCCATGGCGCTGCACGACATGGAACGCGTCTGCGCGCTATGTCAGCAGAAAGGCGAATGCGACCGCGATCTTGCCGCGGGCACCTCAGCCGAGCACTATGAGCAATATTGCCTGAATGCCCCTACGATCGCCGGCCTCAGGACTCCGGCGAGCAAGTAGCCTAGGCAGGCGGCGGCGTCACGGCGATTTCGCCATCGCCGCGATGGAATCCGCGAGCGCGATCGTGCGGCGCGCCATATCGGCGTGCAGCCGCTCCACCATCTGACCGTCGAGCGAGATGGCGCCGCGCGCGGCGTTTTCCGGCAACTCGAACGCCGCGATGATCTTGCGGGCACGCTCGACCTCTGCCGTCGGCGGCGTGAAGATGACATTGCAGGCGTCGATCTGGCCGGGATGGATCAGCGTCTTGCCGTCGAAGCCGAGATCGCGCGCCTGGGTGCACTCCAGATTGAAACCGTCGACATTGCTGAAATCGCTGTAGGGACCGTCGAGGATTTCCAGGCCATAGGCGCGGGTTGCAAGGATGCAATGGGTGATCATCGGCAGCATGATCGCGCGGCCCGGCTGCATGCGAATCCGCGTCTCGCGCGAAATATCATTCGGCCCGAACACAAAGCCCGACAGGCGCGGCTCGACGTCGCGCGACGCCGCCGCCAATTCCTCCGCGTGCAGCACCGCACGCGCGGTCTCGATCATCGCCCAAACGCGGATCGAGGGGTCGGCGTTCGCCTCGCTCAGCGCGTTCTTGATGGTGCGGATATCGTCGATGCTCGAGACTTTCGGCACCAAGATCGCGTGCGGCTTGGCTTTGGCGGCCATCTTCACATCATCGGCCCAGAACGGCGTGTCCGGCGCATTGGTCCTGATCCAGATCTCGCGCCTGCCGAAGCCGCCGGCCGCGATCGCCTTGGCAATCTGATCGCGGGCGAGCGCCTTGGCGTCCGGCGCCACCGAATCTTCGATATCAAGGATGATGCAGTCGGCGGCGAGGATGCGCGCCTTTTCCAACGCGCGCGCGTTCGAGCCGGGCATGAACAGAAGGCTGCGGCGCGGGTGGGTCATGGTCTCATCTCTTTCGTGTTAAGGCCTTTGAACAGGATTCTGCGACGATTTCGAATGCGGGAACGAAACCGAGCGGCCAAAAGCCCATTGTTTCGGCAGTGGCTTTTCGGGCGACGGCTTAACATTCCAAGCCTGGCTCCGGAAGGCTTGTTCCTGTCCATCACATATGGTTAGCAACTAGTGGGGTGGATTTGACATTCGGTGCCCGTCTGGCCGCAAATTCGAAACCCGAATGGCGGTCCCAAACCTCACCAATGTGGCGGTTCAGAAGTCTGCATCGTGACCGCGGCAGATTTGTCATGCCGGCTTCTGATCCAAAGCCAGACTAGAGACGTATACTTGCTAGTGGTCCTCTTGAATGTGACGCTCGCAAAAGTGACCGCTCAGAAGGGATACGATCGTCAGAATCGGACCATTGTTGCATGAACCTGTTCCCACAACGACTGATCGACGGCTATCGCACCTTCGCCTCGCAGCGATTGCCCACCGAGCAGTCGCGCTATCGCGAACTATCCGAGCGCGGCCAATCGCCCGAAGTCATGGTCATCGGCTGCTGCGACTCCCGCGTCTCGCCGGAAGTGATTTTCGATGCCGGTCCAGGCGAGTTGTTCGTGATGCGCAACATCGCCAACCTGGTGCCGGTCTACCAGCCCGACGAGAAGGCCCATGGCGTCTCGGCAGCGCTGGAATATGCGGCCAATGTGCTGCGGGTGAAGCACATCGTCGTGCTCGGCCATGCCCAGTGCGGCGGCATCCGCGCCTTCATCGACAAGGTGGCCCCGCTGTCGCCGGGCGATTTCATCGGCAAATGGATGGCGATGTTCATCAAACCGGGCGAAGTCGTCGAGCAGCGTGAGCGTGAGAGCATGGCCGAATTCACGGAACGGATCGAAAAGGCCGCCGTCTTCCGCAGCCTGGAAAACCTGATGACGTTCCCCTTTGTGCGTAACGCGGTCGAGCGCGGCGACATGCGCCTGCACGGCGCCTATTTCGGCGTCGCCGAGGGATCGCTGTTCATCCTCGACCGCGTCAGCAAGAAATTCGAGAGCGCAGCACGATTGGGCGAATAGTGAATGGGGCATAGCGAATGGAGTTGTAACGCTCTATCGCTGCTCGCTATTGCCTATTCGCCATCAATGATCACTGCCCCAGCGATCCGACAGCGCCAGCACCAGCGTCGAGACCACGAACACCAGGTGGACACCGACCAGCCAGGCCAGCTTCGAGGGATCGAAGACGACGTCGATGTTCATGAACGCCTTCAACACCTGGATCGCGGAAATCGCGACGATCGAGGCGAGAAGCTTCTGCTTCAACCCGGCGAAATCGACCTTGGTCATCCATTCCGGCCAGTCCGGGTGGCCGCCGGGATCGATCCGCGAGACGAAATTCTCATAGCCGGAAAACACCACGATCAGGATCAGGTTGCCGGTCAGCGAGACGTCGATCAGGCTGAGCACGCCCAGAATGATGTCGGATTCCTTGGCGTAGGGCACGTGGAGAACGAATTCCCACAACATCATGCCGAACTTGAACAACAGCACCGCCAGACTGACGACGAGGCCGAAGTAGAACGGCGCCATCAGCCAGCGGCTGTTGAACAGCACGCTTTCGAAGCCGTTTTCGACGCGTTTCAGAGTCGGATTCGGCCGATAGGAAGCCGGCTCTTCGGTCATCGCGATCCGCTCTCTTGTTGCGACGTTCAGGCCGCCCGCTTCTTGGCGCTGATCAGTTTGCGGTTGATCAGGACTTCAGCGATCTGGATCGCGTTCAGCGCCGCACCCTTGCGCAGGTTGTCCGATACGCACCAGAGCACCAGCCCGTTCTCCACCGTCGCATCCTCGCGGATGCGGCTGATATAGGTGGCGTCTTCGCCGGCGGCCTCGTATGGCGTGACGTAACCGCCAGGTTCGCGCTTGTCGATGACGAGGCATCCAGGCGAACGGCGCAGAATGTCGCGCGCTTCGTCCGGCGTAATCGGATTTTCGAACTCGATGTTGACGGCCTCGGAATGGCCGACGAACACCGGCACACGCACGCAGGTGGCGGACAGCTTGATCTTGGGATCAAGAATCTTCTTGGTCTCCGCCATCATCTTCCATTCTTCCTTGGTGTAGCCGTCCTCCATGAAGACGTCGATCTCGGGGATGACATTGAAGGCGATACGCTTGGGGAATTTCTTGTTGACCAATTCGTCGTTGGTGTAGACGGACTTGGTTTGCGAGAACAGCTCGTCCATCGCATCCTTGCCGGCGCCCGATACCGATTGATAGGTCGAGACCACCACGCGCTTGATGACCGCCTTGTCGTGCAGCGGCTTGAGCGCGACGACGAGCTGCGCGGTCGAGCAGTTCGGGTTGGCGATGATGTTCTTCTTGGTGAAGCCCGCGGTGGCGTCCGCATTCACCTCAGGCACGATCAGCGGCACGTCCGGATCCATGCGCCAGGCCGAGGAATTGTCGATCACGACCGCGCCGGCGGCGCCGATCTTCGGCGACCATTCCTTCGACACCGAACCGCCCGCCGACATCAGGCAGATGTCGATGTCGGAGAAATCGTAATGCTCGAGCGCTTTGACCTTCAGGGTGCGGTCGCCATAGGAGACTTCGACGCCGACGCTGCGGCGTGACGCCAGCGCCACGACCTCGTCGGCAGGGAATTTGCGCTCGTCCAGAATGTTGAGCATTTCCCGCCCGACATTGCCGGTCGCGCCGACCACTGCGACTTTGTAACCCATCGTTCACTCTCCG
>NZ_DASSRP010000293.1:0-15000 GCF_035701725.1 Bradyrhizobium sp.
CCGGCCTGGCATTTTCTTATTCGAAACTTGCAGACATTGCCGATCGATCGGAGCGTCAATGGAAACGATCAATCGCAACAGGTACGCGGCGTCATGCCGAAGAGTAACGATCAGTTAACCTTTGCTGCACGGCGCGACTTCGACCGCGATCGACGCCGCGTGCTGCGCTATGACTTAAACTGTTTGTTTGCTAATTCGGTGAATAGTCCATCAAAGAGTATGGTTAATTTTTGCTGTTGCGTTCGTCCCTTGCCCGACGTGACCCGAGAACTAACCGCTCAGCCGATGCGTTCGGCGGTTCGAATGGAAATCGGGGTTCATGCTGGCGTATGACCAACCCATAGCGCGATCCAAGCCGGACGCCGGGTCGAGGCCTGCGCGGAATCCGGCCGGCTTGAGCGTAACGCAGCTTGTGCAGCTGTTGTGGCGACACAAGACGGCGATCGCGGCCGCGGGCCTGATCGGAGCCTGCGCGGCGATTGCGATCGGCAAAAGCCTGACGCCGAAATATTTTGCGACCGCCCAGCTTTATGTCGATCCGCGCGAATTGCAGCTCGTCGACCGCGAGCTGACGCCGCGCTCGCAGGACATTTCCGGCCTTGCGATGGTGGTCGAAAGCCAGGCGCGCGTGATCACCTCCAACAGCGTTCTGATGCAGGTGATCCAGGACACTCATATCGACAAGGATCCGGAGTTCGGCGGCAACGCCAACAGCGCGATGTCGAGCCTGCTCGGCCTGTTCGGGCTCGACGCACGACAGGGCAAGGCGCAAGTCAGTGGCCAGACCGCGGCGCTCGATGCGCTCAACCGCCATATCAACGTCAAGAAGACCGACCGCACCTTCATCGTCGATATCGATGTGTGGTCCGAAGATCCGGCCAAGGCAGCGATGCTCGCCAACGCGATCTCCAACGCCTATCTGGTTGAAGCCAAGAATTCGCAGGCGATCGCCGCGCGGCGCGCCACGTCCGATCTTTCCGGCCGGTTGAAGGAATTGCAGGAACGGCTGCGCACCGCCGAGAATGCGCTCGCGATCTACAAGGCGCAGAACAATTTCGTCGGCACGCAGGATACGCTGATCACCGATCAGCAGCTCCTCGCCAGCAACCAGCGGCTCGCGGCAGCGCACGCGGCGACGCTGGACGCGCAGGCAAAATACGATCAGATCGAAGCCAGCCGCCGCGCCGCGGGTGACGCCGGCGCGATTCCCGAAGCCCTGCAGTCGCCGACGCTGGCGAACCTGCGCGCGCAATATGCGGAGGCGCGCCGGCGCCTCGCCGAAATGACGAGCGAGCTCGGGCCGCTGCATCCCTCGCTCCGCCAGATGAGCAAGCAGGTCGAGGATCTGCACCGCACCATCAACGAGGAAATCGACCGCTACGCGCAGTCGGCGAAAAACGATCTCACCCGCGCCCGCGACTACGAAACGTCGCTGACAAGGTCGTTGGAGGCGCAGAAGCGCCAGAGCGTCCAACTCAGCCAGGCCTCGGTGCGGCTGCGCGAACTCGAACGCGACGTCGAGGCAAGCCGCGACGTGTACCAGTCCTTCCTCAAGCGCTCCCGGGAGACCGAAGAGCAGGAAAGCCTCAACACGTCGAACGCGCGCATCATCGGCGAGGCCACGGTGCCGCAGCGGCGCGCATTCCCCCCCGCGATGAGCCTGATCGCCGCCATCGGGCTCGTGTTCGGCATGCTGGCCGCCGCGATGTGGTTTACGGCGATCGAACTGCTGTCGATCGACCCGGCCGCGGGTGCGGCGAGGCCCGCCGCCACGGAATCCGCCACACCGCTTTCGCCGTTGAAGGTGCCCGAAAACAAGCGTCCGGCCCCGACGGCCGAGAAACCCGGCATCGCGCGCCTGCAGGAATCCGACGTCATCCGCACGCTCGGCGGCATTCTCGCATCGGGCGGCGTTCCCGACCTCACCCGGCTCGGCTGGCCGACGCTGCGATCGGCTTCCCCGCGCGCCGACTTTACCGATGCCATGCGCAGCATGCGCGAAGCGCTCGTCCGCCGCTCCGCCGCCAATGTTGCGCCTGTGATGGCCGTGATCGGACAAGGCGCCAGCCGCGATCGCAGCATCGTGGCGCTGAACGTTGCGCTTGCCGCGGCGCGCGACGATACGCGCGTGCTGATCATCGACGCCGATCACGACAACCATCTGCTGTCGAACAGACTCATCGGCGTGCGCAAGGCTGAAGCGAAACGTCTCGGCTGGCTGTCGATCGGCAGCAAAGCCCAGCGCGCGATCAAGACCAGGAACAATATCGAGGTGCTGCCGGCAGCCGGATCGGGTGCAGGCGATGCGCTTCGCAAAGCCATCGCGCAGGCGCGCGCCGGCGGCGATTACGATCTCGTCATCGTCGACGGTCCGGCGCTGCCGTTCAGCGCAGACGACCTCAGGCTGATCGGAGTTGCCGACGGACTGGTCGCGGCGCTGCCGGCCAGCCTCGATATCAACGGCTGCATGGACGACATCATCACGGGCCTCGGCGGCGCCGAGCGCAAGCTGGTCGGCGTTATCATCAACGAACTGCATGCAGCTCCGGCACAATCGGTTCAGAGTGCGCAACATGCTTGAGCGGCGAGCCAATCGAATCGGCAGGGCCGCCACGGCCAGCATCCCGCGGATCACGCTGGGCGGGCTTCGCATCGCTGTGCTCGATCTCGAGCAGACCGCCGACTTCATGATCGACGCGGTATTCCCGCAGCGCCGGGTGACGCGACCGATCTACTTGACGTCGGCCAACGGCGAAGTGCTGGCACGCTGCTCGACCGAGCCGATGACCGACCAGCTGTTTCGTTCGGCCGACCTGATCAATGCCGACGGCCAGCCGCTGGTCGCAGTGTCGCGGCTGAAATCGCCGCTGCGGCTGCCCGAGCGGGTCGCGACGACGGATTTGTTCCACGTGGTGGCGCGCAAGGCGGAAGCGGCAAACCTGTCCTTCTATATGTTCGGCGCCAACGAAGCCGAAAACGCCGCGGCGGTCGCCAACGTCCGCAGGATGTATCCCAAGCTTCGCATCGTCGGGCATAGCCACGGTTATCTCCGCGGCGATGCGCTCCGCGCCAAGGTCGACGAAATCAACGAACTGGCGCCGGACTACCTCTGGGTCGCGCTCGGCGTACCCTACGAGCAGGCCTTCGTCGCCGAATACGCCTCGCGCCTGACCAAGGTCGGAGTGATCAAGACCTCGGGCGGCCTGTTCAACTTCCTGTCCGGCAGCCGCGCCCGCGCGCCGCGCTGGATGCAGGACATCGGCCTCGAATGGGCCTGGCGCATCTGGCTCGAGCCGCGCCGGCTGTTCTGGCGCTATCTCACCACGAACCCGCGCGCGCTTTATCTGCTGCTCAACCGCAGCCAAGGTGCGAACTAGTGCGGGAACACAGGCGCAAAAGACTTCAATTGCCATAGACCACATGCGGGAGCCACATCGTGAGCGCCGGCACGTAGGTGATGATCATCAACACCGTCAGCAGCAGGATCAGGAACGGCAAGACGCCGCGCACGACCTCGCCGATCGGTGCATGCGAGATCGTTGACAGCACGAACAGGTTCAGACCCACCGGCGGGTGAACCAGCGCGATTTCCATATTGTGGGTGAAGATGATCGAGAAGTGCACGGGATCGACACCGAGCGCCGGCAGCACCGGGGCGAGAATCGGCAACACCAGCAATAGCGTTGCGATCACTTCGAGGAAACAGCCGAGCACCAGCAGCAAGACGTTGATCGCCAGCAGGAACTGCCACGGCGCCATGTTCTGCGCCAGCACCCATTTGACGAGTTCGGCCGGAACGCCTGAGGCCGTCATCCAGTGACCGAAGGCGAGCGCGGTGGCGACGATCAGCATGATCGCGCCCGCGCTTTTGAGCGCATCGGCGACCACCCACAGCGTCTGCGTCCATTGGAAGCCGCGATAGTAAGTCAGGCTCACCAGCAGCGACACGACGGCGGCGATCGCCGCCGCCTCCGTCACCGTGACGATGCCGCCATAGATGCCGACCAGCACGATCACGGGCACGCTCAAGGCGGGGATCGCCCGCGCGGTCACTTTGAGCCGTTCGGCAAACGGCAGGCTCGGCTCGACCGGAAATTTCCGCCGCCGCGCGTCGTACCAGACCCAGGCGAAGAACACCGCGGCCTGCAACAGGCCGGGCAGCACGCCGGCAAGGAACAGGCGCGGCACGGATTGTTCGGCGACGATGCCGTACAAGATCAGCGCCAGCGAGGGCGGGATCACGATGCCGATGGTGCCGGAGGCGCCGACCACGCCCAGCGCAAAGCTGCGCGGATAGCCTTTCTCGATCATGGCCGGCAACAGGATCGTTCCCATCGCCAAGGCGGTGGCGACCGAGGAGCCCGAGATCGCGGCAAACAGCGTGCAAGCCACGACCGTGACGAGCCCGAGCGACCCCCTGACGCCGCCGAGCCACGCGGCGGACAGGTCGACCAACGCTTTCGCCACGCCACCGTAACGCATGAACGTCGCCGCCATCACGAACAGCGGCAGCGACATCAGCGTCGGCGAGTTGAGGTGATCGATGATAACCTGCGCGACCCCGATCAGCGGCTCACCGGATGCAAAGTAGAGGATAGCCGCGCACAGCCCCAGCACGAGGAAGATCGGCATGCCGGCGGCGAGCAGGCCGAAGAACAGCACCAGGAACAGGATCACGAGCATGCGTGCGCCTCGCTCCTAGTCCGCTTGCGGCAACGCGGCGCTTGCGCCGACCTGCTCATGCGCGGGAATGTGGCCGACCGTCATGGTTTCGGGATCGAAGGCGAAGAGATAGCGATAGAGCCGGATCAGGTAGCGGAGCGACATCAATGCCGCGCCAGTCGGCACCGCCGCCGAATAAAGCCACATCGGAAACTGCACATCGGACGCGGAGCGCTCGTCCAGCATCCACGACGTCTCGACGATGCTAACGCCATACCAGGCAAGCCCCGCGCAGAACGCCAACGCCACGATGCAATTGGCCACCTCCATCCAGCGCTGAACACGCGGCGACACCGCGCGCAACACGAGATCGGGCCTGACATGCGCGTCGGTGCGCACGAGCTGCGAGGCGGCCAGCATGATGCCCCAGACCACGAGGTAGACAATCACCTCCTCGGCCCAGGAGATCGCGTAGCGCGGCGCGACGTAGCGTCCGACCACCTGCACCAGGCCGACGATCATGGCGGCAAGACCCAGCAGGCCGATCAGGAATCTCTCGGCCTTGTCCCACCACCCGTCGTGCAACGGCGAATTTCCCCCATTCGCCATCTTAGCTATGGCTACCCACGGTGTCGGTCACGAGCTTGACGATGTCGGGTGAGAGTTTCGTATCGCGGATCAGATCGGCCTGCGCCGCGATCATGCGCTTGCGATCGGCGGCAATCTGATCGGCCGGCGGATCGAAGAAACTGACGCCGTTCGCCTGCATCGTCTTGCGCGCATCGGCCTGCGACTTCGTCGACATCGCCCGGTAACGCTCGATGTTGGCGGCCCAGAGCTCGCGCATCAGCTTGCGTTCGGCCTCACCCAGCCTGGACCAGAAGCTGTCACTGAGCATGGGCACGTAGTTGGCGTAGAACTGATGATCCGCATAGGAATATTTGACGCCGGCTTCCCACAGCTTGGCGGAATTGACGCTCTCGTCGCTTGAGACAAACCCGTCGAAGGTGCCTTGCGACAGCGCCAGCGGCACGTTCGGCCACGGCGTGACGTTGGCGATGCCGTGCACGAAGCCGATGCGCCACGAAGTGCCGGAACCGCCGGGACTGCGGATCTTCAATCCGTTGAAATCCTCGAGCGAGTGGATCTCCTTTTTCGTCGTGTACCAGTTCTCGTTGCCAAGCTCGAGCCAGGACCCGAGGATATGCGAACGCAGCTTGGCTTCGAGCTGCTTGTTGACGAATTCGCCCGGCGCGCCGTCGGCGCAGCGGCGGAACACGTCGATCGCCGGACTATAGAGCGCGGGCAACTGACAGAAATCGCCATCGGGAACCAGCCCTGTCATGGCCCAGGTGCCGGGCGCGGCCATGTCGACCTGGCCCTGGATCAGCGCCTTGGCGACGTTGAGGTCGGCGAACAACTGGCCGGAATGAAACACTTCGCCCTTGATCTTGCCGTGGCTCGCTTCCTCCAGCTTGCCGAGATAGTCGACGATCGCCTGGTTGCGCGGATGTGACGGGGCAGTGTCGAGCGAACAGCGCAGTTTGATGGTGTCGTCGGCGAACGCCTTTCGCGACAGATAGGGCGCGGCAACCGCGCTTGCGGCGGCCGTCACGAAGGCACGCCGGTTCAACCGTGTCATGGTGTCCTCCCGTATGCATTTTTTGCTTCTTGGCGGACGAGGATCGCGCCTGTTGTGGCGCTTGGCAACCGTAATCGGGCCGGTTTCTCGGCGCCTCGCCTCAGACTTTCGGCGTTGCTACCAACCGCGTGAGACATCTATCGTCCGTCATGGCCGGGCTCGACCGGCCATCCATGTCTTTGTTCGCAAGCGAAGAAGACGTGGATCACCGGGACAAGCCCGGTGATGACGATGTTGGACATAGTCTCACCTTCCCGCGGCACTGTCGCGCCCGGGTTATGCGTTGGTTTCGCCCCCGAAAACAGAGGGCGCAGGGAAAGCCGGATGCTTTGCGCACCCGCAGCCTCGCGTGCAGCAAAAGAAAGCACACGAGTTAGTCACCACAGGTACGCCGGAAGCGATCCGGCCTTCCCTGCACGACGGTGTTACGGTTTCCTTCGTGCTCGCCCCGGAGACCGGGCTTGTTGTCTCCGTGGATGACAACGCTTTCGCGTTGCACCGGATATCAGCGTCGGGATATCAGGCCCACACGACTTCGCCGTCCGAAAGCCCGCGCGCTCGTCTGCCGCGCGGGTGTTCGGCCATCGCATCCCGCGCCCAACGTCCGTGACGATCGCGATACGCCCCTCTTATGGGTGCGAGACGCGCGGGCTTCTAAGCTGATTTGGCGGCCGGCGGGAGCGGAATATTTTTTCCGGCAGGGGTGGACAGCCGCGCCGGAGGTGCAAGTGATTTGCCCGTCGGGCAAATCATCGGATCGCGGCGAATGTCCAATCTTCAGACGTAGCCGAGCCAGTGCCAGTAGGTTGCGCCGAACAGCAGCGTGAGCAGGTAGGCCAGCAGCGTGAGCACGATGCCGGTGCGGATGAAGTCCCGCGCCGCGAAGGTGCCGGTGCCGTACCCGACCATGCCCTGCGGCGAGTTGACCGGCAGAATGAAGCCGAAACTGACGACGAACTGCAGCACCAGCGTCATGCCGAGCACATTGATGCCCGGGCTCTGCACCTTCTGCAGCACCGCGATCACGATCGGAATCAAGGATGATGCCAGCGCGGTCGCACTTGCAAAGCCGAGGTGAACCACGATCAGGAACGCCGCCATGACCGCGAGAATGGCCAAGGCCGGAAGCTGGTTGAGACCGAAGCCATCGACAATCAGGTTGGCCAGCCACTGCGCGGCCTGGGTTTGCAGCAAGGCGGTGCCGAGGCTGATGCCGACCCCGAACAGCACGATCGTGCCCCAGGGGATCAGCGGGTTCGCGGTTTTCCAGTCCATCACGCCGATGCCGGGCAGGAACAAGAGCGCGACGGCAATGGTGGTCGTGGTCGAACTGTCAAGCGGGTGCAGCACGCCTTCGGTCGACCAGAAACCCAGCAGGATGAGCGAGAGCGCCAGCAGTCGGCCTTCCTTGCCGGTCATCGGGCCCAGTTCGTTCAAGGCCTTCTCGACCGTCGCTTTGCCTCCCGGGATCTCCTTCGCCTCGGGCGGCATCATCGTCATCATGACGAGATAGAGCCCGACCGACATCAGCACCGCGAAGGGACCCGCCGCGACCAGCCAGCTCAGCCACGTGATGTCGTGCCCCAGCATCTTCTGGATAAAGCCGATGGCGACCATGTTTTGCGCCGCGGCGGTCTTGATGCCGACATTCCAGATGCTGACCGCCTGCACGGTCGTAATCATCAGGAGCCCGGCAAACCGGCTCTTCTGATCGACGCCGAACGCGACGATGATGCCCATGATGATCGGGATGACGGCGGCCGCGCGCGCGGTGGCGCTCGGCACCAGCAAGGCCAAGACCGTGGATACGACAATGGCGCCCATGACGATCCGGCTGGTTCGCGTCCCGACCCCTGACAAGACGATCAGGGCAATCCGGCGGTCCAGCCGGGTCACGGTCATGGCCGCGGCGAGGAACAAGGCGGCGGCAACCAGAGTGAGGGCCGTATTGCCAAAACCGCTGATCGCGGTGGTCAGCCCCTGAACCGTGCCGATCAGCACCTTGGGATTGGCGACGTTCGGCGAGATGCCGAGGAACAATGCCATCAAGGCCGCGATCACCACCGCGCTGACGGCGTAGTCGAGCGCATCGGTCATCCAGACGATGACGGCGAAACCGAAAACCGCCAGCATGCGCTGGCCTGCGACGGACAGGCCCGGTGGCGTCGGCAGGAGCAGGATGGCAGCGAGCACGGCGGCGCCGAGCAGCAATCCCCAATTGTCACTGATCCAGCCGTGCCGCACCTTTTGTGCGTCGAGCTGTCGCGCTGCAACCGCCTGGTCCATGGTTCCTCCTTCGCCTGGATTATGATTGACAGCGCCCGCCAATATCCCCTTGCGATGGATCAACTATCGCAGCCAAGACTCGCCAGGCGCAAGGCAAGCTCAACCTCTCCACGGAAATCAGGATTTGTGAACGGCGTTCCAGATCCAGCCGCCCAATGCGCCGACGACGAAGCCAAAAGTAGCTGTCACCAGGATGAGAACCACGGCCCGCGAAATGTCGAACGGTTCAATGACATAGACGGGCTTGATGAAGTGCATCCAGAAAATGAAGTCGATGACGCGCTGAGCCCAGCCTGCCGCGACAAGAAGCGACCAGCAGAGATGCCAGCCACCCAATACGATACCGACAACCAGCCCGGTTTTCGAAACACTGATGCGAGATGCGGTCATTCGGTTCTCCTTGCGGTCCCGCGTTAAGCTCCAATCGCATATTCATAGATGTCTTCCTCCTGGGCATTATGGATGCGCACCAGGGCCTCGACGGATTCGATCACACGCTGGGCGTCACGGACCAGATAGGAGTCGACATCGTCGGCCCTGAGCCCGTCGGCGAGCCGCCGCAACAGGCGCGACTGATGGCTGATCTCGCGATGCGCCCTGCTCATGGCGCCAAGTCCGTGCCGGTCGGCGAGATATTTTGCGACGCGCGGATAGACGAGACTTTCGTCGTTGCGCTCGTGGGGGGCGATGTCATTTGCGACGATCCGCTCGGCTTCCGAAATCAAGGCGATGGCGCCCGCGCCCGATGCCCGATCGAGCCCATCTGCGATTTCTCTCAAGCGATTGAGCAGCGGCTCCATTTGTGCGTGGTCGGCGTGAAGCAGACCAGCCACATTCACCGGCATCGTGCGGCGACCCCTGGCGCGGCCGGCGCTCAGGGCGCGAAGCGCGTTGAGGATGACGGCAACGTCAATCGCTTCCTGGGTCAGCGCGCCCGCCACCGGCGGCAGCCAGCCGATGGCAGCGACCGCCATCGCAAGTCCCGACAAGGCCAGCCCTGCCACAATGCTCTGCAAGGCGATCGCGCGGGTTCGCCTGGCGATCGAGATGGCGTCAGGCACGGCATCGAGACGGTCGACCAGGATGACGACGTCGGCGGCTTCCGAGGAGGCGCTCGCGCCCCGGGCGCCGAGCGCGACGCCGACATTCGCGGCAGCCAAAGCCGGCGCATCGTTGATGCCGTCACCCACCATGACCGTGACATTCCGCCGTTGTTCGGCGGCGACCGCCTCGACCTTGTCTTCCGGCGCGCGGTCGGACAGCACGGCATCAAGGTCGAGCGCGGCGCCGATCGTCTCCGCCGCCTCGGCGCGGTCGCCGGTCACCATCACGATCCGCGCCACGCCGAGCTTTCGCAAGCCCTGAATGGCGCGCGGCGTTTCTCGCCGCAGTTCGTCCGCCAGCAACAAGGCGCCGATGGTGCGGCCGTCCACCGCGACAAACACGCTGAGCGCTGAACGCCACGCCGCGCGCCGCAGCGCCCGCACGATCCACGCCTCCGGCTTGCCGGCCCCGTTGACCAGCTGATGCGATCCGACCCGGATCGTCCTGCCCTCGATCACCCCCTGAAGGCCCGCGCCGGCCGTCTCGCGCACCTCGGACGCCATGGCCGGCGTAAGTCCCCTCGCGATCGCGGCCTCGACGATCGCGATCGCGACCACGTGGTGAGAAGACTGTTCCAGCGACGCCGCGAGCTGCAGCACCTCGTCTGCGCGATGGTTCGGCGCGACCTCGATGGCAACGAGGCGCGCGCCACCGACCGTCAACGTGCCGGTCTTGTCGAACATCACGGTATGGGTCTGGGCGAGCGCTTCGAGCGGACCGCTGCCCTTGACGAGAATTCCGCGCTTGGCCGCCCGGGCGACACCCGAGATGAAGGCCACCGGCGCCGCCAGGATCAGCGGGCACGGTGTCGCCGCCACCAGCACCGCGAGCGCGCGAACGGAATCGCCGGAGACGAGCCAGGCAGCGCCGGCAATCGCGAGCGTGACCGGCAGCAGCAGAAGCGCATAGCGATCTGCCAGGCGAATGAACGGCGATCTGGCGGTTTGCGCCGCGCTCACCATGCGCACGATGCCGGCATAGGTGCTGTCGCCGGCGGTCGCCGTGCTGCGGATTTCAAAGGGCGTGCCGGCATTCAGCGAGCCGCTGCGCGCCGGCTCTCCCGCCTGCCGCGACACCGGGATCGGCTCGCCGGTCAGCGCCGATTCATCGATGGTCGCTGCCGCACTGGTAATGATGCCATCGACCGGAATGACCTCGCCGGAGCGAACGAGGATCACCTCGCCGACGGCGAGCTGCTCGATGGGAATATCCGAGATCGTCGATCCGTCGAGACGGTGGGCGACGCGTGGCGCGCGGTCGATCAGCGAGCGGAGATCCCGCTCGGCATGCGCGACCGCGATGTCCTCGAGCAGATTGCCACCCGCATACATGATGGCAACGACGATCCCGGCGAGGTTTTCACCAAGCGCAACCGCGCCCGACATCGAGACGAGCGCGATCGAATCGACGCCCATGCGGCCGGCCCAAAGATCGCGCGCGATCGAGGCCACGAGCCCCGCGATGACGGGAATCGTGCCGCCCGCCCAGCACCAGGCGGCAAGATCCGCCCTGCCGGCCCCCCATGCTGCGACTCCCAGAATGAGGCCTGCGAGCGCGACAATGATGAGAGCCCGCCGAAAAACCCTTTCAGACCACATCCGAAAAACGCCCAAGGCAAAGTCGACGACGCCAGACATTGTCCTTGGAGATAGCAAGGCGCCGGTTGATCGAAATCAACCTGGATGCAAGATGGGATCGAAAAGACGGGCTGCGCCGACGGCTATCCGCCGCCCTCACCTGCCGCGGAAGTATGGCGAGGCACCGGGCAGCAGCGCCGCATTGGGGTCGCCGGGCTGCTGCGAGAAGCTCGCGCCGAACGACAGGCTGAGGTTCGAGGTCGGGCGGAATTCGACGCCGGCATTGACGCGATAGCCGCCGGGCACGTTGGCGGAGGAGGAATCCAGCGCGGAAAACGGACTGCCGACGAGCGGGGCGCCGTTGTACTTCAGCGTGTCGAGGCCGGCATAGATCGACACCGGCGCGCTCTTGAAGTTGTAGCCGACCTGGCTGCCCTCATAGGAGAAGGAGCTTGCGCTGCCGAAGGCCGAGACCGGGCTGAAACTGTTTGCACCAAAGCCAGAACCGCCAAAGCCAAGGTTGCCGCGCTCGGTGCCGATGAACCAGCCGTTCTCGAAATTATAGCGCGAGGAGAAGTTGCCGAAGGCGTCGCGGGTCGTATTCGCGTCCGACGTCAGGGCCGTGCCGAATCCGGTGGTGGACGTCCAGTACGGCACCGATTGCGCATACGCCGCTGGCGCGCCGAAACAAAATACGGCCAGCGTCGATGCGAGAACGGTTGCGAAAGCTGATTTGCCTGTCATGAAGATCCCACCGGCTGTGACCGGATTATAAAGCCGGGATGCCGTGAACGCCAGTGGCGGCTTGGACATGGGGCGGGAGCGGACATCATCGCCAGGACCTGCGGCGCAGCGTTCATATTCCGCCGTCACAGGCCATCATTGCGCACAAAAAAGCCTCGGCGGCGCCGAGGCTTTTTCGGGATTTCTTCAGAGGCGGATCAGTATTTCGCGACCACCGGGCCATCGAACCTGTAATTGAACCTGATGCGCGCGACGTCGGTGTTCAGCTGAGCGCGGATGGAGCAGTTGACGGCCGAAACGTTGCTTTGGCAGGCCGAGACCCCGGCAGCGTTGGCGATATTTGCGCTACGGTCTGCATACATCGTGTGAAGAAACTCGCCGCCCACCGTCCAATTCGGGCTGAGTGCAAACTCGACGCCGGCGCCAACGACGCTGCCCCAGATCACGCCGCTCGCATTGGCCGTATTTCCCGTCAAAGTGCCGAAGTTGGCGAGGTTGGTCGCATTGAAGAATTGGACGGCCGTCTGCCTTGCGTCGGCCCACGCCGCGCCGCCGGTCGCGTAGACGAGCGCGTTGTTTACGACCAGGCCGCCGCGGCCCCGGATCGTACCGCTGAGATCCGCCTTGATCCCGACGGTCTCGGCCCGCTGATCATCGCCACCGATCACGGAATTCTTGAAATTGCTGTTGCCATTGAGGTCAGCTTCAATACCGACCAGCCCTCTGCCGAATTGATAATTGTAACCGGCCTGGGCGCCGCCGGTGAAGAAGCCGCGGGTCGGCGTTGCCGACGAACAGCCTCCGAAGAAGCACGGATCGTCGAAGCGCGACATCGCCATGCCGCCGCCGGCATTGCCGCCGACATGGAACCCGGTCCAGTTGTAGACCGTCGCGACCGGGACATACCTTTCAGGATCGCCCGCAGGCCCGCCAAACCGATAGTTGGCTCTGATGCGCAGAACGTCCGTCGTCAGTTGACTCCGGATGACGCAATTGTCAGCCGGGACGCGATTGAATTGCAGACAGGCGTTGCCCCCAGCCTGGCGCGGATCAAAAATATTGGCATCGCGGTCCTGGTACACGGTGTGAAGCAATTCGCCGCCCACCGTCCAGTTCGGGCTCACGGCAAACTCCACGCCGGCGCCGATCACACCGCCCCAGAGAATGCCGCTGGCGTTGGCTGTAACGCCTGTCGCGGTGCCAAGGGTCGGGCCGGTGAAATTGTTGAGTTCGATTCCGGTCTGTTTGACGTCCGCCCAGGCCGCGCCAGCGGTTGTGTAAACCAGGGCGTTGTTCACGACCACGCCGGCCCGCGCCCGAATCGTCCCGCTGACGTCGGCTTTGGTGCCGACCGCCAGCGCAAACTGGTCGTCGCCACCGAGAAGCGATTTCTTGAAACCGCTGTTGCCGTTGACGTCGGCTTCGACGCCGACCAGACCGTTGCCGAATTGATAGTTGTAGCCGGCTTGCACACCGCCGGTGAAAAACCCGCCGGTTGGCGTCGCATTTGAACAATAGACGCAAGGATCGGTGAAAGCCGTGGAGCCAACGCCGGCGCCGAGGTTGCCGCCGAGATAAAAGCCGGTCCAGCTATAGACGGCGGCCGCCGGCGCCTTCCGATACATCTCACCAGCGGGCGCGTAGGCTCGAGCAACCGTCTCGTCGCCAAAGCGGTAGTTGAACCTGATACGCGCAACATCGGTCGTCAGCTGCCCCCGGACGGCGCAGTTGGTGATTGGGCTGTTGCCGCACGCATTACCCCCAACCTGGATCGGATCAACGATCTGGGCATTGCGGTCCTGGTACATGGTGTGAAGGAATTCGCCGCCGACCGTCCAATGCGGACTGAGCGCATATTCGAAACCCGCGCCGATCACGCTGCCCCAAAGCACCCCGTCGGCGTTGGCCGAAAATCGGGTCGGCGTGCCGAACGTCGGACCATTGGTATTGCGGAAGTCGGTGCCTGTCTGCCTGACGTCCGCCCAGGCCGCACCGCCGGTGGCATAGACCAGCGTATTGTTGAGGACGACACCGGCGCGGGCCCGGATCGTTCCGCTGACGTCCGCCGCCATGCCGACCGCCATCGAATTGGGGTCACCGCCGCCGATCACAGAATTCTTGAAACCGCTATTGCCGTTGATGTCGGCTTCGATACCGACCAGGCCATTGCCGAATTGATAGTTGTAACCGGCCTGTACGCCGCCGGTGAAAAAGCCGGCGGTCGGCGTTGCCGACGAACAATAGAAGCAGGGATCGGTGAAGCCCGACGAGGCCATGCCCGCGCCGAGATTGCCGCCGACGTAGAAGCCGGTCCAATTCCAGACCGAGACGGGAGCCGCGGCCTTGACCGGGAGGTCGGCGGCTGCGGCAGGTCCAGCGAGGGTTGCGAAGGCGACGGCGGCGAGAATGGCAGACTTGTGCGTGAACAAAGGATCTTCCCAACTTCCAGAAACGAAAAGAAACGGAATCGAATATCCTCTGCTTAGCCAGTCGGTCGCGGTTTCGTCTGTCACCTCTCTACAACAGCGTCAGAAAATGAAGCCAGACCAGATGGATAACGATTGATGAATCAGCGGTTCGGGTGGCAGCAGCGCACCCTGCGGGCCGCATTGCCGGTCAAGCGGCGCGTGATCGCACTCTCGCTTTTCAGTTGCCGGAGCGTCACACACCGCAGACCTCGCGTTCGACGCGGGGCGGCCCTCCTAGCAACCTCACAGCACCTGCGACAGGAATCGCCGCGTGCGTTCGTCGCGCGCCTCGGTGAAGAAGGTCGCCGGCGGTCCGTGTTCGACGATCACCCCGTGATCGGTGAAATAAATGTGGTCGGCGACCTCGCGGGCAAACCCCATTTCGTGGGTGACCAGCATGCATGTCATGCCTTCTTCCGCCAGTTCGCGGATCGTCACCAGCACCTCCTTGACCGTCTCCGGATCGAGCGCCGCGGTGACTTCGTCGAACAGCATTACGTCCGGCCGCATGGCGAGC
>NZ_DASSRP010000294.1:0-36301 GCF_035701725.1 Bradyrhizobium sp.
GCGGAATGATGCCGGGCGCCTTGACGTCGACGCGCATGCGCTTGTCGGCCTTGATCGGACCCTTGCCGTCGATCGGATTGCCGAGCGCGTCGACGACGCGGCCGAGCAGCCCCTTGCCGACTGGCGTGTCGACGATGGCGCTGGTGCGCTTGACCGTCTGGCCTTCCTTGATCTCGCGGTCGGCGCCGAAAATTACGATACCGACGTTGTCGGTTTCGAGGTTCAGCGCCATGCCGCGCGTGCCGTTCTCGAACTCGACCATTTCGCCGGCCTGGACGTTGTCCAGACCGAAAACGCGAGCGATACCGTCACCGACGGACAGCACCTGTCCGACTTCGGAGACCTCGGCTTCCTGGCCGAAATTCTTGATTTGGTCCTTGAGGATCGCGGAAATTTCCGCGGCGCGGATGTCCATCAGCCTGCCTCTTTCATCGCGTGCTTGATCGAATTGAGTTTGGTGCGAAGCGAACTATCGACCATGCGACTGCCGAGTTTGACAACAAGGCCACCGATGATCGAGGGATCGACATTCACGTTGAGAGAAACATCTTTGCCCGTAACCGACTTCAGCGCGGTCTTGAGGGCATCGAGATTTTTGTCGCTGAGCGCTTCGGCCACCGTGACTTCGGCGACGGCCTCGCCCTTGAACTTCGCCACCAAAGCAGCGAACGCGCGGATCACCTGATCGACCGCGAACAGCCGCCGGTTGGCGGTGAGAACCTTCAGGAAATTGGCGGAAATGCCGGAAATGCCGGCCTTGTCGAGCACCGCCGACAGCGCCTTCACCTGCGCGTCCGAAGAAAACACCGGGCTGCGGACCAGACGCTTCAGATCAGCGCTGTCCGCCAGCATCGCCGCGAACTTGTCGAGGTCGGCCTTTACAGAATCAATCGACCGCTCGTCGCGCGCCAGTTCAAACAAGGCCGTTGCGTAACGACCAGACACTCCCGACACCGACGGATTCTCAGCCACAAGCGCGCTCTTTTTTGCTGTCAAACTCGCAAGGGAAAAACCGTCGCCAAAATACGGCGCCTAGCGATCCAAGCCCTTGGAGTTCAAGCGGGACTTCGATTTTCGACCGGCACAGGAAGTGCCGGAACCGTTAAAATCGCGGCTTTGCTAACATAGCAAGACAGCAGGTGCAACATGAGCGCCTGGGCGCGGCACGCCTTATCGCAAGCGCCCGTCCGTCCGTTGGTACGCGATTCTTCGCGGCGGCGTGGCCGACCACTTCGGTATTTAGACACCCAAATCTGCCGAACAAATTCGTTCCTACCGATGCTGCATAGCCGCATGCGCGAAACGAAAGGAACGCGAAAAAGCCCTCCGCCATTCCGAATTCGCATTACTTGGCCAAATCTCGGTGATCCCAGCGAGAACTTCAGTGTTCAGTAATTCAAAGAATAAATGAAGTATATCCAGCCTATAACGATTGTTAAAATTCAAGGTTACGGAACATCTGGTGATGTTCTGTTCCGCCTCACAAGATGTTTCAGGGTGAGATAAACCAATTCTACTGCCCCTTTTATGCCTCATTGCGGAATCAAACGGCCTCCGTAGACAACGGAGCGGGGGTTCCACGTGCCACAGGTGTGGCATTACTACTTGAGGGACTGACATAATGCTAAAATTCAACAAGCAGGCATTGGGAAAAGCCACCCAGTCGCGCACGGCACTCGTCCTTTTTGCCGCAGCTGCTTTTACCGGCGGTACCACTTCTGAGGCCTCGGCGCGGCCCTATCGGCACCACCACTATCATCACCACTATTCCCACCATGTCCGTGCCGAGAGCCCCTCGCGCGAAGCGAACGCTTCGGTAGGGTCGAGCTTTGGCGGTCGGAGCTTCTCGGGGATGGCATCGTTCTATGGCAATGAATCCGGCCGTCAGACGGCCTCGGGCCAGCGCTTCAATCAGGAAGCCATGACGGCGGCCCACCGCAGTCTGCCGTTCGGCACCAAGCTGCGCGTCACCCACGGCAGCCGCAGCGTCGTCGTGACCATCAACGATCGCGGCCCGTTCGTTCGCGGCCGGGTGCTCGACCTTTCCACGGGTGCTGCCCGCGCTATCGGTCTGACCAGTGCCGGCGTCGGCCACGTCACCGCCGAGGTCATGTAAACCTTTCGAGACATCAGCGCGGTTCGACCCTGCCCCCGCATCGGCTGGAATCAGCGCTGACACCAAAACCCGCCGTCGCGATCGACGGCGGGTTTTTGTTTTGGGCTCCCACCCGTTGTCATGGCTACAAAAAGCTCTGCGGATCGACGTCGACTTCGAGCTTGAGATTGCCCTTGGTCTTCGGACCCGCCGCCAGCCACTCGCGCAGATATTCCGACAGGTCGACGTTACGCTGCGATTTCACCAGAAGACGGAAACGGTAACGCCCCTTGATGACGGCGAGCGGCGCTTCGGCAGGCCCCAGCACCTTGATCCGCTCGTCGATCGGCGCGACCGAGGCCAGCTTGCGCGCAAAGCCCTCTGCCGTGGGGCGATCGCCGGCCGACACGATCAGGCCGGCGAGCCGTCCGAACGGCGGATAGCCTGACTTCTCGCGCATCTCGATCTCGCTGGCATAAAACGCTTCGCGGTCGCAGGCGACCAGCGCCTTCATCACCGGGTGCTCGACCTGATGCGTCTGCAGATAGCCGACGCCGCGGCCCTGATCGCGCCCCGCGCGCCCGATCACCTGGTTGAGCAACTGCCAGGTGCGCTCGGCCGCGCGCGGATCGCCATTACTCAGACCAAGGTCGGCGTCGACCACACCAACCAGATTGAGCCGCGGGAAATGATGACCTTTGGCGACCAGTTGCGTGCCGATGATGATGTCGACGCGGCCTTCGGCAATCTCGTTCAACTCGCTGCGCATGGTCTCGATCGAGGTGATGAGGTCGCTCGACAGCACCATGGTCCGCGCATCCGGAAACAGCGCGGCCGCTTCCTCCTGCAGCCGCTCCACGCCGGGACCGACCGCGACCAGCGATTCCTCCGCCGCGCAATGCGGGCAGGCGTGAGGGCGCGGCATCGAGAACCCGCAATGGTGACAGACGAGGCGCTGGCGAAAGCGATGGTCGACCAACCAGGCATCGCAGATGGTGCAGGCAAAGCGGTGCCCGCAGGCCCGGCACAGCGTGAGCGGCGCATAGCCGCGACGGTTGAGAAACAACAGCGCCTGCTCGCGCCGTTCGACCGCGAAACCAATCTGCTCGGCGAGTTTTGGCGAGATGAAGCGACCGCGTGGCGGCGGCTCGCGCCTGAGATCGATCGCCTCGATATGCGGCATGTGCTGGCCGCCGAACCGCGACGGCAACGCGATGCGCTGGTAGCGTCCCTTGCGCGCATTGACCTCGGTTTCGACCGACGGTGTTGCGGAGGCCAGCACCACCGGAATCTTGGCGATGTGCGCCCGCACCACCGCCATGTCGCGCGCGTGGTAATGCGCGCCGTCGTCCTGCTTGTAGGCCTGGTCGTGCTCCTCATCCACCACGATAAGGCCGAGATCGGCATACGGCATGAACAGCGCCGAGCGTGCGCCGACCACGACCGGGGCCTCGCCGCTTGCGATCGCGGCCCAGTTGCGCTGGCGCGTGCGCGGGGTCAATTCGGAATGCCATTCCAGCGGCCGCACACCGAACCGGCGCGCGAAGCGATCAAGGAACTGGCCGGTCAGCGCGATCTCCGGCATCAGGATCAGCGATTGCTTGCGGCGGCGAATGGTTTCGGCAACCGCCTCGAAATAGACTTCGGTCTTGCCTGAGCCCGTGACGCCGTCGAGCAGCGCGACGTGAAACGTGCCATTGGCGGCGAGCGAGCGCATCGCATCGACGGCCGAGCGCTGCTGCCGTGAAAATTCTGGAACGGCGTAAGACGGGTCCGGCGCCGGCGGCGCCAGCGGCTTCGGCATCGCCTCCACAACGAGCGTGCCTTCGTCGACGAGGCCGTCGACCACGCCGGCACTGACGCCGGCTTCCTTTGCCGCTTCGGATTTACCATGCAGCAGCCCGTCCGAAAGCAGTTCGATCAGGCGCCGACGCGCCGGCGTCATGCGCTGCGGCGGCGCGCCAACCAGACGGACGCCCGTCCGCACCCGCTCCGGGCCCAGGTCCTCGCCCATGCGCAGGCACATCCGCAGCACCATGCCGCGCGCCGAAAGCGTGTAGTTCGAAACCCAATCGACGAGCGCGCGCAGCTCCGGTTTCAGCGCGGGCACGTCGAGTTTTTCGCTGACGTTCTTCAGCCGGTTGTGCAGACGCGGTTCGGGCCTGGCATTCTCTGCCCACACCACGCCGACCACCTCCCGCGGGCCGAGCGGCACGCAGACCACATCGCCCGCCTTCAATTCGAGGCCGCGCGGCACGCGGTAGGAATAGGTATGATTCAGCGCGACCGGCACCAGCACATCGACCATATTGGTCGATGCGGCGTTGAGGCTGGTTTCGCGTGCAGGATGGTCCATGGAAATGAGGTTGTAGCGACCTTAGGAAGCCGGCGCCGCAGCGCCGCTTTTAGCGAACGGTAAACGAAGTAGGTGCGATATAATCACTAATGTCCCGGTTCTGACATTCGTACCTTGTCGCGGCAGGTTCGTTTACGAATGTCAGAACCAAGGGACACTAGCAAATATCGGATTCTAGTGTGGGATTCGATTTGACATTCGCTTGGAGAACTCGCGGCAAGACTGAAGCGAATGTCAAATCACCACACTCGTGGAATCATCGCACCAAACGCAGATAGATATGGCAAAGCCAACCGCCACCTTACAGCCGATTGAGCTTGACTGCGCCGACGAATCGATCGCGCTGGAAATGGCGCGATGGCTGGCCTTTTTGCGGGCCGAGCGGCGCTTGTCGCCGAAGACGTCGGAGGCCTATGCGCGCGATCTGCGCCAGTTTCTTCAGTTCCTCGCCGAACATCAGCAAGCCCGCGTGACGCTGAAGAGCTTTTCCGCGCTTGAAGCCAACGACGTTCGGGCCTTCATGGCCAAACGGCGATCGGACGATATTGCGGGGCGTTCGCTGATGCGGGCGCTCGCAGGTCTGCGCTCGTTCGGACGCTTTCTGGAGCGCGAGGGCCGCGGCAAGGTCGGCGCATTGTCCGCGATCCGCGCTCCCAAGGTGGGCAAGAGCTTGCCGAAGCCGTTGCCGATGGCGGCGGCCAAGCGCCTGGCCGACGCCGACGAGCGAGCCGGCGAAGAGCGCGAACCGTGGATCTGGGCGCGCGATGCGGCCGTGATGGCGCTGCTCTATGGGTCGGGCCTGCGCATTTCCGAAGCGCTCGGATTGAAGCGACGCGACGTGCCCAAACCGGGCGAAGGCGACGTTTTGGTCGTCACCGGCAAAGGCAGCAAGACGCGGATGGTGCCGGTGTTGCGCAACGTCCTGACACTCATTCAGGACTATGCCGCCATCTGTCCTTATCCATTGCCGCCGGAGGGCCCAATCTTCGTCGGCGCGCGCGGCGGACCGTTGCAACCGCGCATCATTCAGCTGACGATGGCGCGGCTGCGCGGCGCGCTCGGGCTGCCCGACAGCGCAACGCCGCATGCCTTGCGGCATTCCTTTGCCACTCATCTGCTGTCGCGCGGCGGCGACTTGCGCGCAATCCAGGAATTGCTCGGCCACGCCTCGCTGTCGACGACCCAGATCTATACCGGGATCGACAGCGAGCGGCTGCTCGAGGTCTACAACAGCGCGCACCCGCGCGCATAAAAGTCGGCCAATTTCAGGCGACATCTCCGGTTTCACTTTTGATCCAACTCTTGCGCTCACCCGCTTGTTCGTCCATCGTCGGCCGCAGCGGAGTGGACTGCACTGGGGGAGAAAAATCATGAGCGCGCATGAGAGCATGGAGCATGCCGAACACGCCGAGCATGCCTCGGGGGAGAACAAGAAGATCGCGCTTCTGATCGCGGTGATCGCGCTATGCCTCGCGCTGTCGGAAACGCTGGGCAAGGGCGCGCAGACCGAATCGATTGCCAAGAATGTCGAGGCGTCCAACCTGTGGGCGTTCTTCCAGGCCAAGAGCATTCGCCGCACCACGGTGCAGACCGCGGCCGAGCAGGCCAGCCTCGCGCTGCCGAGCGACGAGGCCGCCAAAGCTGTGGTGCAAAAGCAGATCGACGACTGGAAGAAGACGGCGGCGCGCTATCGCTCCGAACCTGAAACCGGCGAAGGGACCGAACAGCTCGCCGAACGCGCCAAGCACGCCGAAGAGGAGCGCGAGCTCGCCACCGCCAAATATCACCACTTCGAACTGGCCTCCGCAGCCTTCCAAATCGCCATCGTGCTGGCGTCGGCGACCATCATCACCGGCATGATCGCGCTCGCCTGGATTTCCGGTCTATTGACGCTCGCGGGCGTGGCCATCAGCCTGTTCGGCGTCTTCGCGCCGCATATGCTGCATCTGGCGCTGTGAACCGCTTTTGTTTGACGCGTTTTCTTGACGCGAGGCGGTATCCACTTCGCCTGAAAACGCTGTCCTAACGCGCTTCGTGCACGCTTTTGCGGAAACGTTGGATCAGCCGCAGCATCCGCGACGTCCAGCGGTCGCGGTCGCCGCGCAGCGTTTCCAGGATACGGCGCTTGATCGGATCGACCAGGGCCTTGGCCTTGGCGCGCACCGACAGAATGAATTCATAGAGCCGCTCGAACCATCCCATCTCCAGCAATTTGGGCCGCGTCACGTCGAACACGAACGCGGTAACGCCGACGCCGAGCAGCTTCGCGAAGATGATGGTCGTGACCGCGCTCAGCCAGTATTCGTGCGTGAGCAGCCAGAAGCCGATCAGTTTCAGCGGAAATAGCGGGATCACCGGAACGGCGAAGACGATCAGCGTCATCGCCGGCGACAAGGTATCGACACGCTCGGCGAGCCAGTGCTTGAACGCTTGCAGCGGAATCTTTGCAACAAACCAGGCGACGATGGGCTCGAGATGGTCCCACAGCCACGCCTCGATCAGAAAGATGACCGCGAGCAGCACCCAGACCGGTTGAAGAAGGCGGCGTAGCATCAAGTCACCTTAGCCCGACCAGTGGTCCGATACGAACATTCGTACCCCTTCTCGGCGGCCGCGCTTATAAATGTTCGAATCAAAGGACCGCTAGCAATTATAGGGCTCTAGTGGATCCCTGGATCTGACATTCGCTCTTCCGAACCCGCGACGCCGCCGCCAGGGAATGTCCAGGTCTGCCCACTAGCGCCGGGCAAGGATCACATATGGATAGCCCGTTTGCCAACTGCAAGCGCGGCCTCTTTCACCGCTTCCGACCTGGTCGGATGGGCGTGGCAGGTCCGCGCCAGATCTTCGGCGGAACCGCCAAATTCCATCAAAACAGCGGCTTCGTGGATCATTTCGCCGGCCTCGATGCCGATGATATGCACGCCCAGCACCCGATCGGTCTTCGCATCTGCGAGAATCTTCACGAAGCCGTCAGTCGTTTGATTGACCTTGGAACGGCCGTTGGCGGTGAACGGAAATTTGCCGGTGGTATATGCCACACCAGCCTGTTTCAACTCCTCTTCGGTCTTCCCCACGGAGGAGACCTCGGGCGTTGTATACACGACGCCAGGAATGACGTCGTAATTCACATGGCCGGCCTGACCGGCCAAAATTTCAGCAACCGCGACACCTTCGTCCTCGGCCTTGTGCGCCAGCATCGGACCGGCGATGACGTCGCCGATCGCATAGACGCCCTTCATGCTGGTGGCGAAATGCGCATCGGTCTGCACGCGACCGCGATTGTCGAGGGCGACACCCGCCTCTTTCAGGCCGAGACCGTCGGTGTAGGGCACGCGGCCGATGCAAACCAGCACGACGTCGGCCTCGATCTTCTCGGCTGCGCCGCCGGCCGCAGGCTCAACCTGAGCGACCAGCGTCTTGCCGGTAGAGTCGACGGCGGTGACTTTGGCGCCGAGCTTGAACGAAAATCCCTGCTTCTCGAGGATACGCTGGAATTGTCTTGCGATCTCGCCGTCCATGCCGGGCAGGATGCGATCAAGAAACTCGACGACCGTGACCTGCGCGCCGAGACGATGCCACACCGAACCGAGTTCAAGGCCGATCACGCCGGCGCCGATGATCAGGAGCTTGCCCGGCACCTTGTCCAGCGACAGCGCGCCGGTCGACGACACGATGCGCTTCTCGTCGATCTCGATGCCCTTGAGGCGCGCGATGTCGGAGCCGGTGGCGATGACAATATTTTTGGTCTCGACCAGTTGCGTCTTGCCATCCTTGCCGGCGACCTCGACTTTGCCGGTGCCAAGGATCTTTCCCTTGCCCGAAATCACGTCGATCTTGTTCTTCTTCATCAGGAACTCGACGCCCTTGACGTTGCCGTCGATGCCCTGCTGCTTGAAATTCATCATCGCCGGCAAATCGAGTTTCGGCGCCGAGACGTTGACGCCCATCTTGACGAAGGAATGCCCGGCTTCCTCGAACATTTCAGAGGCGTGCAGCAGCGCCTTCGAGGGCATGCAACCGACATTGAGGCACGTACCGCCGAGCGTCGCGTTCTTCTCGACAACGGCGACCTTCATGCCGAGTTGCGCGGCGCGAATCGCGCACACATAGCCCCCGGGGCCTGTGCCGATAACAACAAGATCGTAAGAAGCCATGCTGTAGTCCTGTAACTGAAATATGTGACGGGTGGTTCAGCGCCCGCCCGACACGTCAAGTGTGGCGCCGGTAACGTAAGAAGCTTCGTCCGACATCAGCCAGACCACGGCGTTGGCGATCTCTTCGGCGACACCGACGCGCTTCATCGGCACCATATGGGCGAGACGGTGCGCACGATCCGGCTCGCCGCCGGAAGCGTGAATGTCGGTATCGATCAGGCCCGGCCGAATACCGGCGACGCGAATGCCTTCGCTTGCAACCTCCTGGGCGAGTCCAACGGTAAAGGTGTCGATCGCGCCCTTGGATGCCGCATAGTCGACATAGGTGTTGGCCGAGCCGAGCTTGGCTGCGACCGACGAGATATTGACGATGACGCCGCCCTTGCCGCCGTGCTTGGTCGACATGCGCTTCACCGCTTCCCGCGCACAGAGGATACTGCCGGTGATGTTGACGGACATCGTGCGCTGGATGCGGTCGGCCGTCATCTCGTCAACGCGCACGCCGCTCTTGCCGACGATGCCGGCATTGTTGACGAGTGCCCCTAACGTGCCGAAGGCGTCCGCCGCCTTGAACAGCGCCAAAATATCGGCCTCGCTGCCGACGTCGCATTTGACGGCGATCGCCTTGCCGTTGCTCCCTTCGATCTGGCTGACGACTTCGTCGGCGGCCTCCTTGTTGGAGGCGTAGCCGATGACGACGCGAAAGCCGCGCGCCGCGGCGGCGAGCGCGGTGGCGCGACCGATGCCGCGGCTGCCACCGGTGATCACAACAACTTTGTCTGTCATGAGAGGGCCCTCAGAAATTCAGAGACGGACGTTAGCGGCGACGGTCTCGATCAGAGATCCAGCACCAGCCGTGCCGGATCTTCCAGGCTTTCCTTCACCCGCACCAGGAAAGTCACGGCCTCCTTGCCGTCGATCACGCGGTGATCGTAGGACAGCGCCAGATACATCATCGGGCGAACTTCGATCTTGCCGCCGATCACCATCGGACGTTCCTGGATCTTGTGCATGCCCAGAATGCCCGACTGCGGCGCATTGAGAATCGGCGTCGACATCAGCGAGCCATAGATGCCGCCATTGGTGATAGTGAAAGTGCCGCCCTGCATCTCATCGATCTTGAGCTGACCGTCACGGGCGCGACGGCCGAAATCGGCGATGCTCTTTTCGATTTCCGCGATCGACTTGTGATCGCAGTCGCGCACCACCGGAACCACGAGGCCCTTGTCTGTGCCGACGGCCACGCCGACATGATAGTAGTTCTTGTAGATCAGGTCGCTGCCATCGATCTCGGCGTTGACAGCCGGAATGTCCTTCAGCGCCTGCACGCAGGCCTTGGTGAAGTAGCCCATAAATCCGAGCTTGCTGCCGTGCTTCTTCTCGAACACGTCCTTGTAGTGCGCGCGCAGCGCCATGACGTTGGTCATGTCGACCTCGTTGAAGGTCGTGAGCATCGCCGCGGTGTTCTGCACGTCCTTCAACCGCCGCGCTATGGTCTGGCGCAGCCGCGTCATTTTCACGCGCTCCTCGCGCGCCGCATCGTCGGCCGGAGAAGGCGCCCGCACCTGCACGCTGGCTGCCGGCTGATTGACCGGCGTCGGAGCTGAGGCCGCCTTTTCGATCGCAGCCAGCATATCGCCCTTGGTGACGCGACCGTCCTTTCCGGAGCCGGGAACGGTCGCAGCATCGATGCCGCTCTCGGCGGACAGCTTGCGCACCGAAGGCGCGAGCGGCGCATCGGCGGGCGGGACTTTCGCAGTCGGCGCCGGAGCTGGCGATGGCGCGGCCGCGGGCGCCGCGGCTTTGGCCGGGGCCGCAGCAGGCTTGGCCGCCGCCGGCGCACCAGCGCCATCGGTGATCTGTCCGAGCAGCGCGCCGACCGCGACGGTCTCGCCATCCTTGGCGCTGATCTCACCCAACACGCCGGCCGAAGGCGCCGGGACCTCGATCGTCACCTTGTCGGTTTCGAGTTCGACCAACGGTTCGTCGACCGCGACGGTGTCGCCGGCCTTCTTGAACCAACGGCCGATGGTGGCTTCGGTCACGGACTCGCCGAGCGTCGGCACGCGAATTTCAGTCATGGTCTGTTTCCTCGAAAATCCCTGTGGTCAAAAACTCGGTTGTCATCCTCCGTGAAAGCGGAGGATCCAGTACTCCGGAGGCGTTGCGTGAGAGTCAAACAGCGCGGCGTACTGGATACCCCGCCTGCGCGGGTATGACCGATCGTGTCTAGTTCAGCGCCTCGTCGAGCAACGCCTTGAGCTGCGCCAGATGTTTGGACATCAAACCGGTTGCGGTCGCAGCCGCCGCCGCGCGTCCGGCGTAGCGGGGGCGCTTGTAGGTCGCGTTGACCTGGTTCAGCACCCACTCCAGATAGGGCTCGATGAAGTGCCAGGCGCCCATGTTGCGCGGCTCTTCCTGACACCAGACGATCTCCGCACCCTTGAAGCGCGTCAGCTCGGCCACCAGCGCCTTCAGCGGCACCGGGTAGAGCTGCTCGATGCGCATCAGGTAGATGTCGTCGACGCCGCGCTTTTCGCGTTCTTCGTAGAGGTCGTAATAGACCTTGCCCGAGCACAGCACGAGGCGCCTGATCTTCTCGTCCGGCACGAGCTTGATCTTTTCGTCCGGCAGCATCTGGGCGTCATCGTAGAGGATGCGGTGGAAGGTCGTTGCCTCACCCAGTTCGTCGAGCCGCGACACCGCGCGCTTGTGGCGCAGCAGCGACTTCGGCGTCATCACGATCAGCGGTTTGCGGATTTCGCGATGCAGCTGCCGCCGCAGCACGTGGAAGTAATTCGCCGGGGTGGTCGGATAGACCACCTGCATATTGTCTTCGGCGCAGAGTTGCAGGTAGCGCTCGAGCCGTGCCGAGGAATGTTCGGGCCCCTGCCCCTCATAGCCGTGCGGCAGCAAGCAGACGAGACCCGACATACGCAGCCATTTGCGCTCGCCCGACGAGATGAACTGGTCGAACAGCACCTGCGCGCCGTTGGCGAAGTCGCCAAACTGCGCTTCCCACATCGCCAGCGCATTCGGCTCGGCGAGCGAGTAGCCATATTCGAAGCCGAGCACGGCTTCTTCCGACAGCAGCGAGTTGATGACCTCATAATGGCCCTGATCGCCGCCGAGATGATTGAACGGCGTGTAGCGGCTTTCGTCTTCCTGATCGATCAGCACCGAATGACGCTGCGAGAACGTGCCGCGCTCGGAGTCCTGACCCGACAACCGCACGTGATGGCCTTCCTCCAGCAGCGAGCAGAACGCCAGCGCCTCGCCCGTCGCCCAGTCGATGCCGACGCCGCTGTCGATCGCCTTGGCGCGGTTGTCGAGGAAGCGCTGGATGGTGCGGTGAACGCGGAAGCCGTCCGGCACCTTGGTGATCTTGCGGCCGATATCCTTCAACTTGGCCGTGCTGACGCCGGTGACGCCGCGGCGCGCGTCTTCTTCCTGATCGGCGATCTTGAAGCCGGCCCACTTGCCGTCGAGCCAGTCGGCCTTGTTGGGCTTGTAGCCGACGCCCGCCTCGAACTCGGCATCGAGCCGCGCGCGCCAGTCAGCCTTGGCCTTCTCGACTTCGCCCTCGGTCATCACGCCCTCGGCCACCAGCCGCTTGGCGTAGATTTCGAGCGTCGACGGATGCGAGGCGATCTTCTTGTACATCACCGGCTGGGTAAACGCCGGCTCGTCCCCCTCGTTATGGCCGTGGCGGCGGTAGCAGAACATGTCGATCACGACCGGCTTGTGGAACTTCTGCCGGAACTCGATCGCGACCTTGGCTGCGAACACCACCGCCTCGGGATCGTCGCCGTTGACGTGGAAGATCGGCGCATCGATCATCTTCGCCACATCGGATGGATAGGGCGAGGAGCGCGAGTAGCGCGGATAGGTCGTAAAACCGATCTGGTTATTGACGATGAAATGCAACGAACCGCCGGTGCGATAGCCCTTCAGGTCCGACAGGCTGAAACATTCGGCCACCACGCCCTGGCCGGCGAACGCAGCGTCGCCGTGCATCAACAGCGGCAGCACCGAAATGCGCATGTCCGGCGGATCGCCGTGCTGGTCCTGCTTGGCGCGCACCTTGCCGAGCACGACAGGGTCGACGATTTCAAGATGCGAGGGGTTGGCGGTCAGCGACAGGTGAATCCTGTTGTTGTCGAACTCGCGGTCCGACGAGGCGCCGAGATGGTATTTGACGTCGCCGGAACCTTCGACCACGTCGGGATTGGCCGAGCCGCCCTTGAATTCATGAAACAACGCGCGATGCGGCTTGCCCATCACCTGCGTCAGGACGTTGAGGCGCCCGCGATGCGGCATGCCGAGCACGATTTCCTTCACGCCGAGATTGCCGCCGCGCTTGATGATCTGCTCGAGCGCCGGGATCAGCGATTCGCCGCCATCGAGGCCGAAGCGCTTGGTGCCGGTGAACTTGAGATCGCAGAACTTTTCGAAACCTTCGGCCTCGACCAGCTTGTTGAGGATCGCGCGCCGGCCTTCCGGGGTGAACGAAATCTCCTTGTCCGGCCCCTCGATGCGCTCCTGAATCCACGCCTTCTGCGCGGCGTTGGAGATGTGCATGAATTCGACACCGAGCGTCTGGCAGTAGGTACGCTCGCAGATCGCGACGATCTCGCGCAAGGAGCCGTATTCGAGGCCGAGCACGTGATCGAGGAAAATCTTGCGGTCGAAGTCGGCTTCGGTGAAGCCATAGGAACGTGGGTCGAGTTCTTCACGGTCGCGCGGCGCCTCGATGCCGAGCGGGTCGAGCTTGGCGTGGAAATGGCCGCGCATCCGGTAGGCGCGGATCAGCATCAAGGCGCGCACCGAATCGCGCGTGGCCTGATGGACGTCAGCGGAGGTAACTTCCGTGCCCGCGACCTGGGCCTTCGCAGCGATCTTCTTGCCGACAGCCTTTTCGACTTCCACCCAGTTGCCATCGAGCGCGGAGGTCAGGTCATCCTGGGGGGTGATCGGCCAGTTGGCCTTACCCCATGACGGTCCCTCGGCGTTCTTGCGAACGTCGGCAGGCGCATCCTTCAGGCTTTTGAAAAACTCCTGCCACTCGGCATCGACCGAAGACGGATCAGTTTCGTAGCGGGCGTAGATTTCGTCGATATAGGTGGCGTTTGTGCCCTGCAAAAACGAGGAAAGGGCAAAAGCAGCGTTCGCGTCCTGGCGAGACATGGGGGCGTCCTGGTGATTTCTTCATCGCGCGTGACAGACGGCGCGGAGACCGGTCTGCAAGAAGCAGACCGGCGGGTTGAGAACCTCTACCCCATTTAAGAAGAAACTTCGCCCCGAAAAGAACCAAAAAGTGAATTAGGATTTCAACTTTTCAACGAGGGTCTTTCCGAGCCGCGCCGGGGACGGAGAGACGGTAATTCCGGCCGATTCCATCGCTGCCGTCTTCGATCCGGCGTCGCCTTTGCCGCCGGAGATGATGGCGCCGGCATGACCCATGCGCCGGCCGGGGGGCGCCGTGACGCCAGCGATGAAGCCGACCATCGGCTTCTTGCGGCCGCGCTTGGCCTCGTCCTTGAGGAACTGGGCGGCGTCCTCTTCGGCCGATCCGCCGATCTCTCCAATCATAATGATCGAGGTGGTCTTTGGGTCCGCCAGGAACATCTCGAGCACGTCGATGAATTCGGTGCCCTTGACCGGGTCGCCGCCGATCCCGACCGCCGTGGTCTGGCCGAGGCCTTCCTGCGACGTCTGGAACACCGCTTCATAGGTCAGGGTGCCGGAACGCGACACGATGCCGACATTGCCGGGGCGGAAAATATTCGCCGGCATGATGCCGATCTTGCATTCGCCGGCCGTCATGACACCCGGGCAATTCGGCCCGATCAGGCGCGACTTCGATCCGCTGAGCGACCTTTTCACCTTGACCATGTCCTGCACCGGAATGCCTTCGGTGATGCAGACGATCAAGGGAATTTCCGCATCGATCGCTTCGCAGATCGCATCCGCCGCACCCGGCGGCGGCACATAGATCACGGAAGCATCCGCTCCGGTTTTCTCGCGCGCCTCGCGAACGGTGTCGAACACCGGCAGGTTGAGGTGCGTCGAGCCGCCTTTGCCGGGCGAGGTGCCGCCGACCATCTGGGTGCCGTAGGCGATCGCGGCTTCCGAATGGAAAGTGCCGTTCTTGCCGGTGAAGCCCTGGCAGATGACCTTGGTATTCTTGTCGATCAGAATGGACATGGATGAGACTGCCTTCGCACGGTAATCGATAAAGTGGTCAGTGAATTCGCTTGTAGACGCCGGTGATCACGTCGGACCACCCTTCGGCATCGGGCGAGTATTGGATTTTCATCGCGTAACTGTTGTCGTCGATGACTTCGTAGACGTGGCGCGCATTGCCGCGCAGCGAGCCGCGCACCAGGATCAGCGACTTGCCGGTCCAGCCGCCGGAAGCCGGCGACGGCGGGTAGTAACCGAGCGAGTCATGCCAGAACAATTTGTAGAGGCGGTCGTCGCGGTCGTAGGTGAAGACGCCGTGGGTGGCGAAGATCTCCTGGCCGTCGCGGCTCTGGCGCGCGTCCTGGATCAGGTAAAAGCCGTTGAGATCGATGCGGGCTGAGACCTTGGACGTTGCCGGTCCGCCGGCAGTCCAGCGCGAGGGATAGACCATCTCTTCGCCCGCCCATTCGCCGGCGAACACAGCAAGCCTGCGGTGTTCTTCGAGCGGCGCGGGCGCGGCGAGATGATCGGCCATAGGCTAGAGCTCCGATTCCGAAGTTCGCATGATATTGCCGCAACCCTCTGATGCGAACTTCGGAATCAAAGGAGCTCTAGTCATCGCATGGTCTTCTGGTGCGGTTTTGAATTTGAAGTCCCTATGACGAATGTGCAGCGAAACTGATAGGAACTTCAAATTCACCGCACTAGCCTCCCTTGACGGCCTTGACGATCTTCTGCGCGGCGTCGTCGAGATCGTCCGCCGGCAGCACGTTGAGGCCGGATTCGCGGATGATCTTCTTGCCGGCGTCGACATTGGTGCCTTCGAGGCGAACGACCAGCGGCACCTTGAGGCCGACTTCCTTCACCGCGGCGACCACGCCCTCGGCGATGACGTCGCACTTCATGATGCCGCCGAAGATGTTGACGAGAATTCCCTTCACGTTGGGATCGGCGGTGATGATCTTGAAAGCGGCCGCGACCTTTTCCTTGCTGGCGCTGCCGCCGACATCGAGGAAGTTCGCCGGCGCCATGCCGTAGAGCTTGATGATGTCCATCGTCGCCATGGCCAAGCCGGCGCCATTGACCATGCAGCCGATGGTGCCGTCGAGCGCGACGTAGTTGAGATCGTATTTCGAAGCCTCGATTTCCTTGGCATCCTCCTCGGTCTCGTCGCGCAGGACGACGATCTCCGGATGCCGGAACAGCGCGTTATCGTCGAACGACACTTTGGCGTCGAGCACGCGAAGCTGGCCCTGCTTGGTGACGACCAGCGGATTGATCTCAAGCATCGCCATGTCCTTGGCGACGAACGCGGTATAGAGCTGGGCGGCGAGCTTCTCGGCCTGCTTGGCCAGATCGCCGGTGAGCTTGAGCGCTTTCGCAACGGTGCGGCCGTGATGGCCCATGATGCCGGTCGCGGGGTCGACAGAGAAGGTGACGATCTTCTCAGGCGTCTTGTGCGCGACTTCCTCGATGTTGACGCCGCCTTCGGTCGACACCACGAACGACACTTCTGAGGTTTCGCGGTCGACCAGGATCGAAAGATAGAACTCCTTGTCGATGTCGGAGCCGTCTTCGATGTAGAGGCGGTTGACCTGCTTGCCCTGCGGACCGGTCTGCACTGTCACCAGCGTAGCGCCCAGCATCTGCTTGGCGAATTCATTGACCTCGGCGACGGATTTCGCGATGCGAACGCCGCCTTTGCCGCCGGCGGAGGCTTCCTTGAACGTGCCCTTGCCGCGACCGCCGGCATGGATCTGACTCTTCACCACCCAGACCGGGCCGGGAAGGCTTTTTGCGGCGGCTTCGGAATCGGCGGCCTTGAGCACCGGCACACCCTTGGAAATGGCGACGCCGAATTCAGCCAGCAGCGCCTTGGCCTGATATTCATGGATATTCATCTGGACGTTCCCCGAAACCTTGGACCCGAACCCTCGGGCCGCGGCGCGTTTGCAAATTCACACCAGCCTTTACTCTGGCATACCATATACCAAAAGAACTGCAACCCGGACTGACTTAAACAGCTTCAAAAAGCGAAATGCCGGAAATCGAAACTTCGATTCCCGGCAAAATCCCTTTCAAGTCACCGACCTAGAAGATCCGGTGCGATCTTCTTGCAGGCATCGACCAGCCCCTGCACCGCCCCGACCGACTTGTCGAAGGCCTCACGGTCCTTGCCGGCGAGTTCGATTTCGACGATCCGCTCGACGCCCTTTGAGCCGATCACCACGGGCACGCCGACATACATATCCTTCACGCCATATTCGCCGTTGAGATAGGCGGCGCAGGGCAGCACGCGCTTCTTGTCCTTCAGATAGCTCTCGGCCATCGCGATCGCCGACGCCGCGGGCGCGTAGAACGCCGAACCGGTCTTGAGCAGGTTGACGATCTCGGCGCCGCCGTTGCGTGTGCGATCAACGATCTCGTCGACGCGAGCCTGCGAGGTCCAGCCCATCTTGACGAGGTCGGGCAGCGGAATGCCCGCCACCGTCGAGTAGCGCACCAGCGGCACCATGGTGTCACCGTGACCGCCGAGCACGAAGGCGGTGACGTCTTCGACCGAGACGTTGAACTCGTCGGCGAGGAAATAGCGGAAGCGCGCCGAATCCAGCACGCCGGCCATGCCGACCACCTTCTTGTGCGGCAGGCCTGAGGCCTTCTGCAGCGCCCAGACCATCGCGTCGAGCGGGTTGGTGATGCAGATGACGAAGGCGTCGGGCGCGTATTTCTTGATGCCCGCGCCGACCTGCTCCATCACCTTCAGATTGATCGAAAGAAGATCGTCGCGGCTCATGCCGGGCTTACGCGGCACACCGGCGGTGACGATGCAGACGTCGGCGCGATCGAGCGCTTCATAGGAATTGGCGCCGGTGAGCTGGGAATCGAAGCCGTCGACGGGCGAAGACTGCGCGATATCGAGCGATTTACCTTGGGGCACGCCCTCGGCAATGTCGAACATCACGACATCTCCGAGTTCCTTCAGGCCGACGAGGTGAGCCAGCGTTCCGCCGATCTGGCCGGAGCCAATCAGAGCAATCTTGTTGCGCGCCATGGGGAAGTCCTTCAGCGATGGAGGTGAATGAAAGCCGTTTGAGGCTGGTTATCCCTTCTCACCGGCTCGTTCAAGCCGCGGCGTGCTCAATTGTAGGTCTGCCTTTCATTCCGGGGCTCACCAACGGGTCGCACGAATGGGCGCCCTATGACAGGCTCCGCGAGAACCCGGAATCTCGAACCAAACACCTGGATTCCGGGTTCGCGCTGGCGCGCGCCCCGGAATGACGATGCTTACGTCTCGACCAATCCGGTGGTCGAACCGCTGGCCGCGGAATCCTTGTGGCCGTGCGGCCTCCCTAAATAGGATTCCGAGCCCATTTCGATCAGCCGCGACGATGTCCGCTTGAATTCGTTCGCCTCATTGCCCTCGCTCGCCAGATAGAGCGAGAGCGGATCGGCAGCGGCGGAGGCCATCAGCTTCACGCCGTTATCGTACAGCGTATCAATCAGCGTGATGAACCGCTTGGCGGCATTGCGCTCGCCATAATCCATCACCGGAATGCGATCGATGAAGATCGTATGATAGTCGCGTGCGAGCCGAAGGTAGTCGGATGCGGCGAGCGGCTGCTCACAAAGTTCGGCAAAGGAAAAACGCGCCACACCGTGCGACGAGCACGGCACATGCAGCGTGCGGCCCTTGATCGAAATATCGCGAGAACGACACGGCGCGTTGCCGGTGAGCTTTGCCCAGGCCACATCGAGCGCTGCGGCGGCTGTGGCGTCCGCCGGCACCAGCCACATCTTTACACCGGCAAGTTTTTCCAGCCGGAAATCGGTGCGGGCATCGAGCCGCAACACGCTCATATGCTCTTCGATCTGCGCGATGAAGGGAAGAAACAGCGCGCGATTGAGCCCGCCCTTGTAGAGCTCTTCGGGGGCGACGTTGGAGGTTGCGACCACCACCGTGCCGAGTTCGAACAAACGCGCGAACAGCCGCCCGAGGATCATCGCATCGGCAATGTCGGTGACGTGGAATTCATCGAAGCAGAGCAGCCAGGCCTGCTCGAAGATCGCATTGGCGGTGAGCGCGATCACATCGCCGTCGGGGATTTGCCCGCGCGCAATCTCCTGCCGAAAGCCGTAGATGCGCTCGTGCACCTCGGCCATGAATTCGTGAAAATGGGCGCGGCGCTTGTGCTCGACCGGACAGGCCTGGAAAAACAGGTCCATCAACATCGTCTTGCCGCGGCCAACCTCGCCGTGAACATAGAGCCCGCGCGGCGGCGCCTGATCCTTGTCTGCAAACAGCCGCCCGAGCAGGCCCTGCTTGCGCGGCGGCTTGTAATCCGAAAGCTTTAGCTCAAGCTCACCAAAAGCCTCCGCGACCTCGCGCTGGGCGGCGTCGGGCTCGATCGCCCCCGATGCGACGAGCTCTTCGTAAGTTTTCAGGAAATACGCAGGCGATGGAGACAACATGGGCCTATTCTAGTGGAGTGGATTTAAAATTCGCTAGCCACCCGGCCGAGGGCTCGTCTAGCGAATGTCTAATCCAAAAACCCACTAAAACCTCTATTTGCTAGTGGTCCTTTGATTCTAACATTTGCAAAAGTGCCTGCCTTACAAGGATGCAAATGTTAGAATCGGACCACTAGGGCCCCAGCGTAAGGAAAAATGCAAGGTGGAAAGCCGCAGACGGGCATGCGCGGCGCCAATCCCGCACCGCAGTCGCGCGCGACATACGGGTGGCGACGATCGCCTCACGCGCTTAGCGCATAGGAATCCTCAACCACATAGGGTCCGCCGCCCGTGGAGGCGCGGGACGAAAACAGCACAAAGCGCGAGGCCGTAAACACCCGGGTCGGGAAATAGCCGCGCACCGAAAGATAGTCGGCGACATCCCGGGCATCCGCGTCGCGCAGCCGCGCCAGCGTGACATGGGGCGTGAATTTTCTGCCCTCGGGATCGAGACCGATCCGCTGCATCATTCGTTCAAGCTCGGCCTGCAATTCGATCAGCGGCCGGCTCGGGGCGATGTTGGCGACTACCGCGCGCGGTTTTTTGCCGCCGAAACTTGAAAGGCCCTGCACCGCAACCTCGAACGGCTTGCGATTGACCCGAAACAGCATCGAGGCGATCTCGTTCGCCGAGACGCCGTCGATATCGCCGATGAAACGAAGGGTGACGTGGTAGTTTTCGGGGTCAATCCAGCGGGCTCCGGGCAGTCCACCGCGCAACGAAGAAAGCGTTTGGCCAATTTCGGGGGGAATTTCCAGTCCGGTAAACAGACGCGGCATCGCTCAACTCCCGATGCTGGAACATGATTCGGAAAAGAGAGTAACAGCTTTCCCTAAAGATCACGTTCTCTAACAGGCCCCGGCGACGAATCACCGGCACTAATTTTTACCGCAGTTATGTGACTCTGCGAAGCAGATCCCGTTAACCGATCGGTAAAGGTCCACGGCATTGCTCCTCCTGTTCGTTTTTCAGCTCGCGCGCCGTGATATCGAGCCGAGAAATGCCTCAACGCTAGGCAAGATTCTTTTGACGATGATGTCAATTCCCTCCGCCGTCGGATGCATGCCATCGGCCTGGTTCACTTTGGCATCGGCGGCGACGCCGTCGAGAAAAAACGGATAGAGCGGCACGCCGGCCGATTTGGCGAGATCCGGATAGATCGAGTTGAAGCGGACCGCGAAATCGTTGCCATAATTTGGCGGCGCCAGCATCCCGCACAACATCACCGCGATGCCTCGCGCCTTCAGCTTGGTCACGATGTCGGTCAGCGCCGCACGGGTGACGGCGGGATCGGTGCCGCGCAGCGCGTCATTGGCGCCGAGTTCGACGATGACGGCCTGCGTGCCCTCGGGCACCGACCAATCGAGCCGGTCGCGGCCGCCCGACGCCGTGTCGCCGGACACGCCGGCATTGGTCATATCGACCTCTATCCCCTTAGCTTTCAAGGCCTTTTGCAGCTTGGCCGGGAATGCATCGGCACCGGCGAGGCCGTATCCGGCGCTCAAGGAATCACCGAGCACCACCAGCTTGAGCGGGGCACTGCCGACCGCGGTCGAAGACTGTGCCAAGGCCGGCCCGGCGACCAGTTCCGAAACCGCCAGCAACAAAACGCACACAAGCATGTGCTTGAACATGGGCAAGAGCCTCTCGACCGCCGCACCAGAACTACCATATGAGCGAGTTATGGACAGTCTCACAAAACCCTCATCTGTATCCGGCCTTGCACCGGACAGCATTTCGCTCTCCAACGTCAACCTGTCGCTCGGCTCAGGCGCGGCGCGCGTCCACATTCTCAAGGACATCAGCCTGCGTGTCGCTTCCGGTGAGGCACTTGGCCTGATCGGGCCGTCAGGTTCGGGAAAATCGACACTCCTGATGGTGATGGCGGGGCTTGAGCGCCCCGACAGTGGAGAGGTGGTTGTGAGCGGGACCGCTTTCAATGCCCTCAATGAGGATGCCTTGGCGCGCTTTCGGGGCCGTCAGGTCGGCATCGTATTTCAGTCGTTTCACCTGATCCCGACCATGACGGCGCTGGAGAATGTCGCAGTCCCGCTTGAACTCGCCGGCAGCCGCGATGCCTCCGAGCGCGCCGCGCAGGAACTGGCGTCCGTCGGTCTCGGCGACCGCCTGCATCACTATCCGACGCAGCTTTCCGGCGGCGAGCAGCAACGCGTGGCACTGGCACGCGCGCTGGCGCCCGATCCGGCCATCCTGGTCGCGGACGAGCCGACCGGCAATCTCGATGAGACCACCGGCAAGCAGATCATCGATCTCCTGTTCACCAAGCACGCCGAGCGCGGCATGACGCTGGTGCTGGTGACGCACGACGCCTCGCTGGCGCATCGCTGTGACCGCGTCATCCGGTTGCGTTCGGGCCGCATCGATATGCAAGTTGCGGGGCGCGATACCGCCTCATGACCATCGTTGCCGAACCCGCGACCGCTAACCCGCCGGCTTCGCTTCCGCTGCGCTACGCCTTGCGCGAGTTGCGCGGGGGCTTGCGCGGCTTCTACGTCTTCATCGCCTGCATTGCGCTTGGCGTCATGACGATTTCCGGCGTCGGGTCGGTGGCCGCCAGTCTCGGCGATGGGCTGGCGCGCGAAGGCCGCACGCTGCTCGGTGGCGACGTCGCCTTCTCGCTGTTTCAACGCGAGGCGAAGCCGGAAGAAATCGCGGTCCTGCGCGCGCGCGGCGAAGTGTCGTCGATTGCAACGCTGCGCGGCATGGCGCGCACAGCCGACGATCGCCTGGCGCTGGTCGAGATCAAGGCGGTTGACGGTCGCTATCCGATGCTGGGGCATTTGTCGCTCGAGCCGGAACTGCCGGTCGACGATCTCTTGGCCGAACGCGACGGCGCTTTCGGCGCGGCCGCCGATCAGACGCTCCTGACCCGGCTCGATCTCAAGCTTGGCGACCGCGTCCATGTCGGCCAGGCGAGTTTCCAGATCCGCAGCATCGTCAGCGCCGAACCGGACAAACTCGCCGGCGGCCTCGGATTCGGTCCGCGATTTCTGGTCAGCGAAGCCGCGCTTCGCGCCAGCCAACTGCTGCAACCCGGCAGCCTGGTGCGCTGGACCTATCGGGTGAAGCTGCCGGACGAGGCAAGCGGCAGCCGCAGCACCACCCGCTTCATCGACGACGTGCGGCAGGCGCTGCCGCAAGCCGGATGGGAAGTCCGTTCTCGTGACAACGCCTCGCCACAGCTCGAACGCACGATCCAGCGCTTCACCCAGTTCCTGACCCTGGTTGGTCTCGCGGCGCTGCTGGTCGGCGGCGTCGGGGTCGCCAACGCAGTCAAAAGCCATATCGATCGGCGGCGCGATGTGATCGCAACTTTCAAGGCGGTCGGCGGCACCGGCCGCGACGTGTTTGCGATCTATCTCACGCAGGTGATCGGGCTTGCCCTGATCGGCTCGGCGATCGGGCTTGCCGCCGGCGCCGCACTGCCGTTTCTCATCGTGCATCTGTTCGGCAAGCTGCTGCCGCTGCCGATCGAGCCCACGCTGCATCCAGCCGAACTGGCGCTGTCGCTGGTCTACGGGCTTCTGACCGCGCTCGCCTTCGGCATGTGGCCGCTCGGTCGCGTTCACGACGTCCCGGTCGCGGCGCTGTTCCGGGACACTGTCGCCAGCGCCTGGCACCGCCCGCGCTGGCGTTACCTCGCCTCGATGGCGGCCGTGATTGTCTTGCTGATCGCCGTTGTCGTCGGCCTGTCCTACGACAGGCGCGTCGCCACCATTTTCGTGGTGTCGTCGATCGCGGTCTTCGCCTTGCTGCGCG
This sequence comes from Bradyrhizobium sp., assembly GCF_035701725.1. Taxonomy (GTDB): domain Bacteria; phylum Pseudomonadota; class Alphaproteobacteria; order Rhizobiales; family Xanthobacteraceae; genus Bradyrhizobium. The sequence goes on from NZ_DASSRP010000294.1 coordinate 23,084, forward strand.
GCGTCGCCGCGCTGCTGATGGCGCTGGCGCGCCGCCTGCCGCGCAGCGAAATGACCATGCTGCGGCTTGCGATCACCAACGTCTATCGGCCCGGTGCGCTGACGCCGTCGGTCGTGCTCTCGCTCGGCCTCGGCCTCGCGGTACTGGTGACCATCACCCAGATCGACGGCAACCTGCGGCGGCAATTCATGGCGGCCCTGCCCGAGCGCGCGCCCTCGTTCTACTTCATCGACATTCCCTCAACCGACGCCGACCGTTTCAGCGCGTTCCTGAAGCAGGCCGCGCCCGGATCGACGGTCGAGGAAGTGCCGATGCTGCGCGGGCGGATCGTCTCGGCACGCGGCGTCAGGGCGGAAGATCTCAAGCCCTCTACCGACGCCGAATGGGTGCTTCAAAGCGACCGCGGCCTGACCTCGACCGGCGAAATTCCGAAGGGCTCGAAGATCGTCGAGGGCGCCTGGTGGGACGCGGACTATAGCGGGCCGCCGCTGGTTTCGATCGAGAAGAAAATCGCCGACGGGCTTGGTCTGAAAGTCGGCGACGAGATCGTGGTCAACGTGCTCGGCCGCGATATCTCGGCGAAGATCGGCAACATGCGCACGATCGACTGGCAGGGGCTCGGCATCAATTTCGTGCTGGTGTTCTCGCCCAATGCCTTCAAGGGCGCCCCTCATACCCACATCGCGACCTTGACCGAGCCTCATCCAAGCGCGGCGACGGACGCGGCGATCGTCAAATCCGTGGCCGGGGCCTTCCCGATGGTGACAAGCGTCAGGGTTCGCGAGGCGCTGGAGACCATCGGCTCGGTCGTCAGCAATCTCGTGCTGGCGATTCGCGGCGCCAGCGCCATCACCCTGGTTTCGGCGATCCTCGTGCTTGGTGGCGCCCTGGCTGCCGGCCACCGCCACCGGGTCTATGATGCGGTCATCCTCAAGACGCTCGGCGCAACCAGAGCACGCCTGCTTGGCGCCTACGCCATCGAGTACCTGTTGATCGGCCTTGCCACCGCTGTCTTTGGCGTGATCACGGGCTCGCTTGCTGCATGGCTGATCGTCACCCGCCTGATGACGTTAAGCTTTGTCTGGCAGGCCGGCAGCGCCGCCGGGGTCGTAGCCTCCGCGCTCGTGGTCACGGTCGGGCTCGGACTGGCCGGAACGCTGCTCGCCCTCAATCAAAAGCCCGCGGCGGTGCTGAGAAACCTCTGAATCCGCAAGCTGGCCTCAGCCCATATAAAAATTGTATAAAAGTTCGAATCCGATACGGACCGCTTGTCGCACGCGCTCGCGACATTCAGCCGCGCGTGGACGCTTGCGGCGAATGTGTTACTTTCCCAAATATCGCGTCGAGACCAGACACCGCTTCATGACGCAAAATTAATGTCGGGAAGCGGCGATATCTGGGGTAATTTTAGCTGGCGAGGCGAAACTTGCCTGCCAGACAACCAACAGGAATTCGACCATGTCGGACCTAGACCGCAACTATGCCTCCCCCTTCGGCCGGGCCGCCGGGCGCGTTGATGCCGCGACCGTCGATGCCGGTCTGCGCGCGTACATGCTGCGCATCTACAATTACATGACGATCGGCCTTGCCATCACCGGCTTCGCCGCGCTTGGCGTTTACATGGCCGCCGTGACCACCGATCCGTCAGGTGCCGCTGCCAAGATCGGCAACGCGTTCCTGACCCCGTTTGGCTACGCAATGTTTGTCAGCCCGCTAAAGTGGCTGTTCATCCTCGCGCCGCTGGCGATGGTGTTCGTGATCTCGGCCGGGATCAACCGTCTGGCGCCTTCGACCGCCCAGCTCTTGTTCTGGGTGTTCTCGGCGCTGATGGGTATTTCGCTGTCCTCGATCTTCCTGGTGTATACGCACACCTCAATCGTGCGCGTGTTCTTCATCACCGCCGCCTCGTTTGGTGCGCTGAGCCTGTATGGCTACACCACGCGGCGTGACATGACCGGAATGGGATCGTTCCTGATGATGGGCCTGTTCGGCATCATTATCGCGAGCCTGGTGAACCTGTTCCTCGCCAACGGAACCATGGGCTTCATCATTTCGGTGGTTGGGGTCCTGGTGTTCGCTGGCCTGACCGCCTGGGACACCCAGCGTTTGAAGAACGATTACATCTATGGCTATGCCAGCGCGGGCGGTGACGTGGCAGAGCGGGCGGCAATTACCGGCGCCCTGTCGCTCTACCTGAACTTCATCAACCTGTTCACGCTGCTCTTGCAGCTGCTCGGACAACGCGAGTAACGCTTCAACGACAAACGACCAAAGCCCCGGCGTCATTGCCGGGGCTTTTCTTTTGGGCGCGGCGAAAATAGTCTGCGGCGATGTCTCCGCTCGAAATCAGGCCGACCACGACCGCCGACCTGCCCGCCATCACCGAGATCTACGACCACGCGGTTCGCCAGGGAACCGCAACCTTCGAGCTCGTGCCGCCAGACCTGGCCGAAATGACGCGCCGCTTTCACGCGCTGGCCGATGGCGGCTTCCCTTATTTTGTCGCGCTGCTGGATGGCGATGTCGTCGGCTACACCTATGCGAGCTCTTATCGGCCGCGGCCTGCCTATCGTTTCACAGTGGAGAATTCGGTCTATCTGCGACCTGCGATTCACGGCCGCGGCATCGGCCGGCGGTTACTCGAACGGCTGATCATCGAATGCGAAAGACGCGGCTTCCGGCAGATGATCGCGGTCATTGGGGATTCGGCCAATGCCGCCTCGGTCGGCGTGCACGCGGCGTGTGGTTTTCAGATGATCGGAACCCACCCGAATGTTGGCCTCAAATTCGGCCGTTGGCTGGACACAGTGATGATGCAGCGAGAACTCGGCGAGGGGGCGGGCACGGTGCCGTCGACCGGTTAAAGGCCGTGGCGCGCTGTTACGGTCAGACCACCGCCAGTTTGCGGTCGATCACCAGCAAGACGCGATCGAGCTCGTGGCCACGGCGCAGAATGAGGCCACTGGCCGAAATCACGCTGTACATGCCCTGTTTGCGCGCGAGCCGCGGATCTTTCTCGATCCGATAAAGCGGAACTTCGGAGGCGCGGCGGAAAATCGAGAACACCGCGCGATCGCGCAGGAAGTCGATGGCATAATCGCGCCACTCGCCGTCCGCGACCATGCGCCCATACAGATTCAGAATGCGATTGAGTTCAAGACGATTGAACGTCACCCGGTTCGCCATGACGCCCGCAGCGCCCGGCCGCGCCGCGGCGCGTGCCTCGCTTGGATCGGCATCCTCCGAGATCAAACTCATGGCACATCTCCTGTCATCTTTATTACATGATTGCGCCGACCGGGCGGCTCCGCAAGGGGCGGCAGCCGCGAAGCGGGCCCAAAAACGCGCGCCGGCGCCTGCAACTTTCGACGCTGACGGACTTTCGATGCCGTCACGGGATCGTTAGCTCAATCATAATACCGCCCTACTTCCGCCCACGGTGCGCCGCGCTGGACTGCGATAAGAATCACCTGCGTTGGCCCGGTCCTTTCGATACCGGATTCCTCAGCCCCCAGCCCCCCGGGGTCGTCGGGACCGGGTCTAGCGCAGAGTATTGATCCGTGACTGGACCAACGCGAGTTGGTCCTTTTCTTTTTTCGGCAAGATGTCGGTCTCGATGCGGCAAACGGACCGAAACGTCCGCGAGAGCGACCGCGCAAACTCGATCGCCCGATGCAAGCCGGGTTTTTCTCCGAATGTTAGTTTGGAAAAGCTCCGCTCAGTGCAGCGTCGTATAGGCCGCGCCTAACATCGGGCCGGGCCGATCGCGGCTTCCATCCTGAACGAACACGGCAGCGGCATCGATCCCTTCCCGGGAAATGTTCTCCAATGGAACCGTCCAGCTTCCAGGAGTGCCGTTCCAGTCGCCGACTTTCAACACATTGCGGACCACGTTGTAATAGGTCAGCTCGCGGCCGCGATTTTCGCCGCGCGCGATCGAGATCGGCACCGCCTTGGAGATCGAGCAGATCCAGACCTCGGCATGCGAGGCCAGCGGAGGTCCGTTCGAAGCGGCGACCGAGACGGTAATCTGTTTGCCGTTCAGCTTCATCGACACCGGCACCGACATCACGCCGTCGCTTTCGCGTGTGACCTCGATTGCACGCTCGATCTCGCCGCGATCGCTGCCGATCACATGAGCCTCGCCATTCACGATCGCCTGCGGCGTGTAAACATCGCGGTCGCCGCGCATCAGCGAGTAGGCCTTCTGGCGGGCCGAGAAGCGCGAATCCGCCAGCGTGTCCTTCCAACCCAGATAATCCCAGTAGTCGATCGGCATGCTCAGCGCGATCACGCTCGGATCCTGGGCGAGTTCGCCGATCACCTTGTCGGCGGGCGGGCAGGACGAACATCCTTGCGAGGTGAAGAGTTCGACGACAGCGCGGGGCTCCGCAGCCACAGCAGGACGGATGACCGCCACGATTGCACAGACGCCGAGGGCGCCCGACCAGCGTGAAATCGAATTACAGGCCATCATCATCGTCATACTGGACCCGGGAAATCGTTGTTCGACAACTCGCCGCTAGCATCTAACGGACCACAAAGCCAATGGCTTCGTACGGGCAAGAGCAGCCTTTTTTAGGCTGCCCGCCCCCTGGTCGCTACTCACTTCGCGGTGAGCCCCCGATCACAATTACGCGGCAAGCTTTCGCAGCACGTAGTGCAAAATGCCGCCATTCCGATAGTAATCCAGCTCGTCCAGCGTATCGATCCGGCAGAGCAAGGAGATACGCTGCAGCGCACCGTCACCGGAGACGATCTCGGCGGTTAACTTTTGACGCGGCTTCAGGTCGCCCTGCAACCCGCGTATGGTTACTTTCTCGTCGCCCTTCAGTCCAATCGACTGCCAGGAAGCGCCGTCCTCGAAGGTCAGCGGCAGCACGCCCATGCCGACCAGGTTGGAGCGATGAATGCGCTCGAAGCTCTGGCAGATCACGGCGCGCACGCCGAGCAGCCGGGTGCCCTTCGCGGCCCAGTCGCGCGACGAACCGTTGCCGTATTCGGCGCCGGCGAACACGACCAGCGGCACGCCCTCTTCCTGATACTTCATCGCTGCGTCGTAGATCGACATCTGCTCGCCATCGGGCCAGTGCTTGGTCATCCCGCCCTCGGGAATGTTGCCGTCCGCGCCCTTCAGCATGAAGTTCTTGATGCGGATATTGGCGAAGGTGCCGCGCATCATCACTTCGTGGTTGCCGCGCCGCGTGCCGTATTGATTGAAGTCGGCCGGGCGCACCTGATGTTCGCTGAGGAATTTTCCGGCGGGCGACGTCAGCTTGATCGAACCGGCCGGCGAGATGTGGTCGGTCGTGATCTTGTCGCCGAACATCGCAAGGATCCGCGCATCGACCACGTCCTTGATCGGCTCCGGCTCCTTCTTCATGCCTTCGAAGTAAGGCGGGTTCTGCACATAGGTCGAGCTCATGTTCCAGCGGAAGGTTTCGCTTTCCGTGGTCTTGATCTTGCGCCAGTTGGTGTCGCCCTTGAACACGTCGGCATAGCGCTTCTTGAAGATCGAGGCGGTGACGAATTTCTTCATCATCGCATTGATCTCTTTCGCGGTCGGCCAGATGTCCTTCAGATAGACCGGCTTGCCATCCTTGCCTTCGCCGATCGGCTCGACCGCAAGATCCTTTCTCACCGTGCCGGCGAGCGCGTGCGCGACGACCAGCGGCGGCGAGGCCAGATAGTTCGCCTGCACGTCCGGCGAGACGCGGCCTTCGAAGTTGCGGTTGCCCGACAGCACCGCGGCGGCGACGATGCCGTTATCGTTGATCGATTTCGAAATCTCTTCCGGCAGCGGGCCGGAATTGCCGATGCAGGTGGTGCAGCCGAAGCCGACGAGATTGAAGCCGACCTTGTCGAGATCCGTCTGCAGGCCGGAATTGGCGAGATATTCGGCCACCACCTGGCTGCCTGGCGCGAGCGAGGTCTTCACCCACGGCTTGACCTTCAATCCCTTGGCAACGGCCTTGCGGGCCAGCAGCCCGGCGCCAATCAGAACGCTGGGATTCGAGGTGTTGGTGCAGGAGGTGATCGCGGCAATGACGACGTCGCCATGGCCGAGATTGAAGTCGCGATTTTCGACCGGATAGCGCGTCTCGCCGTCGGCGCTCTTCTTGTATTCGTTGGCCAGCGCGCCGGCAAAGCCTTCGGCGACCGCCGGCAAGGCCACGCGTCCCTCCGGGCGCTTCGGACCGGCCATCGAGGGCACGACGTCCTTGAGGTCGAGGACGAGCGTGGTCGTGAAAACCGGATCGGCGGACTTGGCGTCGCGGAACAAGCCTTGCGCCTTGGCATAGGACTTGACCAGCGCCACGCGATCGTTCTTGCGGCCCGACGTCTTGAGATAATCGATGGTTGCGGCATCGACCGGGAAGAAGCCGCAGGTCGCGCCATATTCGGGCGCCATGTTGCCGATGGTGGCCTTGTCCGCGACCGAGAGATAATCGAGACCGGGACCGAAGAACTCGACGAACTTACCGACCACACCCTGCTTGCGCAGCATCTGCGTGACCGTGAGGACGAGGTCGGTCGCGGTGACGCCTTCCTTGAGCTGTCCCTTGAGTTTGAAACCGACGACGTCCGGCAGCAGCATCGAGAGCGGCTGGCCGAGCATGCAGGCTTCGGCCTCGATGCCGCCGACGCCCCAGCCAAGCACCGCAAGGCCGTTGACCATCGTGGTGTGCGAGTCGGTGCCGACGAGCGAGTCCGGATAGGCGACCTCAAACGTGCCCTTCTTCTTGCCGACGGTCAGCTTCTCCTTCTTGGTCCACACCGTCTGCGCGAGATATTCGAGATTGACCTGGTGGCAGATGCCGGTGCCGGGTGGCACCACGGAGAAATTCGAAAACGCCTTCTGGCCCCACTTCAGGAATTCGTAGCGCTCCTGATTTTGCTTGTATTCCTCGGTCACGTTCTTGGCGAAAGCCTTGTTGTCGCCGAAGAAGTTCACGATTACCGAGTGGTCGATCACGAGATCGACCGGCACCAGCGGGTTGATCTTCTCGGCATCACCGCCGAGATTCTGCATCGCGTTGCGCATGGCGGCGAGATCGACCACCGCGGGAACGCCGGTGAAATCCTGCATCAGCACGCGCGCCGGACGGAAGGCGATCTCGTGTTCGAGCGTGCGCTTCTTCAGCCATTTGGAGACGGCGACGATGTCTTCTTTCTTGACGGTGCGGCCGTCTTCATTGCGCAACAGGTTCTCGAGCAGAACCTTCATCGAATAAGGAAGCCGGGATATCCCCTTCAGACCATTCTTCTCGGCGGTGGGCAGGCTGTAATAGACGTAGGTCTTGCCGCCAACCTTGAGGGTTTTCTGGCACTTGAAGCTGTCGAGAGAGGTCATGTGAGGCAATCCCAAATTGTCGGTTCATACCCGGCGAAGGTATTTTAGTACCAACCAAGGCGGTTGGCTAACGATCCCACCCCATGCGGATTGTGCGGCGAGTCAAGTTCCGGCTTATAGAATCTTTCAACAATCGCCGCCACACCGAGAAGCGATCAATAGCGATGCAGAGATCGGAGACGTAATGCGGCTCTCGGGACGCGGAGTGAGATGTGTGCGGGGCGGCCGAGAGGTGTTTTCCAGCCTCGATTTCGACGCGAATGCCGGCGAGGCCGTGGCAGTGGTCGGCCCGAACGGATCAGGCAAAACCTCGTTGCTGCGGCTGATTGCCGGCCTGCTGGCACCCGCCGGCGGATCGATCCTGCTCGACGGCGGTGACCGCGAATTCACGCTTGCCGAGCAGTCCCACTATCTCGGCCATCGCGACGCAATGAAGCCGGCGCTCAGTGTGGCGGAAAACCTGGCCTTTTGGCGAGACTTTCTCGGCGGGGAGACCTCCGATCTGGCCGAGAGCCTCGCAACCGTCGAACTCGATCACGCCGCCCATTTGCCTGCGGCCTATTTGTCCGCCGGCCAGCGGCGGCGGCTGTCGATTGCGCGCCTGCTGTGCGTGCAACGGCCGATCTGGCTGTTGGACGAGCCAACCAATGCGCTGGACACTGCCGGGCAAAAGCTGTTCGCCGGCGTGATGTCGGAGCATCTTTCGCGCGGCGGCCTGATCATCGCCGCAACCCACACCCCGCTCGGCGTGGCCACGCGCACCTTGCGCGTTGGAGACAGCCTGTGAGCGCGCTTTCTGCGCTGATGCGCCGGGATATAAGGATCGCGCTGCGCGTCGGCGGCGGCGCCTTGATCGGCGTCTTTTTCTTTCTCACTGTTGTCGTGTTGATGCCGTTTGCAATCGGACCGGACCTCGCACTGCTCGCGCGACTGGGACCCGCGATCCTTTGGCTCGGCGCGCTGCTTGCAAGTTTGCTGACGCTCGAACGGCTGTTCGCCGCCGATCACGATGACGGCTCGCTCGATCTGATCACGATGAGCCGAACCCCGCTGGAACTGGCCTGCGCGGCCAAGGCGCTGGCGCATTGGCTCGCCGCCGGACTGCCGCTGATCGTTGCGACACCCGTGCTGGGATTGCTGCTCAACCTCGAGGTCAGCGCGACCGCGGCGGTGGCGCTGACGCTGCTCGCCGGCACGCCGGCGCTGACCTTTATCGGCATGATCGGCGCTGCGCTGGCGGTGACGCTGCACCGGGGCGGGCTATTGCTCGCAGTGCTGGTCTTGCCGCTCTCCATCCCCGTACTGATCTTTGGCGTTGCGGCTTCGGAAGCCGCGATCACCGCACCTTTGAACTTCGGCGCACCGTTTTCGATCCTGTGTGCGTTATCGCTGTTTGGGCTGGTTGTCGGGCCCTTCGCCGCGGCCGCCAGCCTGCGGCACGGACTGGATTGACGCCGACTTGATATCCATCAACTCTCGCTGAAGGCGTTCATGCCAATTGCCTGCAACGCGCCGGACCATTAACAGGATGCCATGACGCTGATCGACCTCGCCAATCCGACCCGGTTCCTTGGCTTCACGGCGCGGCTGTTGCCGTGGCTGATCGCCGCGACGGTCATCCTGCTCGGGCTTGGCCTTTACCAGTCGGCGATGGCGCCTGACGATTACCAGCAGGGCGCGACCGTGAAGATCATGTTCATTCACGTGCCGAACGCCTGGTTGTCGATGTTCGTCTGGGGCGTGATGAGCATTGCTGCGCTCGGCACGCTGGTGTGGCGGCATCCGCTCGCCGACGTCGCCGCGAAAGCCGCCGCGCCGATCGGCGCGGCCTTCACCTTTTTGGCACTTGTCACCGGCTCGCTCTGGGGCCGGCCGATGTGGGGCACCTATTGGGAGTGGGATGCGCGGCTGACGTCGGTGCTGATCCTGTTTCTGATGTATCTCGGCCTGATCGCACTGTGGCGGGCGGTCGAAGACCCTTCGCGCGCCGCGCGTGCCGCAGCGGTGCTGACATTGGTCGGGGCCGTCAACCTGCCGATCATCAAGTTTTCCGTCGACTGGTGGAACACGTTGCACCAGCCGGCATCGGTCATGCGGCTCGGCGGCTCGACCCTCGACCGCGCCTTTCTGATTCCGCTTTTGGTGATGGCGCTGGCGTTTTCGCTGCTGTTCCTCACGCTGCATCTGGCGGCGATGCGCAACGAAATCCTTCGCCGGCGCGTTCGGGCGATGCAGATGGTCCAGGCGCAAGCCGGCCGGCGCGTGGGCTAACACAATGTCGCTCGGACCCTATGCGAGCTTTATCGCGGCCTCCTATCTGGTGGTCCTCGTGGTCGTGATGCTGCTGATCGCCTGGATCGTCATCGATTATCGCACCCAGAAGCGCCGCCTGACCGAGCTTGAGTCCAAGGGGATCACCCGCCGCTCCCAGCGCCGGACGACGGACTAACGCGGCGAATTGAAGGTCCTTATCAGGTCTTAGACATGAGCACGCCCCAAAGATCGATCGACGCATCGAACGAGACGACGACGCGAGGCTCGCGCTGGCTGATGGCCCTGCCGCTTGTCGTCTTTGCCGCACTGGCAGCACTGTTCTGGTTGCGGCTCGGCAACGGCGATCCGTCGCGGATTCCCTCGGCCCTGATCGGCCGTCCAGCGCCGCAAACTCCGCTGCCGCCGCTCGAAGGCCTTGTTAACGATGGCGCCGCGGTTCCCGGCCTCGATCCTTCCGTCTTCAAGGGCAAGGTCAGCATCGTCAATGTCTGGGCGTCGTGGTGCGTGCCCTGTCACGACGAGGCTCCGCTCCTGACCGAGCTCGGCCACGACAAGCGCCTGCAGATCGTCGGCATCAACTACAAGGATGGCGCCGACAACGCCCGCCGTTTTCTCGGCCGCTACGGCAATCCGTTCGGCATCGTCGGCGTCGATACCAACGGCCGCGCCTCGATCGAATGGGGCGTCTATGGGGTACCCGAAACCTTCATCGTTGGCCGCGAAGGCACTATTCTCTACAAGCTCGTGGGGCCGGTGACATCGGACAATATCAACACCGTGCTGCGGACAGAAATCGACAAGGCGCTCAAGGCGGGCTCCTGAGCATCAATTCGGCCGCCCGGGCGGTGGCGATGTCAGCGACAGGTTGTGGAACAGCCGCTTGCTGACGAGGTGCAGAAAATAGAACCCGAACTTGGGGTCCTGCACATAGAGCTGCTTGACGTGCTCATAGCTGATCCGGAGCAATTCGCCGCTCGCCGTGCATTCGACGGTCGCCGTCCGCGCCTGACCGGCATTCAACAAGCCGAGTTCGCCGAACACCTCGCCGGTTTGAAGATCGACGCCGCGCTCCCTGACGCGGAAACAGCCTGAAACGATAAAGAACATCTCGTCGGCCGGATCGCCGCGGCGGAACACGATCTCGCCAGCGGAAAGGGATTTCGTCGTGCTGAACGGTTTGACCCAATTCAGATTGAGGTCCTGCCTGGTCGCTTCCTCGATTTGTTTGATCAGCCTCCGCATCTGATACAGCCTCAGGAGGTTGAGCGGCAGCAGGATCAGATGAAGCACAAGCACCGGATAGGCGTCGACCGCATATCCGTAACCAATGAAAAGGAAATTGCTGACAATGCCGGCGACCCGAAGCGGCACCATGGTCTTCATGTAGAACGTCACGAAAACACATGCTGCGGCTGCGTAACCGAGCAGTTCTGCGTGGGTCACTGATCGCCTCCCCGCGGCAGGCAACTGAGTCTCAAAAGGGAGGCAAGCTTGCCGATGATTTGCCGAAATGCAAGCCGGGCGGACGGACCGGCGCGCATAGCATCCGCTGCGGCCGGTTAGGCGACGGCCACCGCGCGTTCAGGCCACCGCGCGTTCAATTCGAATTGTTGCCGACATTGCCTTCGGCCGCATCGCTGGCTTCGAGGGACACCGGTTCGAGCTGGAAGCGCTTGATCAGCGGCATCTGGATGATCGCAAATGCCATCGTCAGCGGGATCACGCCGAAAGCCTTGAAGCCGACCCAGAAATCAGTGGTCTGCGTGCGCCAGATGACTTCGTTGAGGACTGCCATGCAAAGAAAGAACAGCGCCCAGCGCACCGTCAGAATCCGCCAGCCCTTTGGCGTGAGGTTGAACACCTGATCGAACAGGATGGCGATAAAGGATCGGCCGAACAACAGACCGCCGCCGAGAACCAGCGCAAACAGCCCATAGATGATGGTCGGCTTGACCTTGATGAAGGTTTCGTCGTGAAGCACGAGCGTCAGCGTGCCGAACACCAGCACCACGACGCCGGTGACAAGCGCCATCAGCGGCACATGCCGCGTCACGACGTAGGAGGCTGCCATCGCAGCGACGATCGCCACCATGAACGCAGCGGTAGCGACGAACAGGTGAAACTTGGCGTTCGCAATGAAGAATACGAGCAGCGGCCCCAATTCGGTGGCGAGCTTGAACAGCGGATGCGGCTGGGTCTTGTCCATGGATGAAGCCTATATCTCGTCTTTTATTTGATGCATGCCCTTGTCCGAAAACCGGTTCCCACTTTTCGGGGTCATGCATCGATTCCGGCGATCGCCTTGGCGAAATCCGCGGCCGTGAACGGCGCGAGATCGTCGATGCCTTCGCCGACGCCGATGAAATGCACCGGCAACTTATATTTTTCCGCCAGCGCCACCAGAATGCCGCCGCGCGCCGTTCCGTCGAGCTTCGTCATCACCAGGCCCGTGACCCCTGCCGTACGATGAAACGCGTCGACTTGGGAGAGCGCGTTTTGTCCCACCGTGGCATCGAGCACCAGCAGCACTGCGTGCGGCGCGGTGTCGTCAACCTTTCGGATGACGCGAACCACCTTTTCGAGTTCGTTCATCAACTCGGCCTTGTTCTGCAACCGCCCGGCGGTGTCTATCAGCAGCACGTCGCGCTTGTCGTCGCGTGCCGACGATAATGCGTTGAAGGCAAGGCTCGCGGAATCCGATCCTTGCGCGCCTGATATCACCGGCGACTTCGTTCGCTCGCCCCAGACCTTCAACTGCTCGATCGCGGCCGCACGGAAGGTATCGCCCGCCGCCAGCATCACCTTGCGGCCCTCTGCGGAGAATTTTGCGGCGAGCTTGCCAATGGTCGTGGTCTTGCCGGAGCCATTGACGCCGACAACCAGAATGACGAACGGCTTCTTTGCCTCTTCGACGCTCAAAGGCTTCGCCACCGGCGTCAGCACTTTTTCGACCTCGCTCGCCACCACTGCCTTGACCTCGTCGGCCGAGATCGACTTGTCATAGCGGCCTTGACCGACGGCTTCGGAAATACGCGCGGCAACTTCGGTTCCGAGATCGGCGCGAAGCAGCACATCCTCGATGTCATCGAGCATGGCGCGATCGAGCTTGCGCTTGGTCACGAGGTCGGCGACCGCCGTGCCCAGCGAACTCGACGTCCGCTTCAATCCGCTGGACAGCCGGCGCCACCAGCTCTGTTTAGGTGCTTCCTCAGTCATGGCGGGGTGTGTTAGCCCTTTCAGCTCACAAACGAAAGACTTGTAAATTGCTCGATGTTCCTCAATTGACGGCGGAACAGATTCAGGCCCGCGTGCTTCATCGCGACGGGTTAATGCTTGTGATTGACAAGCCCGCAGGGCTTCCCGTGCATCGCGGCCCGAAGGGCGGAGCGAACCTCGAAGCCTCCTTCGATGCCTTGCGATATGGCCTGCCCCGCCCGCCGGTGCTGGCACATCGGCTCGACAAGGACACCTCGGGCTGTCTCGTGTTGGGACGCCACCGCAAGGCAACGGCCTCGCTCGGGCTTTTGTTCAAACACGGCAAGATTTCAAAAACCTATTGGGCGGTCGTCGAGGGCGGCCCGAACGAAGAT
>NZ_DASSRP010000295.1:0-3559 GCF_035701725.1 Bradyrhizobium sp.
TACAAGGCTGCCCTGATTCGCACAATGAAGCGCGGTGCCGGCGGTTCGCCTTTCGCACGACCGTGCGCGGACGCCGCGATCACCCGCTTGCCGCCTTCGAAGCGTCGATACGCCCAGGCGGGTTCGCAGGTAGTGGCAGCGCTTCCAGCCTAGTTGTGCGCGGAGCCGACCGTAGGCGTGTTCGTCACCGCAGCCACCGTGTGGCGCGGCGTCAGCACGCTGAGCTGATGCGGAGAGGCCGGCATGTTGTTGCGCGTCAGCGTCGGCGTTGCAGCCTGCTCCTGGACCTTCGCGCCGCCGATCACCGCAACCTGGAGCGGCGTCGCCGGAAACGAGGAGACTTCGAAGGTCGGAAGTTCGCCAGCTATCGCGGCCGCGCTTCGAAGCACAGCGAAGACGAGAACGGCGGTTGCGAGGAGAGGCTTTACGAAAGAGCGTTGCATGGATGAGATCCTTTGGATGGCGATGTCGCAACCGCATGTTTCGCGATCGCGTTTCGGTTCCTTGGACTCTCCCTGACGTCAGATGGTTCAACCCTGAATAGGTTCGTTTTGCAACTCATGGCTTCGTGAAATCAGCCGATAGCACGCAACGCCAACACGGCCCCAAGTTTAAGACATGAAATTTCCGATTTGGTTCAACGCGGGAAGGATAATTCTTCGGCGCGAGAGCCGACAGATTGTGAATCGTTCTAACGATTCGATTTTTGCAATCTAAGCGCCCGCAAACTCCTCGCGCGTAAAGCCTTGCGCGTAGAGCAGCGCGGTGAGATCGCCGTAATCGATGCGCGCCGCGGCGGCAGCGGCGACCGCGGGCTTGGCGTGGTAGGCGACGCCGAGACCCGCCTCCTGAACCATGCCGAGATCGTTGGCGCCGTCGCCCACAACGAGGGTGTCGATATTATCGAGGTCAAAGCTCTCGCGCAGCTCGATCAAGGTGGCGAGTTTGGCGTCGCGGCCGAGGATCGGTTGCTTGACTTCGCCGGTCAGTTTGCCGTCGCGTACGATCAGGCTGTTGCCGCGGCTTTCCTGGAAGCCGAGTTTCTCGGCGATGACGTCGGTGAACAGCGTGAAGCCGCCCGAGATCAGACAGGTATAGGCGCCGTGCGCGCGCATGGTCGCGACCAGCTCGCGCCCGCCCGGGGTCAGCGTAATGCGTTCCTTGATCACCTTGTCGACGACGTCGACGGAGAGGCCCTTGAGCAGCGTGACGCGTTCGCGCAGCGCGGGCTCAAACTGGATTTCGCCGCGCATCGCCCGTTCGGTAATTGCGGCGACATGCGCTTTCAGCCCGACGAAATCGGCGAGTTCGTCGATGCATTCCTGCCCGATCATGGTGGAATCCATGTCGGCGAGGAAAAGCTTTTTACGCCGGCCCAGCACCGGCTGCACGACGATATCGACCGGTAAGTCGCCGCGCGCCTCGCGCAGGCGCTCGGCGATGGCCGCAATGTCCTCGTGACCGTCGCCAAAGGGGAGGTCGGCGGCGACCTCGTCCCACAGCCATCGCGCAGGGCCGGCCTTGGGCAGAATCGCGCGCGCGCCGTCCAGCACCGTGCTATCGAGAGCGGGATTGGCCGGGTTGCAGATCAGGGTTGCGACGAGAGACATGAATTCTTGGGGTCACGACAACAATGCCGTGCTTATCGCAGGGCCGACCGCCAGCGGCAAGTCGGCGCTGGCGCTTGAGTTCGCCCGAAAGGCCGGCGGCGTCGTGATCAATACGGATTCGATGCAGGTCTATCGCGACCTCTCCGTGCTGACCGCGCGCCCCTCGGCCGCGGAGGAGGCGGAAGTTCCGCACCGGCTTTACGGCCACGTCGATGCCGCGGTGAATTTCTCGGCCGGTGCGTGGGTGGCGGATGCGGCGCGCATGCTGGGTGAAGCGCGTGCGCAAAACCGCCTGCCGATTTTCGTCGGTGGCTCCGGCCTGTATTTCAAGGCGCTGACGCGCGGCCTCTCGGCGGTGCCGCCGATCCCGGCGGAAATCCGCGACGCCGTGCGCGCAAGGCTTGAACGCGATGGCGTCGAGGCGCTGCATGCGGAGCTCGGGCGGCGCGATGCGTCTTACGCCGAACGTCTGAAGCCACGCGACCGCACGCGGATCGCGCGGGCGCTGGAAGTGATCGAGGCGACGGGGCGTTCGCTCACCGACTGGCATCGCGAGGGTCTGCGGCCGCTGTTGCCGCCGGGCTCGTTCCGTGCGCTGTTTCTCGCGCCCGCGCGCGATGTGCTCTACGCGCGGATCGATGCACGATTCGAGACGATGCTTCAGGCCGGCGCGCTCGAGGAGGTGAGGGCGCTCGCCGCGCGAAATCTGGATCCGTTGTTGCCGGCGATGAAAGCCCACGGCGTCCCGGCTCTGATCCGCCACCTCAAGGGTGAGTTGACGCGGCAGGAGGCCAGCGAGATTGGCCGCGCCGACACCCGCCATTACGCCAAGCGCCAGTTCACCTGGTTTCGCCACCAGCTGCCGGAATTCGAATGGGTGGCACCCGAGGACGCGAGGGTGGAGCTGGGAACAGTCACCCCAACGTAGCTCGTCATTCCGGGCTCGCGCTTATGCGCGCCCCGGAATGACGATGCAGCACGGGCGTGGCCTCAAAGCCGCGCCTTCTGGAAATTCGGCGCCACGCATAACAGGAAACCCAAAATTCACCCTCGCCGAACGCGAGGAAGCCGGATACAGTTGTAATCGAGCGTGATCAGCCGGCCATGGCTTGACTTTTGGCCGTTCGGCAGTATGGTCGCGCAACCTTCGGGAAGTATGAACCGCCCTATGCGAAATATTATTGCCAAACTTATTATCGTAGTCGTACCCAGGCGCGCCGCCGGGGATGGCTAGCTGCCATCCAAATTCGGACGGTGCGCCAGGGCCCTCTTCGGGTCCTTTTTTATTGCCCAAGCCACGAGCCGACGAGAATACCGCGCCACAAACGGCGCAGCCGAAAGCCAGCCAAGGAATACGCCATGAGCGACAAGAGCCACGATCCGAACCAGATGACCGGCGCCGCGATGATTGTGCGCGCGCTCGTCGATCATGGCGTCCAGCACATTTTCGGCTATCCCGGTGGTGCGGTGCTTCCGATCTATGACGAGATCTTCCAGCAAAGCGATGTCGAGCACATTCTGGTCCGGCACGAGCAGGGCGCCGGCCACGCGGCCGAAGGCTATGCCCGTTCCACCGGCAAGCCGGGCGTGGTGCTGGTGACCTCGGGGCCGGGCGCCACCAACATGGTGACGCCGCTGACCGACGCGCTGATGGATTCGATTCCGCTGGTCTGCATCACCGGCCAGGTCCCGACGCACCTGATCGGCAACGACGCGTTCCAGGAATGCGACACGGTCGGCATCACCCGGCCGTGCACCAAGCACAACTGGCTGGTGCGCAACGTCAACGATCTGGCGAAAGTGCTGCACGAGGCGTTCTATGTCGCCACCACCGGCCGTCCGGGTCCTGTCGTCGTCGACGTGCCCAAGGACGTGCAGTTTGCCATCGGCACCTATCATCCGCCGCGCAAATCCGACGTGCACATCTCGTACGCGCCGAGAGTGAAGGG
>NZ_DASSRP010000296.1:0-4374 GCF_035701725.1 Bradyrhizobium sp.
ACACGGCGGCGGCGGCGATCGTGCGCACCGTGCTGGCGCTTGGCGAAAGCCTGCGCATGCCGGTGCTCGCCGAAGGTATCGAGACCGAGGCGCAATGGGATTTTCTGGCGCGCGAGGGCTGCGCCAAGGGTCAGGGCTATCTGTTCGCAAGGCCGGTGGCGGTCACGCAATTGCCGACGGCGATCGCCGCCGCCGCGCATTTCGAGCGCGCCGAAGCTCTGCTCTCCGAACAGGATGCGGCGACCGTCGCAGCCTAGTCCGGTCCCCTTCTCGTTCTCACCTTCTCGAACCGCCACTTCGCGGGAAGATCGCGATGTCCGTTTCTGAAGGCGAAGCGGACGCTTCCGCGTTTTCCCAAAATGCGAGAAAGCAGTTAGCGGCCATCGTGCGCGCTCGCTTTGGGTCTCGACACAGATCCACGAAGTCCGCCCTCAAACCGGATCATATCCGTAGTCGCATTGGCGTTCTCCCCTCAAGGACATCTACGCTCCCTGACTTGGCCGCCAAGCGCAGCCCAACGCCTTTGGCGGCGGCTTCGCTGCCGAACCCGTACTTCTACGGATAATTGCATCAAAAATGACTCGCAACCGTCATGTGTCCGGCGCATGATGGAACCGGAATGCCGCGTCCGTTCCGGAGCATCGCCCATGGATGAGTACATCGCGCGCGCCAACATCGACCATTATCTCGACCTCTTGCACAACGCTGACATCCCAAGCCAGAACCGAGCGATGATCAACAAGCTTCTCCTCGAGGAAGAGGACAAGCTGGGCCAGAGTCTGGCGCAATTAGAGTTCGCTGATGCCAAAGCAGCAGTCTGTCGGGCTCGCGCAGACCGGCAGAGGCGACTGATGGATTCTTTCGAACCCGGCACGGATGATTGGGTGACGGCCGAACGGCTGCTCGTCAACTTCGAGTCGCTTGCGCAGTTCGTTGAGGGCTACTGTCATCAGATGCGCAGGCGGGTGGCCGGCAATAGGATTTAGAAAAAATACCAGTGGCGATGTCTGCATCTGGGTGTTGAGCAGACGCGAGCTGGCCAAGGTCGGCTTCGGCTTCTGAGAACAACGCGACATGGCGGCGCCTGAATTGGCGGCTCGAGCGCCCTCCTTCGACCTGGCATCTCAGCCAGACCATGTGCTTTGGTGAGCTTCGCGGTGCCCGCGGCCGGATTCTTCTCTCATCGGGAATTTTCCAGATCATGTGTAGGCCACTAAACGCGTTGCGGTGGTTGTTCGGATGGTGCGCAACATTGCTTTGGCTTCAGGCGGCGACTGCCGCCGAGCCCGCACCAGTCTGGCGTGCCGACCTCACCGACATCCGCCAACTCGCCGGCATGATCCCGGGCCCGCGGCCGCTCCGCATCAACGTGATCAAGGTCGCCGAAAGCCGGCGCACCAAGAATTTCGCGGTCAAGGGTCTGCCGGCCGAGCCGAGCGTCCAGGCGCGCACCGCCTATCAGATCGTCTATGCCGACGGGACGGTCATGGTCGACACCGGCATGGACCTTGCGACCCACAAGTTCTTCGGCCGCGGTGCGGACGAGCCGTATTTTCCGGAAGCCGAGGCGCGCGTGGCGCAGGCTTTGGACAAGGCCAAAGCCATCATCGTCACCCACGAGCATGGCGACCATATCGGCGGACTGATCCGCAGCGCGCATTTTGCCGAGCTGGCGCCGAAGACGGTGTTGACGCGCGCCCAACTGGACACGCTGATCAATGCGCCGCAAATGCCGGAGTTACGGCCGACGGCGGAGATGGCCGCGCGCCTGCGCGTGATCGACTACGACGGCACTTTTGCTTTCGCGCCGGGCATCGTGCTGATCAAGGCGCCCGGCCACACGCCGGGCTCGCAGGTGGTCTATGTCGCCCTGCAATCGGGCAAGGAGCTGTTGTTGGCCGGGGACGTCGCCTGGCACATGGATGCGGTGCGATTGAACCGGCCGAAGGATGCGCCGTGGATCAAGGAGCCGAGCGAACTGATGGCCGCCGAGCTTGACTGGCTTAACCGCCTCGACAGCACTGAGAACAATCTCGCGATCGTGATCAGCCATGACGAAGAGCAACGCCGCGCCTACATCGGGCAAGGCGTGCTCGGCGACGGCTTCGAGTGAGGAAAGCTTTGGCGCTCCAGCTTCGACTCTGAGGATTCGAGCGTGATGAGCAGCATCAGGGGCCGTATCAGCTATCTCTTCAATGCTCGCCCGGTGGTTGCGAAGGACTGATCGAGCGCAAATATCGGACAACGAAAATCGAGCACTTCGGCCCCTTGATCTGGATCAAGGGAGAAATCCGCAAAATGTCGTACGCAGACTCCACAGATATGCGGGAGGATGTCGTGAAAAGGATGAGCATGTTTGGGGCAGCGCTAGTGGGAGCAGCGATGTTGTCCGCCGCCCCAATTTCGGTCCAGTGGTCGCAAGAGAAGAGCTTGTCGGTATCGTTGGACAATGCGTATGCCCGTGTGGGAAGACCGCTGACTGCAACAAGCGTCGCCGGCGTCGCGCGCAGAACGACACGCCGGGCGGTTCGCCGCTGCGCGGCTGGCGTCACCTGCTACTAGGGTTCGGATCGAACTGTTCGCCGAGGCTGCCCGTTTATCCGCGCGGCAGAGGCGCACAGGAACGTTGGCAGCAGCGGTAAACAAACGCGAGCTGCGGGCCACGAGTTTGCGTCCTGCGTTCGGCCTCATGTTTGAGAGTCGAATGCGGGGGCCGAGCGACAAACGGGAGCGCGCAGATGCCTATCGCGCGGTATTTTTTTTGGGTCGGCACGGTGCTACTCGCGTTACTCTTCATCGTAGATGCATGCCTTCCCAATTTGCCTGTAAGCAGGTTGAACGGCACACCTGATCGCGTCATTCGCATTTCTTCCGAGCGGAAATGGCCCGAGCGCATCGTCTTCGACACCAGCGCTCCAATGCCGCGGGTGACTGCCACCGCAAGCCCGGTGCAAGTCAACCCGGCGCAAGAGACAGCCGCCGTCATTCCGGACCGCGCACGCGAGGCGCTGGCACAGTTGCAAATACCCGACGCGCCCCAGATGCAGATGGACAGGCCCAAGAAGCAGGAAGAGAAGCAGGAAGCCCGACGCTGGCAAAAATTTGCCAAGAAACACGTTGCAAGGCCGCCGCTTCGGATCGCCCGCCATTCGCAATATGCCTGGTTCGGCGGCCGCATGTGGTGGTGAGAGCCACGTCTTGGGCAGCGTGGGAACGAAAAGCCGGGCTCGCGCCAACCCGGGCGCGGCTATGCACGCCCGAGCGGCCGATCTCATGCGCCGGTTGGCTTACTGCGAGAGTTTGACGAACTTCGGAAACTCAAGCTTGCCTTCGGCGATCTTGGCCGGCCAGACCGCAACCTGCTTGGCGTTCTGCCACTGGAACACCAGCCCCGTGACATAGCCCGGACCGGACTTGATGCCATGGGTGAACTCGTCATCCTTGCCGTAGAACTCGATGTTGCCGATGGTGCCCTCGAATTTGGTCTTTTCCATCTCCGCGACCATCTTGTCCGGATCGGTCGAGCCGGCGCGCTTGATCGCTTCGGTGATGATGTAGACCTCGTCATAGGCGGTGTAGCCGGTATAGGCCGGGGTGGTGCCGAACTTGGCCTTGAAGGCCTGCGCGAACGGTTTGGTCTTCGGGGTCACCGCGACGTCGGCGGTTGCGACCGCAAGCGTGGGGATGCCGTCGGCGGCGCCGTTGGTGTCGTTCCAGAACGTCGGGCTGAAGGCCTGCGCCGAGATGCCGAACATCGCGATCGGCACCTGCTGGTTCTTCCACTGCACCGTCGGCTGCACGCCCACATGAGAGATGCCGGTGACGATCACGTCGGGCTTCTTGCCCTCGATATTGTTGAAGATCGGCGTGAAGTCGGTGGTGTCGGGCGAGAAGCGGATGTGCTCGACCACTTTCAATCCGGCTTTCGGCAGGCAGGCCTCGTAGCCGACGTCGAGCGGCTTGGTCCAGGCGGCGTCCTCGCTCATGATGGCGACGTTCTTGAGCTTGAGGTTGTCGACCAGGAGATCCTTGGCGGCGTCGCAGACCAGCTGGGCCTGCGCGGCCGAGGTCAGATAGCCGTGGAAGGTGTATTTGTTCTTTTCGTAATCATTGTGGATCGCCTTGGTGATCTCGTTCGAGGCGGCGCCCGGCGTGATCAGCGGCATCTTCAGGCGCGCCGCCCAGGGCTCGAGCGCCAGCACCACTTCGCTGATATAGCTGGCGATAACGGCCGAGACCTTGTCCTCGCTGACCGCGCGCTGAAAGGCGCGCACCGAATCCGCCGACGAACTCTTGTTGTCATAGGTCACGATCTCGATCTTGCGCCCGAGCACGCCGCCCTTGGCGTTGATCTCGTCAGCGGCGATCTGCGCG
>NZ_DASSRP010000297.1:0-8918 GCF_035701725.1 Bradyrhizobium sp.
TGCGTTCGGCGCCCCAATTGGCGAGCACGCGCATCTTCCCGTCATCGACGAGCTGGCGCAGTGTTCCCGGGGCCGAGGCCACCGCATCCACCGTCCCGGTCAGGATCGCGTTCAGCGCCGGCGCCGCGCCGCGGTAGGGAATGTGCAGCAGTTTGATGCCGGCGGAGGCCGCAAACATCTCCATCGCGACGTGCAGCGTGCCGTACGGACCGGACGAGCCGTAGCGAATTTCGCCGGGCCGCTTCTTGGCGTCGGCCACGAATTCCTCCAGCGTCTTCCACGGCGCGGAAGCCGGGACTGCGAGCAATGTCGGGTCGGCGAGCACGCGCGCGACGGGGGCGAATTGCGAGACCTCATAGACTGGCGGGCGGTCGAACAGACGATCGGCCTCCGGCAGCACCGCCAGCGAGGACAACGTCATCAAGAGCGTGTAGCCATCCGGCTCGGCGCGCGCCGCAGCCGCATTGCCGATGGCGCCGCCGGCTCCGCCGGCGCGGTTGTCGACGATGACGGATTTGCCGAGGATCTGCTCGAGCGCATGCGCGATGGGTCGCGCCGCGAGATCAGCCTGCCCGCCGGCTGGAAACGGCACGATCATCGAAACCGTATGCGTCGGCCAATCGATGGCCGCGATGGCCTGCGACGGCTGCGCCAGTTGCAACAGCGGCAGCGCGGCGGTGGCTTTCAGCAATTCGCGTCGGTTCATCGGCAGTTTCCCCCGGGGGTCTTTTTTCTGCCGATTGGTTACACCAACTGGCCCGAAGCGTGAACTGCGCAAAAGGTCGTGGGCCAGCGCCAAAATCGCTCATGCGCGACGCGACGGCTTGGATTTTTTCACCCTGCCAAAATGCGCGACCAGAAAATCGCCCAACGCCTCGACGCGCGCCGGACGCGGGCCGCCCGGCGGCATCACCAGATGCACCGCGCCCTCCGGCTGCGACCAGCCCTTGAGAATGACTTCGACCTCGCCCGCGCGAATCGCATCGCCGGCGATGAAATCCGGCAGATCGGCAATCCCGAGACCCGCGATCACCGCCGGCAATACCGCCTCGCCATTATTGACGCGAAGCTGGCCCGCGGGGCGCACGTTCACCTCATCGCCCGCGGCGTTGCGATAGTGCCAGACCTCGGCGGTCGAGAGGTAGGCGTAGCCAAAGCATTTGTGCTGGGCCAGATGCATCGGATGGGTCGGCCGGCCGTGACGCTTCAGGTAGGAAGCGGCCGCTACGGTGTGGCGCGGCACCCCGCACAGCCGCCGCGCCACCAGCGATGAATCCGGCAGTCGCGCAATCCGCAGCGCGGCGTCGAAGCCCTCGCCGATCAGATCGACCGTGGCGTCGCTCAGATGAAGGTCGATCGAGACGTCGGGATAGCTTTCGAGAAACTTCGGCAGGATTGGCGCGATCGCCTTGATCCCGAAGGTCATCGGCACCGCCAGACGAACGAGCCCGCGCGGCGCCACCGATTGCGCCAAGGCATCGTTTTCCGCCGCCTCGCCGTCGGCGAGCAGGCGCTGCGCACGTCCCGATAATTTTTGCCCGGCGTCGGTGAGCGCCAGCCGGCGCGAAGTGCGGTTGAACAGCCGCGCGCCAAGCCGCTGCTCCAGGCGCGTGACGGCCTTTGAGACGGTCGCCTTCGACAGCGACAATTCGCTTGCCGCCGCCGCAAACGAGCGCAGCTCGACAACCTTGGCAAAAATCGCCAGCGCCTCGAAATCCGGAAGTTTGGCCATTGGCAGCCCTCTGTACTAAAAATGGAAACCATATGTTTCGATTGTTTCTATTTATAGCCAACAACGAAACGCTTATCCAGAGCGCCATGTGAACTCGGAACTTCAAAGGAGTCCCCCAATGCTTGACCTTAGACCCTTCAACCGGCTTGGCGCCGCCGATCACGGCTGGCTGAAAGCCAAGCACCATTTCTCGTTCGGCACGCATTACGATCCCGACAATATGGGCTTTGGTGCACTTCGCGTCTGGAACGACGACGAGATCGCGCCGAACACCGGCTTTCCGGCGCATCCGCATGCCAACATGGAAATCATCACTTATGTGCGCGAAGGCGCGATCACGCATCAGGACAGCCTTGGCAACAAGGGCCGTACCGAAGCGGGCGACGTTCAGGTGATGAGTGCCGGAAGCGGCATTCGCCACTCCGAATACAATCTCGAGCCCAAGCCGACCAAGATCTTCCAGATCTGGATCCAACCGACGACGTCAGGCGGCGCGCCGACCTGGGGCGCCAAGCCATTTCCGAAAGCGGATCGCTCCGGTCAGTTCGTGGCGATCGCGAGCGGAGAGGCCGGCGACAAGGATGCATTGCCGATCCGCGCCAATGCGCGCGTGCTCGCCGCGACCCTGAAAGCTGGCGAGAGCGCGCAATACACGCCGACCAAGGCGCGGCATCTCTACCTGGTGCCCGCCGTCGGCAAGATCGACGTCAATGGCGTCAACGTCAACGCCCGCGATGGCCTCGCCATCAGCGATGAAACGCAGATCAAGATCACCGCGTTGGAAGATTCGGAACTGGTGCTGGTCGACGCGGCGTAACAGCATCTGGCTCTCGGCCTCGCCGCAACTACCTGGAAACCCGCATTGCCGGCGCGCCCGGCAATGCACCTCGTCCCCCAAAAGTCTCCCGGAGATACGTTTATGACCAAAGTTCTCGTGCTTTATTATTCGGCCTACGGCCACATCGAAAAAATGGCGAACGCGGTCGCCGAGGGCGCGCGCGACGCCGGCGCCACCGTCGACATCAAGCGCGTTCCCGAGCTGGTGCCGGCCGAGGTCGCAAAGGCCTCGCATTACAAGCTCGATCAGGCCGCCCCGATCGCCAAGATCGAGGATCTCGCCAATTACGACGCGATCATCGTCGGCACCGGCACGCGCTTCGGCCGGATGACGTCGCAGATGGCGAACTTTCTCGATCAGGCCGGCGGCCTCTGGGCCAAGGGCGCCTTGCACGGCAAGGTCGGCGGCGCCTTCACATCGACCGCGACCCAACACGGCGGCCAGGAGACCACGCTGTTTTCGATCATCACCAACCTGCTGCATTTCGGCATGGTCGTGGTCGGCATGAACTACGGCTTTGCCGGCCAGATGAAGCTCGACGAGGTGACTGGCGGAGCGCCCTACGGCGCCACCACGATCACAGGCGGCGACGGCAGCCGGCAACCTTCCGAAAACGAACTCGCCGGCGCCCGCTATCAGGGCCGAACCATCGCGGAAACCGCCAAGAAGCTGCACGGCTAGCGGCAATAAAATAAGGGCGGCATCCCCAGAGGGAATGCCGCCCTATCGAACTGCCTCGTGACCGGCTTCTACCGCGCGACGCCGAGGGTGCGAACCGCTGGAGGCGACAGGCGCCATCGCGGCTGCGCGAGATGCGCAAACAGTTTCTGTCCCGGCCGCTCGATCAAATAATAGCTGACGCTGGCGACAGCGACGAGAACGGCCAGAAACAGCAACGTCGCCAGGATCGACAACACCTGTCCGCCGAGTACGATCAGCTTGCCCGCTTCGCCTCCGAGCGCTGAACTGATGCCTTCCGTCGTCGTCAACACGCGGCCTGTGATCTTCTCCACGATCGAGACCGGCCGATCGACAAAGTTGAAGATGATGAACGCCTGCCACATGTAGATCGAATAGGAGACTTTGCCGAGCCAGTCATTGACCCTGTTCGACATCAGGCGCGAAACCGGCCCGGCTTCGAACGCGAACACGAACACGGCGGCTGCAAAGACCAGCGGTGCAAAAAACGACGGCGCGCCGCGCCCGGCCGCCGACACGTACCACACGATGCCGATCAGCGCCGCCAATTCGGGGAATCTGGAATCGAGCGTGGCTCTCGGCGTCACCTGAAACAGCCGATAGGTCAGATGGCCGACGAAGAATCCGTAGAGACAACGGACAAATCCGAAGTCGTAGCTCACGTCCATGCCATGTGGCGCGAACAGGACCAGCATCGACACGCTGATCGCCAGTATCATCCCGATCACGCCGAGGGTCGCGAAACGGAATCGCCCGAGCCATGTCGAGCTGGCAACCAGCACCGCGGCGAAAACCAGGTAAGTCCAGAACTCCGCGCAAATGCTCCAGCTCGGCGGGTTCCAGGTCAGATGCCCGATCAGGCCGAACGATTGGCCGAAGACCAGATTGATCGGAAGGGTGTCGAGCGAATTGGCGCCCGTGAACGGTGGCAGATAGAACGCTGCGCCGCGCGCCGCGAGCACGGCCTTGGCACTTTCGGCGGCTACAAACGCCAGTAGCACGACCACATGCAGCGGCCAGAGGCGGCCAAAGCGACGAACCGCGAACGCGGCCAAATCGCCTGCTGTTTTCAGCCGGTCGCCATAGCTATAGGTGATGACGAAGCCGCTCAGCACGAAGAAGAAGTCGACGAACAGATAGCCATTGCGAACGAAATCGAGCGGGTAGATGGCGCTGTAGAGATTGAGGTGAAACAGTGCAACCAGCAGCGCGGCAATTCCGCGCCAGCCATCGAGCACCCGAAAATGCACCTTTGTGGTTTCCGCAGCTGAAGCCATCTCATTCCTCACGTGACGGTCTGCCCAACGCGCGTCCGACCAATTGTGAAAGCCGCGGATAACGGCGCAGCCCTTGCGCGGTGTAATCGCGCAAGACGTAAGGGATGCCGCGCCAGCCGATAGCGATGCTCGCATCGGTGAGCGGAATCGGCCTGGCGCCGAACCGGCGCTTGAAGGCGTAGTTGCCGACGCTGAAGTCGAAGCGGCGAACGCCCTGCGCGTGGAGCGCGGCCATCGTGCGTTCGACAACGAGCTTGCTCGGCGAACAATGCGACCAGCGCTCACCCGCATTGCTGATCCTGAGCACGGCAAAATAGTCACCGTGCCGGATTCCCAGCATGGTCGCGACAAGGCCCTCGTCGCAGGACAGCGTCGAGACCGCCACGTAGCCCTGCGTGAGCCCGCGCCTGACCAGATCGCGGTAGAAGCTGCCGTGAGTTTCGTCGTTGAGTACGAAGTTAAGGCCGAGATTGCGCATGCGCCTCTGCTGCTGCGCGTCCATCATGTCGACGACCTCCAAGGCTTCGTCGACCGAATCGATCATGCGAAATGCCGCGCCGGGATGGCGGTTGAAGACGCGCCAGTAGCGTGGCATCTGGATTCGCTTGATCGAGGCGCGATAGTTCTCGAAATCCTCGCCGACGTCGATGATGTTGCCGTTGAGCGAACTGGAGCCGTCGCGTCCGAGCACAGCGAGTGGATTGATGCCGCCGGCAAGGCGGCCCGGCATCTTTCGAAAGCGAACGAGATCGACGCCGCCCGGTACCTTGCGCAACGCGGCGATCAGCGCCTTGCTGACGGCTCGCGCCTCCGCCATGTCGAAAGCCACGCCCGCCCGCAAAATCGGCGCGTTATAGTCGGTGACGTTCAAGTCGGCGAATTCGACGATGCGAACGCCGTGGCGCATGTGACGGATCAACGGCACCAGAGCGACCTTGCGCGTTATCGTGGTGTCGCTCACGATCGCAATGAGTGGCGAGGCGTTACTGAAGGCGCGATACCAGATATCGAACCACAGCGGATGCTGAAAGGCCGTCTCCTGAGCATCGGCGATCCAGCCGGTGGCCGCCAGACTCCAATCATCGACAAAATCGATTTTGAATCTCGACGCCGCGGGAGAGGATGCGCGTCCGACGATTCGCTCGGCTTCCACGATCGCCATCGTCCGTCAACTTCCCTCAGCCGGCGCTTGCGTCGATCGTTCGAGAGCACGACCGTGCGATCTCGGTCCGCGAGACCTGTTGGTATTTGCCGCCAATTTTTGCTCGGCCCGAATGAATTTATGCACTGTTCAGACGTCGCGTGGACGCTCGATCCTGCGCCGTTATCCCGCAAAAAAGGGGCTCAAGGCAATCGCAGCGGCTGACGGTAAGACAATCACAGGGATATATGGCTAACGTCGCCGTCGGATGGAACCGCGCGCAGGCCGCCGCTACCAGCCATCATTTTTGGAATCCTTAACGCAACGCCGCAGCATGACCGAACAGGTAGAAAACAAAGTGCTGTTTCTCGGCGCGGGCCAGCAAATGCACTGCGGCGTCGGCCAATTCACGCACCTGTTATTTGAAGCCATCGAGAAACTCGATCCCGGCCGCTGCATGGCATTAACCTTGACGCGATCGGAAGGTTCGATCGCCGGGATCTGGCGCGCTGTCGGTTCAGCGCAAACCGTGGTTTGCAACTTCCCGATCGTCGCCTGGAAGCGCGTCATTTTGCGGCCACTGCTGGCCCTTGCGTTCGCGCGGCTGCGCGGCCGGCGCGTCGTGTTGCTTCAGCACGAATGGACGAGCCTGCACTGGCTGCGCCGCCTCACCTATGTTCCGGCTTTGCTGCTTGCCAATACGATCGTCATGTTTTCGCCGCAGGTACGCCGCCAGCTTGCGGCCGATCCTGTCGTCGGTTGGACCGCCGCGAAATGCGTGCTGGCGCCGCTGCCGCCCAATATCGTAGCTCCCTCGCAAACCGCCGATTCCCGGCTGCGCCAGCGGCTCAAGGCGGCACGACAAAGCGGTCGCGTGGTGATCGGACATTTCGGATCGATCTATCCGGGCAAGCAGCCGAACACGCTGCTCAACGTCACTGCCATTCTCCGCGATCGCGGGCACCGTCCGCTTACCGTCTATGTCGGGTCGTTCATCACGGCCCTCGACAACGTCGAGGGCGATTTCCATGCGCGGTTGACCAAGCTGAGGTTATCGGAGGATGTCATCGTCTCGGGCTACGTCGATTCCGGCGCGGAGATATTCGGGCTGTTCGACGAGGTCGACGCCTTCTGCTATCCGCTCGAAGAAGGCCTGACGGCGCGCCGCGCCAGCATCCTCGCCGCCGTGCAAACCGGCCGTCCAGTGATCGTGACCGGTCCCGCCGACGTGGATGAATTCGATCATCATGTGCGATTCAAGAGTCTGATCGAACATGGCGCCATCGTGCTGGTGCCGCGCGGATCGAGCGATGATATTTACGCTGACGCGATCCTCACCTCGCTGAAGCCATCGGCGGCCTATCCTCCGTTCGATTTCGAAAGCTGGTGGCGTGACGCTGCGAACGCGATCAAGGCGCACCTTTAGAACACTTTAGGATGCGCGGGCGTTACTCGGCGAGCCGGAATCGCGCGAGATAATGCAATCCGAACATCGCCACCATCATGGTGAACCACATCTGATCGGCGCGGTCGAAGAAGAAGCTTTCCAGAGACGACAGATACAGTCCGAACAGCCAGACCTGGAGCAGCGCCTGCGCCAGCGGTCCGTTGTTGCCGCCTTGGTCGGCGCCGTGGAAATCCCGCAAAGGCTTGATGACAAACACCGCAATCAGCAGCGCCAACCCCGGAAGCCCCAACGCAAGCGTGATATCGAGGTATCCGTTATGACTGTGGGCGGCCGTCGCGGCCCATTCCATGCCCTGCGGAAGGTTTCGAACGGCACTGCTGCCCCAGAAGGCTGAGAACCCATATCCGGTCCATAGCTTCAGCCGTACCACCTCCAATCCGAACGTCCAGATGTCGGTACGGCCGGTAAAGCTTGCATCCAGCGGCAACGCTTTAGAAATCGCCGCCAGGGTCTCGCTCATCACGCTGCCGATGCCGATCATGTTGAGCAGCACGAGCGGCATCAGCAGGACCGCTGCGCGGAACCAAAATGACCGAATCATCGCCGCGAGCGAGGTCAAGACCAGCACGCCGAAGCAGAGCGCCAGCGCGCTTTTTCCTTCGGTATTAATCAGGAACAGCAGCGTCAGACCCGCCGCAATCCCGCCGGCCAGCCACGAGCCGGCGCGCATGATAAAGATGCTGAGAAACAGCAGCATCGCCATCATGCCCGCGGCCATGTTCTTGTGTCCGAACACGCCGCGCCAGGCGCCGGCCAGCGCGGGCTCCTGAGCGTCGGTCGCCAGATGTATCGACAGGTTCGGCACCAGCAGGAAGCCGAGATAACAGGCCGTCAGCAGCGTCAGAATCGCGGTCGCGAGCCAGTTTCTGAGTTCAGTCTGATTCCTCGGCAGCAACATCAACGATGCGGCCACCGCCGCGACGCTCATCGCCAGCACGAACCGGCGAGCCGACGTGCCGGGCTCGATCGACATCGCCACCATCACGGTGATCCATCCGCCCATGGCGAGATAACCCGGCGACAGCAGCGTCGCGAATCCGGGGGCGCCGTCTCGCATCGCCAGCGCAACCGTCAGGACGGCCAAGGCGGCAAACGCCGCGTAAGTCCACGCTTCGTTGCCCATGGTCACTTCGGTGAGCAGCATGTTGCTGAGATCGATGAACGGATGCAGCGATATCCACGCCAGCAGCAGCGCGCCGATAAAAGCGGCCGCCCGCGCGATATCGAGAAGCTGCAGGCCGCGAAGCTCGTCGGCGACGGCGCAGAAATCGGAAGCCACAGAAAATTGGTTCAAGAACCGGTTCAAGCTGCAATCTTCGAAGCTTTGTAGGGTTGAGGTTCGATGCCGATCGCCGCCAGCAGTCCGCCGGCGGCGACAATCATCGGATGCAAGGCGATCAGTGGTCTCCACTCGGTCAAAAGCAGGCGGAGCGCGCGGAACACCGAAAGCGGCAATAGCGCCATCACCTTGGCGACGAGTTTCAGGCGCGACCATCGGGTATCGGCGACCTTGCGCTGAACGCGATAGTTGATCGCACCGATCCGAAGTCCGCGCAGCGCGATCCAGGATGGGCGCGTTCTGATATCCGGAACGGTCTCGACGATGACCGCTTCTGCAACCCAGTAGAATTTCAGGCCAATCCGGCGGCAGCGGGTGAAGAAATCGACGTCTCCGCCGCCGAGAAAGTTGAACCGAAGATCAAAGGCGGGACTGCCGAGCTGTCGAAAGACGCTACGGCGGATCAGACAGTTTCCGCAACCGT
>NZ_DASSRP010000298.1:0-3162 GCF_035701725.1 Bradyrhizobium sp.
TGGTCGGGCCGCATTGCCGTCACGTCGCGGCCGGCAAGCCTGATTGCGCCGCCGAAACGGCGGGTGACCCCGACAATCGAATTGATCAGCGTGGTCTTGCCGGTGCCGTTGCGCCCCAGCAGCGCCAGCACCTCACCTTCGGGCAGGCGCAGCGACAGGCCCGGCAGCACCACCGCCTCGCCGTAGCCGGCGCGCAGGTTCTCGATACTCAGAAGTTCAGCCATCGGCAGCCTCGCCAAGATAGACCGCCTTGACGCGGTGATCGCGCGCAACTTCGTCGGGTGTGCCCTCGACCAACAGCGCGCCGTTGACCAGCACCGAAATCCGGTCCGCGAACGAAAACACCAGGTCCATGTCGTGCTCGATCAGAAGCACCGTGACGTCACGCGGCAGGAGGCCTACGGCGGCCAGAATATCATGGCGTTCGCTTTCCGGCACGCCGGCAGCGGGCTCGTCGAGCAGCAACACACGCGGTCTTGCGGCAATGGCGAGCGCGATCTCCAGAAGGCGTTGCTTGCCGTAGGGAAGCGTCGCGGTCGGTTCGTTCATCACGTCGAGCAAACCGAAGCGTGCCAGATTTTCGGCGATCTCGCCATTGACGTCGTCGCGCGTACCCATCACGCGCCACCAGTCGCCGCCGCGGCCGAGCCGTTCCGACACCGCAAGGCCGATAGTTTCGACCGGCGTCAGATCGGGATAGAGCTGGTTGATCTGGAAGGTTCGCGACAGTCCGCGCAGCACGCGGACATGCACCGGCAGATCGGTGATGTCATTCCCCTCCAGCATGATCCGCCCGCCATTGGGCTTGAGCACGCCGGTCAAGAGATTGATGATGGTGGTTTTGCCGGCGCCGTTCGGACCGATCAGCGCATGGCGGGCGCCCTGCTCGATCCTGAGCGAAAGGTCGCGTGTAACCTTCAGCCCACCGAACTGTTTCTGCAGATCCCTGGTTTCCAGCGCGATGCTCATGAGGCGTCGCTCTCCGGAACCGTGACGACGGCGTTGCCCCCGCCGAACTGGCGTATGATCAGGTTTGGCACAAACAGCACCCAGCGGTGAATGCGCGCGCGCCCGACCAGCACGATCACGACGAAAACGAGACCGATCCAGAACTGCCAGTATTGCGGCGTGATGCTGGAAAAGAACTCCTGCAGTATCTTGAAAACGACGGCACCGATCAGCCCACCGTAAAGATAACCGCTGCCGCCAATCACCAGAACCAGCATCAGATCCGCCGAACGTTCGAAGGCGAATACGTCGAGCGATGCCAGCGCCGTGGTCTGCGTGAACAGCGCGCCGGATATGCCGGCATAGAAGGCCGCCATTGTATAGACCGCTATCAGGCGACGGTTGACGGGGACGCCGACTGCGGCGGCGCGTAGCGGATTGTTCTTGATCGCGCGCAGCGACAGTCCGAACGGCGAATGCACGACGCGGCGCGCCAGCAGGAACAGCACGAACAAGACGGCCAGCGAATAGAAGAAACCGACCTTGCCGAACATGTCGAAGGCGAAACGGCCAAGAATCGGCGCCATCTCGATGCCCTGCAGCCCGTCGGTGCCGCCCGTGATGTTGGAATAGCGCTCGGCCAGCGCCTCCAGCAGGAGAGCGACGCCGAGCGTCACCATCAAACGGGTCAGATCAACGCCCCTGATCACCAGGAAGCTGGTGAGGAAGCCGACCGCCATGGCAACAAGCCCGGCCACCACCAGCGCCAGCACCGGTTCGGTGACGATGCCGTGCAGCGCGAGCAAGCCTGCGCAATAGGCGCCGACGCCAAAGAAAGCGGCGTGCCCAAGCGAGACAATTCCGGCATAGCCCAGGATCAGATCGAGCGACAGCGCGAACAGGCCAAGCCGCACGATCTCGGTCATGATCAGATAGCGGGACGGAAATAAAAATCCGCAAGCCAGCAGCAAGGCCCAGAAGGCGATCTCACTCCAGTGCCAGCGGGCGTGCGCCCTTGCAGAAAGTCCGACCTCGGATTGCGCGGTCAGTCCGGACATCGCTCTGCCTCAACGCGCGGCGGTGCGGCCGAACAGGCCGTTCGGGCGCCAGATCAGGATCACGATCATGATGGTGTAGATGACGAACGGCCCCATCTTCGGCACGTAGTATTTGCCGGCGACGTCGCCGATGCCGAGGAGAAGCGAGGCCAGGAACGGCCCGGTGATACTGGACGAGCCGCCGACTGTCACCACGATCAAAAAATAGATCATGAATTTTAGCGGAAAATAAGGGTCGAGCCCCAGGATCTCCGCACTCAGCGCGCCGCCGAGACCGGCAAGGCCGCAGCCGAATGCGAAGGTGAAGGCGAATACCTGTGGCACGTTGATGCCAAGGCCGATCGCCGCCCGCGGATCATCGACGGCTGCCCGAAGCCTGCTGCCGAAACGCGTGCGCGCCAGGATCAGTTGCAGCAGCGCGGTCAGAAGCCCGCAGATCGCGATGATCATCAACCGGTAGCGGCCGATGCCGACCCCGAAGAAATCGAACTGACCTTCGAGCGCAGCCGGAAGTTTGATGAAAATGCGCGACGATCCCATGATGTAGTCGGCGGCTGCTACCGACATGAAGACAAGGCCGATGCTGAACAACACCTGGTCGAGATGGCTGCGCGCATAGAGGTGACGGTAGAGCGTGCGCTCCAGTACCGCGCCGACCGCGGCACTGGCGATAAAGGCGAGCGGCAACGCAGCAAAGAACGGCCAGCCGGATTGATTGACCAGTACCGCGCAGATATAGCCTCCGGTCATGGCAAACGCGCCGTGGGCGAGATTGACGAAGTTCATCAGCCCGAGCGTCACTGCAAGGCCGCAAGCCAGCACGAACAGCAACATGCCGTAGGCGACACCGTCGAACAGATTGGTGAGGATCGAGGTCATGGGGCAGTCGGCCGTTGGATAAGATCGTCATGCCCGGCCCTTTGCCGGGCATCCACGTCTTTCTTGCACCTTTCCACGGAAAGACGTGGACGGCCGGGACGAGCCCGGCCATGACAAAACCAGTATCGGGCCGGCCCCGGGATGACGCATCGCGTCACTTCTTGGTCTTGCCGGAGTCCTTGACGCCCTCGAAGGTCGCGAACTCCACATTGTAGAGTTCGCCGTCGACCTTCTCGACCTTGCGGATGTAGATGTTCTGGATGATGTCGCGCGTCTC
>NZ_DASSRP010000299.1:0-6664 GCF_035701725.1 Bradyrhizobium sp.
TTGCCTTCACCTCGTCGAGCGTGACGCCGTCGGCGAGCTCGATCAGCGCCATGCCGTCCTTGCCGTGCTTGTCGATGGTGAAGACCGCCAGATCCGTCACCACCATGTCGACGACGCGCTCGCCGGTCAAAGGCAGCGTGCACTTCTTCAGGAGCTTGGCGCCGTCCTTGGCGGAATGCTCCATCACCACCACGACGCGCTTGACGCCGGCAACGAGGTCCATCGCCCCGCCCATCCCCTTCACCATCTTGCCGGGGATCATCCAGTTGGCGAGATCGCCGTTCTGCGCGACCTGCATCGCGCCGAGGATCGACAGATCGATATGGCCGCCGCGCACCATGCCGAAGGAATCGGCCGAGGAGAAGTAACTGGTGTCCGGCAGCTCGCTCACCGTCTGCTTGCCGGCATTGATGAGGTCCGGATCTTCCTCGCCCTCATATGGAAACGGTCCCATGCCGAGCATGCCGTTCTCGCTCTGCAGCGAGACGTCGATGCCGTCGGGAATGTAATTGGAGACCAGCGTCGGAATGCCGATGCCGAGATTGACGTAATAGCCGTCGCGCAATTCCTTGGCGGCGCGGGCGGCCATCTGTTCGCGGGTCCAAGCCATCTAGAGCTCCGATTCCGAAGTTCGCAAGCAATCGCAGCGACCTTTGATGCGAACTTCGGAATCAAAGGAGCTCCAGCAATTTATTGTTTGTAGCGCGGCTTTGAATTTGAAGTCCTGAGACGAACTCGCGGAAAAATTGACAGGACTTCAAATTCGCCGCGCTAGACCTCACTCCCCGTTGCGGCAGCCGGTGCTTTTGCGGGTCGTGGCCGCGTGTTGCGGAATTCGATACGTTTCTTGCCGGTGCCGACCTCGATGATGCGCTTGACGAAGATGCCGGGCGTATGGATGTGGTCCGGATTGAGCTCGCCGGCCGGAACCAGGTGCTCGACTTCGGCAACCGTGATCTTGGCGGCGGTCGCCATCATCGGATTAAAATTCCGCGCGGTCTTGCGGTAGATCAGGTTTCCGGCGGTGTCGCCCTTCCAGGCGTGAACGATGGCAAGGTCTGCGAACAGGCCGCGCTCCATGATGTACTTCTCGCCGTCGAAAACCTTTTCTTCCTTGCCTTCGGCGATCAGCGTGCCGACGCCGGTCTTGGTGTAGAAGGCCGGAATACCGGCGCCGCCGGCGCGGATGCGCTCGGCCAGCGTGCCTTGCGGATTGAATTCGAGTTCGAGCTCGCCGGCGAGGTATTGCTGGGCGAACAGCTTGTTCTCGCCGACATAGGACGAGATCATTTTCCTGATCTGGCGCGTCTCGAGCAGGCGCGACAGACCGATGCCGTCGACGCCGGCGTTGTTGGATACCACGGTCAGATTCTTGACCCCGCTGTCACGGATCGCATCCGAAAGCGTCTCGGCGATACCGCAAAGGCCAAAGCCGCCCGACATGATCATCATGCCGTCCTTGAGGATGCCGTCGAGTGCCGATTTGGCGTCGGGATAGACCTTTTTCATGCGAATAACGACCTGATAGAGGAGATGCGCGCCTGCCGCGCTTGCCATCTATTAGGCGAAATCTTCGCAGTGCGTCAATCATGGGGCGGAGCGACCATCGAAGCTAACGGCACACCGTGGTGCGCTCCCTCTCCCCGCAACCGGCCGTCTACCCCGGTTGCGCATTGTGAATTTGCGCAAGTCGGGCAGGCCCGACTTGCGATGGGGTTGGGGGTGAGGGGTTACGCTTCATCCTGGAATCCAAAATCCCCTCACCCGATTGGCTGCGCAAATCCGCTTCTCCCCACCGGGGAGAGGTAAACCGGGGCCCCCCGCACCTTTGTACGGCCTTGAAAGCGTCACGAAAAACCAGCAAGTTGCCATGGGCTGGATGGCGTAGGCGGGCGCTCGATGTCCTGTTCACCCCTTTGGCAGAGAACAGTACCCGCGCGCGAGCTGCGCGCATCCGGTTCCAGCGGAGCACCGAAACGGCTCGCGAACCTCGGAATCGGAGCCCCAGGTTTGGATATTTCGAGGATTTTTCGTTGACGTTGGCCCAGGGAACACGGCGCCTCGCGATGCCCGTCGCGGCGCTTTTTGGTTTGGTGGTGGTCGCCCTGATCGCGTCATCCTGGCTGCTCAACCGCGATGCCCTGCGCAAGGCGGTGGAGGCGCAGATCCGCGCCGTGACCGGTCTCGACCTGGTCGTCAAGGGCGGCACCGACATCTCGGTCTTTCCCGGCAGCTATGTCTCCTTCCATGACGTCGGCCTGCGCGGCGGCGCCGCGGCCGATCCCGCGCTCACCGTCGACGTGCTGACCGCAAACCTGCGCCTGTTGCCGCTATTGCTCCAGCGTTTCGAGATCGCCGATCTGATGATGCTGCGGCCGCACATCCGCGTGGTGCGCGACATCAACGGCGAGAGCAACTGGACGCCCTTCGTCGGCACTATCACCCGCACCATGAAGCCCGGCGCCGAGAACCAGGTCTCGTTCTCGGAAATCCGCATTCAGGACGGCGAGCTGACGTACGAAGACCCGGTTCGCCAGATCAACGAGTCGCTCGGCGATATCGACCTGTCGCTGGCCTGGCCGTCGATCTCGCGCTCGTTTGCCGCGACCGGCCAGTTCGACTGGCGCGGCGAACGCGTCGACGGCAGCATCTCGATCGGGGATTTCCTGGCGGCGCTGTCGGGCGACCGCTCGGGCTTCAAGGCCCGGCTCGCCAGCGCCCCGCTGAAACTGGCTTTCGACGGCACCGTCGCCAACCGCACCAGCATGATGATGGAAGGCACGATGACGATCGATTCGACCTCGCTGCGCAACGCGCTGCGATGGACCGGACAGGCGCCTCCCGGCTCCGGCGGCTTCGGCCGCTTCGCGCTGAAAGCGCGTGCCAATGTCGTCGGCGCCTCGGTGGCGCTGACCAATGTCAACGTCGAACTCGACGGCAATGTCGCCGAGGGCGTGATGACCTACGCCAATAGCGGCCGGCAATCGCTGCAGGCCACGCTTGCGGCCGATGCCCTCGATTTTACCCCCTACATCTCGACCTTCCGTCTCCTGGCGAGCGGCGCCCGCGACTGGAACCGGCAATTGTTCGATCTGGATTCGCTGTCGACGACCGATCTCGACATTCGCCTGTCGGCGGCACGAATGACCGTCGGCCCGTCGAAGCTCGGCCGCACCGCGATCGGCGCCAACCTGCGGAACGGCACGCTGGCCCTGAGCGTCGGCGAAGCGCAGATCTATGGCGGCATCGCCAAGGGCTCGTTCGGCCTGTCGCGCGCCGATGCGGCGGCCGATGTGAAGGCGCAGTTCCAGTTCACCGATGTCGACCTTCAGGCCTGCGCCAGCGAACTGTTCGGCGTCAACAAATTGAGCGGCCGCGGCAATCTCAGCGTATCGCTGTCGGCGTCCGGCTCGAGCCCGTTCGGGCTGGCGCAATCGCTCGACGGCACCGCGCTACTGACCGGGCATGACGGCGCGATCTCGGGCTTCAATGCCGAACAGCTGCTCAAACGCCTGGAGCGGCGGCCGCTGTCGGGTGCCGGAAATTTCCGCTCCGGCTCGACGCCCTATTCCAACCTCACGGTGGCGGTGAAGTTCGCCGACGGCACCGCCAGCATCGATGACGTCCATATCGACGGGCCGGCGCGCGTGACGCTGACCGGCACGGCTTCGATGCCCTCACGCGAGTTCGACATGAAAGGTGTCGCCAGCCTGACCACGGCCAGTGGCACGCCGGGTTTCGAACTGCCGTTCGTGGTGCAGGGCCCGTGGGACGATCCCTTGATCTTCCCCGATCCCGACAGCCTGATCCGCCGCTCGCCCGCGACCGCGCCGCTGCTCGATGCCGTGAAGGACAAGAAGACGCGCGACGCGGTCCGCTCCGTGATCGAACGCTTCACCGGCGGCGGCAACAAGGGCCCGGACAAGGCCGCCGATGACGGCGCGCCCTCGGGTGCCGCGGGCACGAAGCCGAACTGAGCGCGGATTTCCGCCCGCAACGCTTACAGATTTGGCAAGACAAACCTCGCCTGCCCCGGCATCTTCTCGATCCAGCATCACGAAAAGGGGCCTTTAGCCATGCGCGTTGCGAAAGCCGCGGCATCCGCCGCCATCGCCAGCTTGCTGTTGACGGGTGCCGCGATCGCCAAACCGATCGCCACCGTCGCCGAGACCAACCTGCGCAAAGGGCCGGGCACCGACACCGAAGTGCTGACGCTGATTCCGAAGGGAACGACGGTCGAGGTCGGCAAATGCACCAACGGATGGTGCGAGGCTTCGCTCGACGGCAAGGCCGGTTTTGTCATTGCCCGTAACGTTGGCATGGCGCCGCGGCGGGCGCCGCGCGTCGCCCGACTGGGCGCCCAGGTGGTCGAGGAGGAGTTCGAGGCGCCGCCGGTCTACTACCGCCCTTACCGCCCCTACCCTTACTTTTATCGCCCTTACCCTTACGCCTACTATGGCCGGGCCTGGGGCTGGGGTTGGTGATGACGCTGGTAACGAGCGCTCTAATCTAGCGCGACCGCGCAGGCGTGATCGCGACCCACGCTAGACCGACGCGGATCAGCATGCCGACGTTGTGCACTGACCCTCAGCGGACTTGGTGACGGCCGATTTGGCCGCGACGGAATTGGCCGCAGGCGGCGCACAGAAATCCTTCACGGCGGCGACGACGGCATCGCTGATCAGGTCCCTGCGCTCGGCGGAGCCCATCTTCAGCTCCTCGTCGCGATTGATGATCGAGCCGGCCTCGAGCAGCACCGCCGGCATCCGGGTCTTTCGCAGCACGACCAGTTCGTCATGGGCGTAGACGCCGGTGTCCTTGTCCAACAGCGGGTATTGGTAATGTCCCATGATCGGCATGGTGTATTGCTTGGCGTAGTCGAGACCGCTCGCCTTCATCTGCTTGCCGACCAGTTCGGCGAACGCGAAGCTGGTCTTGAAATCCGTGTTGTCGTGCGAGACGAAGACCGAGTAACCGCCGAAGCGGTCGCTGAAATGGCTTTTCTTGCCCTCGAACTCCCAATCCTCCAGCAGCTTGTTGGGCACGGAATCGTGGTGGACCGAGAGGAAGAGATCGGCATTCATGTCGTTTGCGACGGCGACGCGCCGAAACAGGCTGGGCTTGGCCTTGCCCTCGGTCACCAGCAGCTTGGTCGACACAAAGCCCGCGGCTTTCAATCCTTCCGCAATCTGCTGCGCAAGGCGAAGGTTGAAGGCAAACTCAGGCACGTTGCGCGCGCTGGTCGCGCCCTCGGATTCGGCGGTGTGCCCGACATCGACCGCGATGCGAAATTTCGCCGGCAGGCACGCAACTGACGCTGATTTCGAGAGCGGAGGATTGAGCGGCCCGAGCGCAGCAAGCTTGACATGGTCGGCCTTCGCCGCGCCAGGCTTGGCTTCCTTCTCGTGTTTGGCAGTCTTGTGCTTTAAGTCCCTGGCGTGCTGCGCCGAAGCATGCTTCGAGGAAGCGTGCTCGGACTTCTTGTCCTTGCCTTTGAAAACGTCCGTGAGCCAGTTCGCCTCGGCCACCTCGATCGGCAGCACCATCAAGGCGGCGACGGCGGCGATCGCAGCGCCCGAACGCCAGTGGGCCCAATGACCACACCGAACGCTAGCGGCGGCTGCGGGTTTCTGAACTGACGACTTCTGAGCTGACAATTTCTGAGTTGACGACGGCAATCCCGGATTCCCCCGAATGGTGTTTTCCGTTCACGCGTGAAGGCTGTGCAAGGCAACTCGTATGGAACTTCACCCGAGCTTACCGACATTTTGCCGCCGATTCCAAGGACGGAACAAAAACGCTGTGACAGCAAACTGTTATCGCACCCTGATCTCGTCGAATTTGAGACGCGCCTGTTCAAATTTGGCATTGAACAGCCACATCGCGTCGAGAATTTCCCGGTAGCTGGCCGAGGTTCTTGTCCGGTCGGCATGGCCAAAGGCGAAGACAGAGTTGTTGCGCAGGTAGCCCATCACGACCGGATCGGAGATCCGATAGCCGAGTAGATCGCCCGATCTCAACGCAGCGCGGGTGGGCGAGGGAATGATCTGCATCAGTTCGAACAATTTCATCTGATCGATCGGATCCGGCAGCACTTTCGCGATTGCGCCCACTTGCATGAAAATATCCGCGTGAGCGTTCATCAAGGCATCGCGCACCGAAGTCCAGTGGTTGAAACGATGATCCATGTTGCCGGCACGCGCCTCTTCCTTGTCGTCGCGAAGGTCGAGCGCCGGATCGATCGAGGCGACCTGTCGCTTGATCGCGGCCCATTTCCTTTGACCGCTCTGGTCCTCGGACAGACCGGTCTGCAAACTTCCCTTGTATGTGTTCGAGCGCGCATTGCCGACGTTTTGATGGCCGTTGGTCTCGGCGAAGAAGAGCCCGAGACTGATGCGGCCCGCGAGTTCCGCATTCGCCGCATCAAGGCCCCTGGCGCGCGCGATCACGAAGCCCAGGTCGAACACATCCCTGAACGGCGTATCCGATTTTTGCGCGCCGGCGGGCGGCGCCTCCATCACATCGAACAGCTTCCTGTACTCGTCGAGCAGCCCCTCGCGGTCGGCGTCAAAATATGCCGGGGGAATCCCGAACTTGTTGGGCCTTCCGATTTTGGAGGGAAGCGCATCGGTGAGGTCCTTGTAGGCGCTGATCATGTCGTTGC
>NZ_DASSRP010000300.1:0-20286 GCF_035701725.1 Bradyrhizobium sp.
CGGCCATCGCCACACGATGCTGGACGATACCGACATCAACGCGCAGCGCCACATCCGCGGCGCGGTTGCCGGTCTCGTTGCGGGTGTGATCGGCGACGGCCGCATCTTCGTCTCCGGCGGGGCCGAGCATCAGGGGCCGGACGGCGGCGGTCTGATTGCCGTCATCGCTTCGCAGCGGAGCGGCGACTGATGCGGATCGTCATCGTCGGCGCCGGGGTCGCGGGCTGCGTCATGGCGCGCAAGCTGTCGCAGCTTGATGGCGTCGAGGTCGTTTGCCTCGAGCGTGTCGCACCCGACGATCATTCCGAAGCCGGCACCGGTCTCAACGTCGGTCCGAACGCCGTGAAGGCCTTGAAACTTGCCGATCCCGCGTTGGCGGCTGCGATCACGGATGCGAGCTTTGCCTGGACCAGTTGGCGCATTTCGCTGACCGACGGTACCGAGCTGTTCAATCTGAAACTGAAGGATGTCGCGGACGGCCCGGGCTGGCGCATCCGCTGGTCGGAGCTTTATCGTGTGCTTCGCGAGGCCGCGCGGCCGACGGTGCATTACGCGTGCGAAATTGCGGACGTCGGCCGTGACCC
Source organism: Bradyrhizobium sp. (assembly GCF_035701725.1). Lineage (GTDB taxonomy): Bacteria > Pseudomonadota > Alphaproteobacteria > Rhizobiales > Xanthobacteraceae > Bradyrhizobium. Next base: position 585 of record NZ_DASSRP010000300.1, read on the forward strand.
AAGCAATCCGCGCAAGACCGAGATTGCCTGGACGCAAGACGGCAAACAACATCGTCTAGGCAATATCGATCTCTTGATCGCAGCCGACGGTCGCTATTCCCGCATCCGCCGCTTATTTTCCGGCGAGCCCGCCATCCGTCACACCGGCGTTGCCATCTCGCGCGTGCTGGTGGCCGATACCTCGCGCGGCCTGATCGACGATTACGAGCAGTGGTTCAATGGACCGAAGCGCCTGCTCGCGTTTCGCGTGCCGCCGGCTCACATCTATATCGCGTGCGCGTTTCCGATTGATCCCGACGCAGATATTCCTGCCGAGCTCAAGACGCCGCAGGCCTTGCGCGCGGCCTACACGCCGAGCGGCGCGCCGCCGAGCGATCAGGCCGCGTGGATGATCGACCAGGTCTGCAACAACGTTGAGGATACGCATTGGGCGCGCATGCAGGAACACGATGCGCTCTATCATGCGCAGGACTGCAACGTACTTTATCTCGGCGATGCCGCGCATGGTATGGTGCCGACGCTGGGGCAGGGCGCGACGCAGGCGATCGAGGATGCCGCAGTGGCTTCGACGCTGATCGCGCGGCGTCACGCGCAAGGGCGGCACGACGTTTCATCGTGGCTGAAGGAGATCGCCGCCTTGCGCGAGCAGCGCATGCGGTTTGTGATGGAATTCTCGCTTGCGGCGACCGACACCATGATGGAGGGCGCCGACCCGGTCGCAGGGACGCGCAAAAAGACCGAGGCGCCGTTCATCGATCGTCTCAAGGCGCTTTACAACGATATCGGATTGCCGCTGAATTCGGCCGAACAAGAACAAGGAGAGACGCCATGACGCTGCCGCTTGCCACCGTGCACGGGCTGTTTCACATCGCGATCAAGACGGATGACCTGGCCGCGACGCGCAAGTTCTGGATCGACATTATCGGGCTTAAGGAATTTCCGCGGCCCGATTTCGGCTATCCCGGCGCCTGGCTCGGCTGCACGCAACCGGGCGGCCTTGCCATCATCCATGTCTACGCCGGCGGCCCGGCGCTCGGACCGAGCGGCAAGGCGGATACCGGCACGGCCGCGATCGATCACGTCTCGCTGTCCTGCTCGGGCTATCGCTCCTACGTCTCGCGTTTCAAGGCGGCGGGTCTCGACTTCCGCGAGTTCATCGTGCCCGGCACGTCGCTGTGGCAGTTGTTCGTCTATGATCCCTCCGGCGTGCAGCTCGAACTGACATTCGAGTCCGGCGGCGAAGGAGAACAGAAGCCCGATATGTCGGAAGGACGAAAATACGTCGCCGGCGCCAGCTTCTTCGACAAGGCGAAATATCCCAAGCTGGGCTGAAGGCGCTCGCAACAATGCGTTCGCGCCGACGCCGCTCAACGCATTTGCATCGGCTGAAATGCAACCCAAGGCAGCGATGGTATGAACCACATCATCTAAGGGAGTAAAATGCGTGCGCCGCGCAGCGCGGCGACGATGATGGCGAACATGATGGTTAAGCGGGCGCTAAGGAATTTCAAGCTATCGTGAAACCAATTGATCCATCGCTCCCCATCGTTTTTTTCGTCGCTTTCCCCGGAGAATTCTTGATGCTGCGCAATATGACCATTGCTCCCAAGCTCGCTATGCTGGTGGGCGTCACGTTGCTCGGTCTTTGCGTCGCCGGCGGGCTCGCGATCTACCTGATGCAAGAGGAAATGTACAACGCGCGGGTCGATCAGACCAAAGCGATCGTCACCATGGCCAAGAACATGGCCGGCGAGTTGAAGCGTCAGGTCGATGCCGGTGAAATGACCAAGGACCAGGCGATGGCGATGCTGCGCAAGCTCGGCAACGCGATGACCTACGACAACGGCTCCGGTTATCTGTTTGCTACCAGCTATGACGGCATCACCCAGATGGCGCCTGATCCGAAGCAGGTCGGCACCAACCGCATGGATGTGGTCACCAACGGCCGCAAGCTTTCCCAGGAACTGCTGGACGGTGTTCGCGCCAAAGGCGAGATCCTATTGCCTTATGAATATGTCAAGCCGGGCCGCGAGACTCCGATCCGCAAGATCGGTTATGCGGCCGCCGTTCCCGGCTTCGACATGTATCTCGGCACCGGCGCCTATCTCGAGGACCTCGACGCCAAGCTGAGGCCAATCATGTGGCTGCTCGGCGTTGCCATCGTCGGCATCGCCGTGATCTCGGGCGGCATTGCCTGGGTTATCGGCCGCGGCATCAGCCGTCCGCTCAATCTGCTCGGCGCCCGCATGGAAGGCATCGCCGGCGGCGAACTCGACAGTGAAATTCCCGGCGCCGGCCGCGGCGACGAAGTCGGCAAGATGGCCAGGACCGTTCAGGTCTTCAAGGACAACGCCTTGCGCATGCGTGAGATGGAAAAGGCCGAGACCGCAACGCGCGAACGGGCGAGGGCGGAACGCCGGGCGGCAATGGACGACCTTGCAGGCGACTTCGAGCGCAGCGTCAACGGCATCGTGCACTCGGTTTCGACCGCCGCAGCCAGCATGCAGACCACAGCGCAATCGATGACGGCGACTGCAAGCGATGCCAGCGCCCGCGCCGCCAATGTCAGCGCCGCCTCGCAGAGCGCATCCGGCAATGTCGGCACGGTGGCTGCCGCTGCCGAGGAGCTGTCGAGCTCGGTTGCCGAAATCTCACGCCAGGTCGGCCGCTCCAGCGAAATCGCGAGCCAGGCGGTGACCGACGCCGAGCGCACCAATGCGACGGTGCAGGTGCTCTCGACCGGCGCGGAAAAGATCGGCGAAGTCGTGAAGCTGATCCACTCGATCGCCGCGCAAACCAATCTGCTGGCGCTTAACGCCACCATCGAGGCGGCCCGTGCCGGCGAATCCGGCCGCGGCTTTGCGGTGGTCGCCTCCGAAGTGAAGGCGCTCGCCAACCAGACCGCGAAGGCGACGGAAGAAATCTCCGCGCAGGTCGAGGCGATGCAGCAGTCGACCCATGACGCGGTGACCGCGATCAACGGCATTTCGCGTACGATCGCGCAGATGAGCGAGATCACCACCTCGATCGCAACTTCGATCGAGCAGCAGGGCGATGCGACGCGCGAGATCGCCCGCAACATCCAGTCGGCTGCCGCCGGCTCCAGCGAGATCAGCGTCCATATCGGCGGCGTCACGACCGCAGCCGCTGCCACCGGCACGGCGGCCTCTGAGGTGCTGGAGAATGCGCGGGAGCTCGACAACCAGTCGGGCATGCTGCGCAGCGCCGTCGACGGCTTCCTCGCCAAGGTGCGCGCGGCTTAACGGCCGGCATTGCTGAAATCCCCGATTGCTGTCACTCTGCCTCCGTCACTTACCCGACGGAGGCAGAATTGTTTATGGCGCGATTTCTGACGGCGATGGCGCTACTCGCGATTCTGCCGGGCTGGACCGATACCCGCGGTATGGTTCGTGTCGACGCGGCCGCACCCGGCGCGCCTTACGACTTCGTGGTGCATGTCCGCAGGATTCCCGACATCAAATATAACCCGCTGGTGCGCGAGGACCGCAGCCGCATGGCGCGTGACCTCGTGCGCGGCGAATGCCGGCATGCCCGCGTCGTCGGCGAAGATGTCGTCAACCACGAGATCTACGGCATTACGAGCGAATTGCCGGATTACGTCGTGCTGGTGAGCTGCACGAGGCGATAGGGGCGCTGCCCATCAGGGCGTGTCCGCGCAAATCTCCCTGACGCAACCTCGCAGCCAGCGATGCGCCTGATCGCCATCGAGACGCGGGTGCCACAGCAAGGACACCGTGATCGGCGCGACCGCTACAGGAAGCGCGAAGCTGAACATCCCGGCGCGCAGGTTTCCGGTATGCCGTTCGGGAACGGTGGCGATCAGATCCGAGCCTCGCGCCAATGCGAGCGCGGCTGAAAATCCGCTGACGATGGTTGTGACTTCCCGCGTCAGATGAAGCGACCTCAGAGCCCGGTCGATCGGTCCTTCGCCGGTCGGGTGCTGCGCGTCCGTGACGTGCCGTCCGGCGGCATAACGGATGGCGGTGATTTTGCGTCGGGCAAGCGGATGTCGCTTTCGCACGACGCCAACGAAGCAGTCGCGAAACAGCGCTTGCGAGCGGATTTCGGGGCTTGTGAGCTTGCCGATAACACCAGTCTCGAGATCGACCGTGCCGTCACGAAGCGGCGCACTGTCCCGGTCGAGCTTGGGCAAAAATCGCAGGCGGACGCCCGGCGCCTCACGGGCGAGGCGCGCGACGAGACCCGGGCCAAAATTCTCCACAAAGCCTTCGCCGGTTCGCAGCGTGAAGGTGCGAACCAGCGCCTTCAGATCGAGCTTGTCGGCGGGGCCTAGCATCGCCTCACCGTCACGCACCAGCAGGCTAACTCTGTCGCGCAGTTCGAGCGCACGCGGGGTAGGAACCAGGCCGCGGCCGGCCCGCGCGAGCAGCGGATCGCCGGTCGCCTTCCGCAGGCGCGCCAGCGCCCGGCTCATCGCCGAAGGGCTGAGCTGGAGCCGCTTGGCGGCGCGCGCCACGCTGCCCTCCTTCAGGAGGACATCCAGCGTGACCAGCAGATTCAAATCGGCATGAGGCATAGCCGATCATAGCACGATTTTGAACCGATATATGGCGTCAAACGCAATTATCGAGTGCAAGTGATGCGCGTTCCGCCACGTCTGCGGCCGCACTAAATCTCCCGGCATCGCAAATCCATGTCGAGGAGACCGTCGATGTCGAAAAGTTCGCTGCAAATCTTCACCGAGGAAACCAGCGCCGCCTGGGGTCCGCTCACCTCCGAACTGGTCGGGGGATGCTGTGCGCGGATCGAGACGCTTCTAAAGGCGCAACCGACCGAGCCATGGCTCGCCAGCCTGCAACGCGAGTTGCCTGAACAGAGCGAACTGTACCGCGATCCGGCTCACGGCTTTCTTTTGCTGGCCCATGCGGAAGAACGCGGCCGCTTCCGGCCGCCACATGATCACGGCCGGGGCTGGGTGATCTACGGCGTTCAGCAGGGCGAGATGGAGATCAGGACCTATGCCCGCGTTGTGGAATCGGACGGTCAGACGCGGCTGGTGCTGCGGGAGGCCTATTTGGTGCAACCGGGCGAAGTGAGAGTGTATCTGCCAGGCGACATTCACGATACCCGCTGCACCAAAGGTCCCGTGCTCTACTACCGCTTCACCGACCGAGATCTGAGGAAGGAGGAGAGCCAAGGTCACGCCATGACGCGCTATGTCGAGTGCGACGGCGGATGGAGGGTTAGTCCATGAAAGCCCTCGCGGACGCCTCGCTGCCGGCGATCGCCGAGGCGGATTCAGGCGTGCCGCGGCCGCGGCGCGGTGTTGCAGTTGCGGCCGTGCTGCTTGCGATGGCGCTGGTAGTGCTTGATGCCGCCATCGCCAATGTCGCATTGCCGACGATCGCCGCCTCCTTGCACGTGACGCCGGCGACGTCCGTTCTGGTGGTCACTGCCTATCAGACCGCGCTCGTGATAATGCTTCTGCCTTCGGCGGCGCTCGGCGAAAGTCTGGGTTATCGGCGCGTGTTTGCCGCAGGCGTCGCGCTGTTCACGCTGGCATCGATCGCTTGCGCGTTATCGCCATCCTTGCCGTGGCTGATCGCATCCCGCTTCTTCCAGGGCATCGGCGGCGCGGCCGTCATGTCGCTCGGTGTGGCGCTCTTGCGCTTCGTGGTTCCGATCGGATCGCTTGGGGCAGCGATCGGGTGGAACGCGCTCACGGTCGCGCTGTCGTCCGCGGCCGGGCCTGCGATCGGCGCGGCAATATTATCGGTCGGAGGCTGGCCATGGCTGTTTGCGGTGAACTTTCCGCTCGGCGCCGCCGCACTGCTCGCGTCGCGTGCGCTACCGGTTGTCGTCGGGTCGGGGCGGCGGATCGATCTGTTGAGCGTCCTCGCCAACATCGCGGCTTTCGCCGCATTCGTGACAGGCGCGGAGATGTTGCGTGCCGCGCCGGTTTTGGCAATCGGACTGCTTGCCGGGGCCGCGCTCGGCTTCATCGTCTTGGTCCGGCGGGAGATGCCTAAGGCGGCACCTCTGGTGCCGCTTGATCTGTTGCGCACGAATCTCGGTCATCGCGTCGGTGTGCTGTTTCGCAGGTCAGGCCGCGGGTCTGCTGGCGCTGCCGTTCTACCTGCAACATGGCTTGAGCCAGTCAACCCTCTTGACCGGCCTCTACATGACCCCTTGGCCGCTGACGGTTGCGGCGGTCGCGCCGATCGTCGGGCGGCTTGCCAACTTCTCCTCCACGGCCTGGCTCTGCGCGGCCGGCGCTACGGTTCTTGCCACCGGCTTGTTCGCGGCCGCCATCATGCCGCTGCAGGGCGAAGTGTGGCCGCTTGCGTTGTTTACCGCGCTCTGCGGTCTCGGCTTCGGCCTTTTCAACGTGCCGAATAACCGAAACATGTTTCTGTCGGCGCCTGCGATCCGAAGCGCCGCTGCCGGCGGCATCCAGGGTACGGCGAGGTTGACGGGACAGACCTCGGGCGCCGTGATCATGACATTGCTGTTGGCGCTTGTTCAGCTCGACATGGCGCCGCGCATTGGCCTTGCCGTCGGCGCGGCCCTGACACTGGCGGCGGGGTTTGTCAGCCTTTTGCGCGTCGGTCCGACCAACGCCGCGCGGGCGTGAAAACCCTTATGCCCGTTGTGCTTCCGGCACCGGCTGCTCGATCGGCTCGACAGTGGCGATGCCGCGGAGCAGCCGGCCGAGCAGGTCGGAGCCGGTGATGATCCGCTTGCGCGTGCTCCAGACCAGAATGAGATCGTCCTCGATCACGTCGTCTTCAGGGGTTTCCTGAACCACCCGCATCTGCCCGATCACGTCGCCGAGCTTGGTCTTGCCGTCGCGCACGACGATTGGCCGATGCCAATAGGCTTCCCTGTCGAAATCGATCTCGTTGAACAGCGCATCGCGCAGGAAGTGATGTGCATCGAGCACGAAGGCCGGCTCGCCGGTCGCCTGGTCCGTAATGATCACCCATTTCATGCCGGAAGCATCGACCTGGCGCAGGAAAGGATCGTCGGGCGAGCGCGTGAACTGCGGCAGCACGCAGCGCTGGTTGGCAAGCGGCAGGCTGATGATGCTTTTGACGTCGACGAATTCGCCCTCGTCGCACACCGAAATGTCGTCGAGGTCGAGAAAATTCTGGGCCCCTGTCGCTTCCAGTTTACCGATCGTGCCCTCGCTCGTCGAGTGACGCGCCAGCAGCGAGCGCAGGTCCCGTTCCTTCATATAGGCCGGACCTTCCGGGCCGAGCCAATAGTCCAGCAGCATCGCGGTCGGCTTCGCCAGCGGGTAGAACAGCATGCGGTAGAAATTCAGAAAGGGCAGGAAGCGCGAGGTCATCTGCAGCGCGTTGCGCGAGAAATACGCCTGCGGGATGATTTCCCCGAGCATGGTGATGGCGAAGGCCGAGAAGAAGAACGCGGCGACGCCATGAAGCACCGAGTCCGACAGCAGCGTCAGCAGCACGTTGGTCGTGACATTGCCCCAGATCACGGTCGCCAGAACCTGGTTGGCATTCGCCCGCAGCGCCAGCACCTTGATGGCGTCGCTGTTGCCGCCATCAGCTTCGACCTGAAGCCGAAGCAGGCTGAGGCTGAAGACGGCGAGGTTGAGGCCGGCAAACAGCGCCGACTGAACAATGCAGGCGAAGACGCCGAGCCAGGCGGCGGATGTGCTGAACGCGGCCATATCATCGGTCCCAATGTCATGTCGTGACGCAGCCCGCGACCTGCGCGGTTGACCGCTATTCGGCGGCCCGCTGGGCGCCGGCGTCGACTTCCTGATTATAGTCGGACAGCACGCGGCCGTAAGGCAAAGTGAGGTCGGCGATATAGTGATGGGCCGCGATGACGCGGCGGACCGGGAAGTCGGCGACCGGCGGCGAAAAAATCCGCGAGCGGCCCCGGCATCACCGGGGCCGCTGGTTGAGCAAGTTCTTTTTAGGGAAGAACGGCAGCGATCATCGCCGCGGATGTGTTCCGCTCGAGGCTATCGGCCGGTCTGCGTACCTGACGAGGTGCCTCTGGTCGTGTTGTTCTCATTGAGTTGATCGTTCATGCCGTTGTTGACGGTGCCGGCCGTGCCGCCGCTGCCGGTTGTTCCGGCGGTGCCGCCAGCGGTTGTTCCGGCCGTGCCGCCCGTTCCCATGCCGGTGGTGCTGGTGCCGAGGTTTCCGGTGCCGCTCGGCGAGGACACGCCGGACGATGTGCCGCTGGATGATCCGCCGACCGAGCCGGCGGAAGCGCCGCCCGCGGCACCGCCTGCTGCCCCGCCGCCCGCACCGCCACCTGCGCCGCCTCCGCCCCCACCGCCTTGTGCAAAGGCCATGCTGCTCGACGCGGCGAACAACGTAGCCAGCATCAGCGTCTTGATCTTCATTGGTCGTCTCCCTGGTTTTTAGGACCGGGACCAAGCGCGCGCGTGTAGCGACGTTCCAATCACGGTAGCCATCGCACCGGCAAGCCGTTTCACATTGTCCTGAGATGTCGTTGTGCAGCGTTTTGGACGGCAGAGGGAAGGCAGCCCGTCGCACCCCAGGGAACACCGGTTTGCACGGCGCGTTGGCTTTCGATCAATTCAGGAAAGAGGCTGCCATGCGTTTAAGATTTGCTGTTCCCATCATTGCCGCCGTCGCGGCCACAGGTGCCATCGCGTTCACGACCACGCCAGCCTCTGCCGGCGATTGGGCGTACCGGCACCACTATCGGATGCACCATCACTACTACCGGGATTATTCCGGCTATATGGACCCGTATAGCGGTCACTATGACCCCGAGTTCCAGCATAACAGGGAGAACTTCGGCTTCAGCGGTAGAGACCCGTCACGGGTCGGCGGCGAAGATCCGACTCTTCACCCGCCCGGGATCGGCCGCTAGTTGGCTTAAGGCCGCCAGGAATTCTTACATTCGCCGCGCCAGCGCCGGCTGGAAGATGCGCTTGATCGCCGAGGAAAAGCCGTGACGGCCTTGCTCGCGATCGACCACGGACTGATCGGTCACCCAGTTGAGCTGGATGGCGCGGCGCTTGCCCTCGAACGGATGATGGCCGTGCCATGAGTTGTCCGATCGCTTGAAGACCAGAAGCGTGCCGCCGGATGGCTCGACTTCGGCGACGTAGTTTTCCAGGTCGGTGCCGTTGCGCAAGATGCGCAACCGGCCGGTCGAGCTCTCCCAGGACTCATCGTTCATGTAGAGCAGCACGGTGATGATCTTGGTCTTTGAATCCGTGTGTATCTTGCCGTCGCGGGCGCGGCAGAAGCCGCGCACGGTGTACATCGTCGGCCGGCTGGTCAGGTCGATGTCGAACTTTTCCTCGATCAGTTTGCGGAACGGGGCATCCAGCAGTTCGTCCATCAGCGCCTTGAAACGTCCTGAAATCTTCAGTCCGGCCGGCGGATGCGAGCCCGGGCCCGGCACCTCGGGATAGTCGGCCAGGACCTCTTTCAGCCTCTCGCGTTCGACGAAATTGCGCACGATCAGGTAGTCGAACGGCTCGTGTTCGACCGGCGTTGAGCGAAGCGCATCAAGTCTCAGCATGGTTCCTCCTGGTACGGTGAGTACCGCGTGCCGTTCGCCCCTCCGCCGGCCTCGGCCGCGTCCGGCTGGCCCTTTCGGGGCAGGCTAAGCGGCTTTTGCCCTTCGGTCCACAGCCGGTCATAGACGGCGCGGATGCCGCGTGCCTCGGCGGCAAGGGAAAAATTGGCCTGGACGAATTCGAGCGCAGCGCGGCCGGCCTCTCTGGTGGCTTGCGGATCGCGCAGGTAAGGCTCGATGGCGGCCGTGAGCGCATCGCCGTCGCCCGCCGGTACGATCGCGCCATTGAGGCCGGGTTTGATCATGATCGGAAACGAGCCGGCGTCGGAGGTGACGACCGCCGTCTGCGAGGCCATCGCCTCGAGCGGGGTCAGGCCAAAACCTTCCTGGCGCGATGGCGCGACGAACAGCGTGAAGCGGCGATACCACACCGCGATATCCTCGACATCCCCTAAGAAGATGATCCGCTCGGTGAGGCCGGCGGCCGCGACCTTTGCCTTGAGTTCGCGCTCGAATGCGAGATTGTCTGACGTGGTGCGGCCGGTGATGACCGCCGTCCAGTCCGGATAGTGCGGGAGCAGCCGTACCATCGCCTCGACGAACAGGTCGGTGCCTTTCTGGTGGCGAATGCGCCCGGTGCAGCCGATGGCGTATTTGCCCGGCAATCCCGTCGAGGCGTAATCGTCGGCCGCCTCGCACGGCGGGTGGAAATGCTCAAAGTCGGTGCCGTGCGGCACCACCGTGTAGGGAACTTCAAGGAAGCTGCCGGAGCGCTCGCTGGTTGCGATCACCGCATCCATCCTCCGCAGCATCCAGCGCGTCAGCGCCTTGTGCCGCCGCTGTCCGGCCGAGTTGAAGATCAGCTTGATCGGCGCGCGCAGCACATCGCGTAACACGAGGCCGACGATCATCTCGTTGTTGCGGCGGCAGTGATAGATGCGGAACGGGCGGTGCGCCGGCCGGCGAAACAGCTTTGGCACGTCGCGCCAGCGCATGCGCGGTACGCGCGCCGGCAGGTCGAAGCCGAGGGCGGCAATCTTCAATGTCTTGGCCTGCTCGGGCACGAGCTGCACGACCGCGGTCGTGCCGCCGGACTGGCGCCAGTTGAAATTCGTGGCCACCACCTCGATTTCGGAGAAATCGCCCGTCAAGCCATTGATTCCCTTAATGATCCGTCCGGTGCTCTCGGCGCCTCGCCCCGCTGGTTACCTCAACAAGGTGGCAGCGTCCATAGCGGGTATAGGCACCGTCTAGCCGGATGCACGGCGGCTTTACCTTGCCCGTTTCCAGACGAATTCCAGCGTGACACCGGCGGGGTTGCGCGGATTCGTGAACCTCATTTCGTCCGCTCCGATGGATGTAACGACCCGGCGCTGGTTGGGCGCGCCAACCAGATTGGGAAACGTACTCGCCTCGACCGTCGGGATGATGGTCCGGGTGCTTTCGTCCACGGTATAGGTGCCGGTGTAGGCGATCGATCGCGACGCTATCGCCATGGCTTCGTCCGGCGAGGGGCGGGCGGGATCGCCCGAGGCGAAGTTCGGCACATCGATTGGCGTCGTGATGAAATGAAAATGGCCGTCGGCGGTATAGGTAACCGCGCCCCGCAAGTTTGGGCGTGGCACGTTGCTTCCATCCTCGCGTTTGCCCGTGCTTGAGACGTAAATCCAGGTCCCAACGATCTGGTCCCTGAGTGGCGTCTCCGCTGCGCCGCATCTCGATGGGACGGGGGTCGTGACCAAAACAAGCAAACAGACAATGAGGGCGTGGCGCCGTTGCATGATAGTCTCCCGGTTGAAGTTACATCTGGACTCGGTGTGACGGATCAAATGCGGCCTTGCCGGCAGATTACGCAAAGCTGTTGAGAACAGGAACCGGGGCCTCCCGACCAGGTTACCGACCGTGCCAAGAATGTGCCCGGCGCGCGACTTGGTCCCAACAAGAATCTTTCATGGTCAGGCCATCACATGGCGCTATTGTCGCCGCGGCCCCGGAATTTAAGGTCGCGCCTGCTTTTTTTGACGCTTTTTGAAAGAATTTCAGATCGCATTTTTCTAGAGGCAATCATGGCACTCGAAATCATTGTGCGAAAGCGCCGCAGTGATCGTCCGTCGCAGCCGGACTCGCGTCTGTCCGATCCGGTCGAAGGTACGAAGCAAGAGGACCTGCCGGCCAACGACAATGAGGGAGCCTGGCCGTTCATTCCCTTGACGGCTCATTCTAGACGGTAGCCGTCAGCATTCTGTTGCGGGGATGAAGTGATCGAATCACGACCGGCGGCACGAAAATCGTCGGCGGGTACATCGCGACGCAAACACCGTCCAAATCGGGCGACGCAAATCGTACTATCGGAATCGCGCAAATCCACGAACCCGATCGGTATCGCCTTACAATTCGTGGCGCAAATCGGCCGGCCGTGTCGCAAGAAGGGTTAGACGGCCAGTAAACACGCTTGCGTATTTTCCTGCGGCTTGAGAACCGATGGCGTGATGTCATCGTCGCTTCGCTCAAGCGTCAGGAGCAAATCGATGACCCGGCCCGCTACAGATCACTCCAACAACGAACGCGAAATCCGGCTGCGCTTCATGCGCATCGACAGGAAAACCGGCGATGCATTGCGAGAGTTCTGGCCGGCGGTCGAAAAAGCGTTGCCGCGAATTCTCGAAGGCTTTTACGCTCACGTCGGGAGCGCGCCTGCCTTGGCCAAGCTGATAGGCGATCAGTCCGCGCGATTGAAGACGGCGCAAGGCACGCACTGGGCGCGCTTGTTCAATGGAAAGTTCGATGAAGCCTATATTCAGGGCGTGCGAACGATCGGGCTTGTCCACAACAAGATTGGACTTGAGCCGCGCTGGTATATCGGCGGATACGCCTTCGTGCTCTCTCACCTGACCGACCTTGCGATCGCGACTTATGGCTGGCGAAAGCGGCGGCTTGCCGAAGTCATCACCGCAGTCAATTCGGCCGTGATGCTCGATATGGATTTCGCGATCTCGGTCTATCAGGAGGCGATGCTCGAGGACCGGGCCAAGCGGCAAAGGGCCGTCGACGGCCTGATCGCGGCCTTCGAGGGCACGGCGACCAGCGCACTCGCGGCATTGTCATCGTCGTCGGGCGAGCTCAAAAGCACGGCTGACAGCATGGGCCAGACTTCCGAGCAGACCAAGCAGCAGGCGGTCAGCGTCGCATCTGCATCGGAAGAGGCTTCGGTGAACGTGCAGACGGTCGCCTCGGCGAGCGAGGAAATGGCGAGTTCGGTCAACGAGATCGCGCGCCAGGTGAACGAGTCGGCGGCGATCGCGCAGGCGGCCGTCGATTTGGCCAACAAGGCGGACGCGCGCGTGCATTCGCTCTCGGGCGCCGCCAGCAAGATTGGTGACGTGGTCGACCTGATCAGCACGATCGCCGGTCAGACCAATTTGCTGGCCCTGAATGCGACGATCGAGGCCGCTCGCGCCGGTGAGGCGGGAAGAGGATTTGCGGTTGTTGCCTCAGAAGTCAAAAGCCTCGCCGAACAGACGGCGAAGGCGACCAGCGAAATCAGCCAGCATGTATCGGGCATCCAGACCGCGACGCAGGAGTCGGTCGAGAACATCAAGGAGATCAGCGGAATCATCGGCCGCATATCGGAAATATCGACGGTCATAGCGTCCGCGGTCGAAGAGCAGGGCGCGGCGACGCAGGAGATCGCCCGCAATGTTCAGGAGGCCGCAAAAGGTACGTCCGACGTCTCTGCGAATATCGAGGCCGTGAGCAAGGCGGCAAACGAGACCGCGGCGGCTTCGGCGCAGGTGCTGGCGGCGTCGTCGCACGTTGCAAAGCAGGGCGAACTCCTGAGTGCGGAAGTCGAGCGCTTCCTGCAGGGAATCCGTGCAGCCTAGCTTCTAAAAGGCGGATCGAGGTGCGAAATTCGCCTTCACCGTGTGAGCACCCGTATCCCAAACTTAGGGTCAACAGTGCTGCGAAATGCCGCGGCATTCTGGCGAATTTTGTGCTGGCTTGGCGGAAATCGGACAAAGCCGACGGCTGCTCTGCTCAATATGATGTTGGTAATCTAATTGGCGCCGGTCCTATGATTCGTGCCGGGAGAGGGGCTGATTTGATCGACGGGGCATATTTGGAAGCGTATCCCGTTGTCCGCTCGGACGATGCAGATTTCGCTCGCGACCAGCTCGTCGCGACATATGGTATAAGCGGATTTGATGCACGCGGTGACGGCTTTTCCATCCGCGCCAATTTTGCTCGCCTGGCCTCGATCGGTCTGGCTTACTGCGCCTATGACGGCAGGGTTTCACTGTCTTTTCCCGAAGCGGATTTCATCCGTCAGTTTTTTTCGATTTCGGGAGAGGCAAAATTCAGCACGTCTTATCTGAGCAGGCCGATCTGCGCTTGGAGCCCATTTCTGCCGGCCGAATCCAGGCTGCGACTCGATTTCGAAGCCGGCTATCGTCAGTTGGTCGTGAGGATCGATACAAGCGCTCTCGAGCGGACTCTAAAGAACCTCCTCGGAGATGCGAGCGATCAAAAGCTTGTTTTCATGCGCGAGGATCCGGATCCGGCACGAATGCCGTTTATCCGGCAGGATGTTTTTCGCTTTGCGCAGGAGATTGGACGGTTCGGCAATTCGTATTCTTCGCCGGTGCTGGCCGAAATGGAGCAGAATTTGATCCTCAGGTTTCTGCTGGCGCACCGGCACAATTTTTCGGATCGCCTCCAGCGTCCTATCGCGAGGGCTGGCCGTGCCGTTGTCGACATCATTGAGGCGTTCATCGAGGCGAATTGGGACAAGCCGATCCACGTCGCGGACCTCGCACGGATCGCCAATGTCAGTGCGCGAACGATTTTTCGCGAATTTGCCGTCGCTGGCCGCGGCTCGCCGGCGCAGTTTGCCAAGCACGTGCGGCTGCGACGCGCCGCCGAGTTCCTGAGGCAGCCGGACCTCCGCACCACGGTGACCGGTGTCGCATTCAGGTGCGGCTTCCAGAATCTGGGCCGTTTCTCCTCCGACTACGCGCAGCTGATGGGTGAGCTTCCTTCCGAGACGCTGAGCCGCGCCAGGGCACGGCTGTAAGGACGCGCCAAGCCGTCGATCGTCTACAGCATCAATCTTGATGCGGCAGCGCGCGCCTCTTCGAGCGAGGATTCTGCTTCCGCGTAACTCTGCCAAAGACCGTCGCGGTGTTCGACCGGACAATTCCTGATGACTTCGGCAAGCTGCGCCAGCGAAATATCCAGCATCAGAAAGCCTCCGCGAAGCAGAACTCCGATCGACGGCTGCTGTCGTTCTGTGGCTTTAGGGAACGGTATGACGTTTGTCATCGCAACTCTGCCCGGCTCGCGCCCTACGTTACGCGATCGCCGGTTGATGCATCTTGAATATCAATGTCGGTTTTCGGCAAGCCGTCTGAAAGGCAAGATTCGGCCCGGCTGTCGTAAATCGGTCAAATGCGGCGATAACCGCTCTCGCGCTACAACTGCCGCATCAACCGATGTTCAGGATATTGCAATGCCAAACGTCATCCTTCTTCGCGGCAGACATCCTCAGCGGTCGGGGGCTCCGGGCCGGATCCCGAAATCATCGCCCGTGCCGCCTGCACTTGTCGAATGCCTGCTTGCGACGATTCGACAGACAGAGGCGGTTGTCGCGATGGCCGAGCAGGCCTTGTCGCAGGCGGCAGCGCTGGATCGCGATCTGCCGGCGCCATTCAGGGGAAGTTCCGCACAACGTCTCGTCGAACTGAGATGCCAGCTCGACCAGGCCAAGGACGTCATTCGGGATCTTCGCAGGAAACTCGAAAATTGAGAGCAAGAAGGCGGTCAGGAAGACCGTCTGCCAGCGTCTCGCGCTTCGCGCGCCCGTCGTTCTTCCATCAAACGTTTGCGATTGTCGTGAAAGGCCTTTTGCGCGGCTTCGTGCTCGCGCATTGCCTGTTCGGCGTCCGCACGCCGCTCGGCATCTCGGGCCATTCGCTGTTCAGGTGTGAGTACTCGCGCCGGGCGAGCTGAAAAGTGTTCAGCCATGATTCTATAACGCCCTGGATGCCAGACGGTTCCGAACCGGAACTTGCCCCGACAGCTCGCGGACCGGGAGACCCTTCCTCCCACTTCAATATGTGGGCCGCAACCGTCTTGCTTCAAGACCCGCTTCATCCCGTAGAACCGCCGCCAAATCGGAACCTTAAAAGTTCACCGCCTTGAGGGGGTCTTGAATGGATGCAGCAGTGTCGAATGCGGCGATGGCCGGCCATGCCGTCGTGATTGCGGGCGCAGGTCCGACCGGGTTGATGCTGGCGGGCGAACTTGCGCTCGCGGGTGTCGACGTTGCGATCGTCGAGCGGCGGGCGAGTCAGGACCTCGTCGGATTGCGCGCCGGCGGTCTGCACGCCCGCACCATCGAACTGTTCGATCAGCGCGGCATCGCTGAGCGCTTTCTTGCGCGGGGACAAGTCGCGCAGGTCGCGGGCTTTGCCTGGATCAGGCTCGACATCAGCGACTTTCCGACGCGCCATCCTTACGGGCTCGCGCTGTGGCAGATCGAGATCGAACGTATCCTCGAGCAATGGACCCGCGAATTCGATGTGCCGATCTACCGCGGACGCGAGGTGATCGATATCGCGCAGGACGAGGCCGGCGTCGACATCATGCTCGCCGGCGGGATGCGTCTGCGCACCGGATATCTCGTCGGCTGTGACGGCGGGCGCAGCACGGTTCGCAAGGCCGCCGGCATCGACTTTCCCGGCGCCGAGCCGACATCGAGCAGCATCATCGCCGAGGTCGAGATGGCCGAGGAGCCGCAATGGGGCGTTCGTCGCGACGCGCTCGGCGTTCACGGAATCAGCCGGCACGAGAATGGCGGGCCGCTGCGGGTCCTGGTTTGCGAACAAAGCTGCGATCGCACCAGCGAGCCAACGTTGCGCGATCTCAGCGCGGCGCTGACCGCGGTGTACGGCACCGATTACGGCGTCCACAGTCCGACTTCGATATCCCGCTTCACCGACGCGGCGCGGCAGGCGGCTTCATATCGCTCGGGCCGCGTGCTCTTGGCCGGCGATGCCGCCCACATCCATCCGCCGGTCGGCGGGCAGGGGCTCCAGATCGGGGTGCAGGACGCGGTCAATCTCGGCTGGAAGCTGGCGCAGGTGGTGAAGGGAACGTCGCCCGCGGCGCTGCTCGATACCTATCACGCCGAGCGTCACCCGGTCGCCGCACTGGTGCTGCGCAATGCCATGGCGCAGATGGCGCTGCTTCGCGCCGACGAGCGGACCGGCGCCTTGCGCGATTGCGTGGCCGACCTGCTGAGCATCGATCAAGCGCGCAAACGCTTCGCCGCCATGATGTCGGGGCTTGATATCCGCTACGACCTCGGCGAGGGACATCCGCTGCTCGGTCGCCGCATGCCCGATCTCGATCTCGTCACACCGGACGGCCCGCGGCGCGTCTTTGCGCTGCTGCACCGGGCGCGGCCGATTTTGCTCAATCTCGGTGAGGCCGGCCGCTTCGACATCGCCCCGTGGGCGGATCGCCTTCGCCTCATCGACGCGACATATGCCAATTTTTGCGAGCTTCCCGTGGTCGGCGCGGTCGCGCTGCCCGACGCCGTGCTGATCCGCCCCGACGGCCACGTCGCCTGGGTGGGCGAGGGGACGCGAGCCGGACTTGCCGAGGCGCTCACACGCTGGTTCGGCGAGCCGGCAGGTGCGCCTTCGGCAGCACGCAGTGAATGCCCTTGTTTTGATCGACGGTCTGGGTGACGCGCAAATCCGCAGCCAGCGAGCACAGCGTATAGGCATCCTGTCGCGACAGGCCGGAGTGTTCGCAGATCAGTGCGATCATGTCGCGCAGCGCCTGCTTCACCGCGTCGTCCAGATCCTCGTCGAACCCCATGGTGATCCAGGCGTTGGGCGTCTCGGCGCGCGGCGTCGTGAGCTTGAGATTCTTGCGCACATGGAATTCGAAGGTGCCGGTCAGCGGCACCTCGATCGCAGTCAGGCAGACCTCGCCGTCGCCCTGCACGCCGTGGCCGTCGCCGGCGGAGAACAGCGCGCCTTGTACGAACACCGGGAAATATGTCGTGCTGCCGACGCCGAGTTCCTTGTTGTCCATGTTGCCGCCGAACACCCGCGGCTGCACCGACGACAGCCGTCCCCAGCCCGGCGCCGGCGCGACGCCGAAATTGCCGAAGAACGGTGCCAAGGGAATTTCTTGTCCCCACGGCAACTTCGCGACGTTGCGTTCTCGATCCAGCGGAATATGGATGCGGCGCAATTCCGGAAAATCTTCCGGCAGCGTACCCAAAAACGGCGCTTGCAGATTCCAGCCCCAGTCGGTGCGCAGCTTGATGTCGAGCAGGCGTACTTCCAGCACGTCGCCTGGCTCCGCGCCCTCGACGTAAATCGGCCCCGTCAGCAGATGCGGGCCGGGCCCACGAAAGGTGCGCGTCAGAACCTGTTCGTGATCCGGCAACACCGCAAACGGCGATCCCGGCTCCGGCAGGTCCTCGGGCTCGCCGGACAGCGTCTCGATGGTGACGCGGTCGCCCGAGGCGATTTTCAGCACCGGCGGCAGGCTGGCGTCCCACAGTCCCCAATGCACATGGCCGGGTGTCGAGCGAAGCGTGTGTTCCATGGTTGCTCCCCTGATCGCAGCCACGTTTCGGCCGCGCAAGCGCAAGACCGTGCAATATGGATGCCAGCGGAGGAGGAAAGCGCAGCGGAAGCGGACCGCGCCCTCAATAAACCTTCGGCACGAACATCTCTTCCGGAATCCTTTCGCGGTGATAGGCCGGATCGTGAATTCGGTCGGGCAGCGTGACGGCGGGATGGGTGACCTCGCCATAGGGAACCTGGGTCAAGAGATGCGCAATACAATTCAGCCGCGCGCGCTTCTTGTCGACGGCCTCGACCACCCACCACGGCGCTTCCGGAATATGGGTCCGGCGCATCATGTCTTCCTTGGCCTTGGTATACTGCTCCCAGCGCGAGCGCGACTGCACGTCCATCGGCGACAGCTTCCATTGCTTGAGCGGATCATGGATGCGCATCATGAAGCGGAACTGCTGCTCTTCGTCGGTGATCGAGAACCAGTATTTGACCAGGATGATGCCGGAGCGCACCAGCATGCGCTCGAACTCCGGCACCGAGCGGAAGAACTCCTCGACCTGGTCTTCGGTCGCAAATCCCATCACGCGCTCGACGCCGGAGCGGTTGTACCAGGAGCGGTCGAACAGCACGATTTCGCCGCCGGCCGGCAGATGCGAGACGTAGCGCTGGAAGTACCACTGCGTGCGCTCACGCTCGCTCGGCGCGGGCAACGCGGCGACGCGGCAGACCCGCGGATTGAGCCGCTGGGTGATGCGCTTGATCGCGCCGCCTTTGCCGGCGGAGTCGCGCCCCTCGAAGATCACGACGACCTTGAGTTTTTGATGCTGCACCCAGTCCTGCAGCTTCACCAGTTCGCCTTGCAGCCGCAGTAGTTCCTTGAAATAGACGTGACGATCCAGCCCCTCCTTGGCGTCGGGCAGGGGGCCGGCGCCTTCGAGCTGCAGCAGGCGATGATCGTCGAGCTCCATCTCGATCTCTTCATCGAGCGTGTCCTGCAAGTCGGCGTCGATCAGCTCGCGCATGCGGGCGCCGTCGGCATTGCGTTCGGTCATCGAAATCCCCTGTGGTGTCGTCCTGTAAAATTCCCGCGTCTTTTGACGGGGTTGTGACAATGGCCGGAGGTCGCGGCCATTGTTTCGGTTGCGGGCATATGAGGACCTGTATTCAGCACGAATGCGCAGGCGCCGACCAGCCGCAACAACTTGCGGACCATCCCCGATTGCAACGACACGGCTCGGGCGGCGTTGTCTCTCCTGGAACAGGAGAGCGCGAATGGCAGATCAATCGCCCAAATCCCCGTATTCCCGCAGGGAAGTCGTAGGCGCGGGGGCTGCACTGGCGGCCTCATCGATAACGCCGGCCTCGGCGAACACCGGGGAGGGGAAATCCGGGCAGCCTCTGCTCAATCCGAACGACAAATATCCCTCGCCCCCCTTCAAGAAACAGTCGCAGCCCTGGCCGGGGCTCGCGAGCCAGATGGATCCGCCTCCGGACCATGGCGAACAAACCTATCGTGGTTCGGAGCGGCTCGCAGGCCGAAAGGCGCTGATCACCGGCGGCGATTCCGGAATGGGACG
>NZ_DASSRP010000301.1:0-2123 GCF_035701725.1 Bradyrhizobium sp.
TGCCGTCCGGCTCGACGCCAAATACCGCTCCAGCATCGATGCGGTCCGGAACCTGAAAGTCGCCTATTCGACGCCGTCGGGCATCAACGCCTATGTTCCGCTCAGCGAACTCGCCAATATCACGCTCGATACCGGCGCGTCCTTCATCTATCGCGAGCGCAGCCAGCGTTACATTCCGATCAAGTTCTCGGTGCGCGGCCGCGACCTCGGCAGCACAGTGGCGGAGGCGCAGGAGCGGGTCGGCAAGGCCGTCAAGCTTCCGAACGGTTATCAGCTGGTCTGGGCCGGCGAGTTCGACAGCCTTCAGGCGGCCAAGCAGCGGCTTCTGATCGTAGTACCGATCACGCTGCTTCTGATCCTCGTCCTGCTCTATGGTCTGTTCAATTCGCTGCGCGACAGCCTGCTATCGGTCGCGGGGATTCCCTTTGCGATCGGCGGCGGCCTGATCGCGCTTTATTGCTCAGGGCTCGATTTTTCGGTCTCGGCCGCGATCGGCTTCATCTCGCTGTTCGGCGTTGCGGTGATGGACGGCATTCTCAACATCACCTACTTCCGCGAATTGCGCGCGCAGGGCATGGGGATTGCGGAGGCGGTGTTTCACGGCGCCGAACAGCGGATGCGTCCGATGCTGATGACGGCGCTGTCGGCCGGCGTCGGGCTGTTTCCCGCGGCGATTTCCCACGGCATCGGCAGCCAGGTGCAGCGTCCGTTGGCCACCGTCGTCGTGGGTGGTATGTTCGTCGGGCCGCTGCTGCTGTTGGTCGTGGCGCCGGCGCTTCGCAAGATCTTCCTGTCGCGAGACGCCGAAATCGTAGCGGTCACCGGCGATCCCGTTGCCGTCACCGAAGGCAATCCCGATGGTTAGCGGCGACAGCATCAGGCTTCGATCGGCGGCAAGCGCGATCGCTATCGCCATGATGTCGCTCGCCGTCACCGGCTGCGCCGTGGGTCCGAATTTCCAGCCGGCCGCAGCCCCCGACGTGACCGGCTACGTCAAAGGCAATCTCGCTTCGGCCGATCCCGGAAAGGAAACGGCCTCCGTCTCCGGAAAGCAATCGGCGCCGGTGCCCGGGCAGCGCTTCCTCACCGGCGCCGACGTTTCGACGCGGTGGTGGGCGGCGTTCAAGTCCGAGCCGCTGAACCAGCTGGTTCGCGAGGCGGTCAATCACAATCCGAACCTGCAGGCCGCGGAAGCCGCGATCAAGGTGGCGCGTTATAACGCGCTCGCGCAGCGCGGCCTGTATTTCCCGCAGATCACCGGCAACTCGTCCACCCAGCAGATCCTGGTTGCCAATCCGCAGCAGGTGCCGCCGATTCCGACCGCGGGGCCGCAATCGGAATTCTCGCTGGTGACCAACCAGCTCACCGTCTCGTTCGTGCCCGACATCTGGGGCGGTAACGTCCGCGCGGTGGAGAGCCTGGATGCGACCGCCGAGCAGCAGCTGTTCCAGCTCGAAGCGGCATTTCTGACGCTGACCAGCAACGTGGTGACGGCAGCGATCCAGGAGGCTTCGCTGCGCGGACAGATCGCAGCGACACAGCGCATCATTGCGATCGAAAAGCGCCTGCTCGAGATCCTGAAGCGGCAGCAAAACCTGGGACAGGCGGCGCTGGCCGACGTGCTGGCGCAGGATGCGGCATTGGCGCAGGCCGAGGAATTGCTGCCGCCGCTCGAAAAGCAATTGGCGCAGCAGCGCGACCTCCTGACCTCGCTGGCCGGGCAATATGCGGCCGACGAGATCAGGCAGAAGTTCGATCTGGCACATCTGAAGCTGCCGACCAACCTGCCGATCAGCCTGCCGGGCAAGCTCGTCGATCAACGGCCTGACGTGCGCGCGGCCGAGGCCAACATGCATTCGGCGGCTGCGCAAATCGGCGTTGCCATCGCCGCCCGCCTGCCCAATATCACGCTGTCGGCCAACGGCGGTTCGGCCGCGTTCAACTGGCCGCAGACCTTTGCGCCCGGCACCGGCTTCTTCACGCTCGGCGCCGCCGCCGCCGCCCCGATTTTCGACGGGCTGACGCTCTATCACAAGCAGAAGGCGGCCGAAGCCGCACTGGAGCAGGCCGAGGCGCAATACCGCGCCACGGTCATCACCGCATTCCAGAACGTCGCCGATGCG
>NZ_DASSRP010000302.1:0-5757 GCF_035701725.1 Bradyrhizobium sp.
GCCGGCATGGACCTGCCGACCTCGGTCGCCCCGTTTATTTTGCGGGGAGTGTGTCTGCTCGGTATCGACTCCGTGATGTGCCCGCTGGAGCTCCGCGAGGTCGCCTGGAAACGCCTCGGCACTGACCTGGAATCGGGAAAACTGACTGAAATCACTCACGAAATTGGCCTTGAGGACGTCATAGCGGCAGGCGCCAAGATCCTCGCCGGCCAGGTTCGTGGTCGAATCGTGGTAAAAATTTCCTGACGACGTTCAGACTTTACCAACGAAGCTGCGCCAATGTTGCCACGGTTAGTATGGTAAGCAACGGGTAAAGGGCCAAACCCGTCGCTGGGTAAAGTCGGAGTTGAAGCATGCTTGCGCGTTTTGTGTTGGGGGCCGTCATGGCCGGTGCTGCGATCGTGCCCGCCATGGCTGGACAGATGAACGCCGAAGAGGCCAAGCGTTTCGTTTCCGGCAAGGTGTTCTCTTTTACCTGCTTCGACGGCACGCGCGGCGCTGGCCGCATCCTGGAGGACATGGGCGCCGCAGGCTCGGTGCAGTTCTCTGGCTCCGGTCCGATCCGCCATGTTCGTCTGCCCGGCAATACGCTGCAGATTCGCGGACAGGCGGTTTGTGCCTCGCTCCGCGGTATCCCGTTTGAGCCGTGCTTCAATCTCGAGAAGCAGGACGAGGTGAGCTTCCGTGGCTCGGTCTCCGGCATGGGCTTCGCTTATTGCGATTTCCATCACCAGGGCGGGACCCAGATGCTGATGGCCCGCGCGGTGGCGCATCCGCGGGCGCGGCGGGAACGAACGCCCGAGCAGACCGGTTCGGTCGAAGTGTCCTCGCGGGTTGAAACGCCGGCGGTCGAAAGCGCCAAGCTCGAGCCGATCCGTTCCGAACCCAAGCCGGCGCCCGCCAAGTCGGAGCCTGCTCTGGAATTGCGCCACTCGACCGACTGACGCGCACCGCGTTCTGTCCGACGCATCTTCAATGAAGATTTGCGATCGGCGCGCCTCGACAGTGCCGCGCTTGCGCGGCGCTGCCTGCAATTCGCGTTGAACGTCTTGATTGCGCATCATCGTGATCGGCGGAACCAGCGCGGCTGAACCCTTAATTTACGAATGAGTAGCTATGTTCGAGGCGCTGAAAAAGCGGCTGGAATAGTTCGCGCCGTGCCGTGGAACGCGGACGGCGTATCCTTGGGGGCGGATTGCCGTGAAGAGACTGCTCAAAGTCATCGCTCAACATTCGATTGCGGCCAAACTCGCCGCCATGGCGGTTGCCGGCGCCTTGTTCATGGTGCTGGTGGCGCTGACGGTTCTGTTCATCGCGCGCGGCGAATTGGCCACCGAGCGCACCGAGCGGGCCCACGCTGTGGTCGATGCCGTCTGGGGCCTGGCGGACAGTTTCAAGCGCGCTGCCGAATCCGGATCGATTAGCGAGCAAGAGGCGAAAGCGCGCTTCTTCGCCGCTGCCAGCGCCGTTTGGTTCGAAAACCACAGCAACTACGTCTTCATCTACGACACGGAGTCCGGTCTGTGCGTCGCGAATGCCGGCAATCCGGGTCTGGTCGGCAAGGATGTCCGCGGCCTGAAGGATTCGGCCGGGATGCCGTTCGCATCGATGATGCTTGATATGGCGAGGCAGGGCGAGGGAACGATCCGCTACACATTTCCAAAAGGCGGTGCGAAGACCCCGCTGGAAAAAGTCGCCTATGTCCGCGGCTTCGGGCCGTGGCATCTGATGATCGCTTCTGCCGAATACATGACCGATCTTGACGTCACGTTCTGGAACATGGCGCAGTCTGTTTCGGCGCTGATCGGCGCGCTTCTGCTGTGTTCGATCGCGATCGCCTGGCTGGTGGCGCGCAGCGTGGTCAAGCCGCTGTCGCGGCTGAAATTGCGCATGGACGCGCTCAGCAAGGGTGAATTGAACCTGCCCGTCGCCGACGCTGGCCGGCCGGACGAAATCGGTGAGATGGCGCGCACCGTCGAAGTGTTCAAGGAAGCCATGATCGAAACCAACCGCCTGCGCGCCGAGCAGGTCGAAGCCGAACAGCGGCAGATGCGGGAACGCAAGCAAGACATGCACCGGATGGCCGACAGCTTCGAGGGCGCGGTGGGCGAAATCATCGCGACGGTGTCGTCGGCCTCCGCACAACTGGAGAATTCTGCGGGCGTGCTGACCTCGACCGCCACGCGATCGGAGTCGCTGGCGACCAAGGTCGCGGGCGCCTCGGAAGAGGCCTCCAGCAACGTCCAGTCGGTCGCCTCGGCCACGGAAGAGTTGTCGTCGTCGGTCCACGAGATCAGCCGCCAGGTGCAGGAATCGGCGCGCATGGCCACCGAGGCCGTCGCGCAGGCCCATCGGACCAACGATCGGGTCGGCGAACTCTCCAAGGCGGCGAGCCGCATCGGTGACGTGGTCGAACTGATCAACACCATCGCCGGCCAAACCAACCTGTTGGCGCTCAACGCCACCATCGAGGCGGCGCGCGCGGGCGAAGCCGGCCGCGGCTTTGCCGTGGTGGCCTCGGAAGTCAAGGCACTCGCCGAACAGACCGCGAAAGCCACCGGCGAGATCGGCCAGCAGATCAACGGCATTCAGGCGGCGACGCAGGAGTCCGTCGGCGCCATCAAGGAGATCAGCGGCACCATCGAAAAGCTCTCCGAAATCGCCTCCGCCATCGCGGCGGCGGTGGAAGAGCAGGGCGCGGCGACCCAGGAAATCTCCCGCAACGTGCAGCGCGCCGCGCAAGGCACCATGCAGGTCTCCTCCAACATCGCCGACGTCCAGCGCGGCGCCAGCGAGACCGGATCGGCGTCCTCGCAGGTCCTCTCGGCTGCCCGGTCGCTGTCCGGCGATTCCAGCCGCCTCCGGCAGGAGGTCGGCAAGTTTCTCAGTTCGGTGCGGGCGGCCTGACGCGCGCTCCAATTCCGAGATTTGCAAGCTGTAACGCGCGCGCGTCATACCTGACACGAACTTCAAATTCGTCGCGCCATGCCGGTCACGTGCCGGGGGCCGGTGCCGGTGTCGCGGGTGCGGCCGTCCGGCGGAACAGCACCTTCTGGTAGAACCAGCCGATCGCGACCAGCACGAGTCCCAGCCCCATGAAGGACAGCGCGCGGTAGACGCCGGTCAGCGTCGACAGATCGATCAGAAACACCTTGCCGATGGTCAGTGCGATGACGACGGCCGAAGCGAGCCGGGCGCGCTGCGAATTGGCCCATATGCCGATCACGAGCAGCAGCACACCAAACCCGAGCCAGGCGATCGAATAGGTGTACTGTTCGATGTCAGGGGTCCCGCCATGCGATAGCACCGGGCCTTGATAGAACCTGCGGATCTGTAAGGAGACATAGCTGAGCGCCAAAACCAGCGCAGCGGCGGCGATGGTGTTGCCATAGGCCGCTGCCCGCCTGCCCCCCACCGCGTAGGATAGCAGCAGTGCGAGAACGGCAGGCGCCGCATAGCCGAGCAGAAGCTGGTTGATGAACTCGCCGTTGATATCGATATGCCAGATCGCCGGGTTGTCGAGGAACAACAGCCCGAACAGGCTGGCGGCTCCCGCAAACAGCGTCAGCAGAACCGCGGCGACGTTGTGAATGATGCTGCCGCTTCGCAGCCGCAAGCGTTCGAGCCCGATCGCCATCGCGAGCGCTGCGCAAACCTGAAGTCCTGTCTCGGTCAGACCGGCGCTGTCGCGATAGACATCGCCACCATTGATGGCGTGGCGAATCTCCAGGAACACCAACAGCACCGTGAACAGGATTGCGGCGGCCTCCACCGCGCGCAGCGGCGCATCGTCGCCGCGACGGCGCAGGAAGATGCTGGCGGTCCAGAACGAGGCCGCCGGAATGCCATATCCCCAGAGCAGCCAATTGAAGATCGGCGTGGTACCGACCGCAGCGCCGACAATGCGCGGCTCGTAGCCGACCCGCAGCACCACGACGGCTGCAAGGATCGACGACAGCACGCGCAGGAACGGGATCGGCCGCTGCGTCGAAACCCAGGCGGCGCCGGCCGAGGTGAGCGCCAGTGCAATGGTGAGCCAGCCCTTGTCGAGCGCAAAGGTCAGCGCCAGCGCAAGCGCTGCGAGCGTGCCGGTGGCAAACAGGGCGGTCGACGTCACGAGTCCCGGACGCGGCTCGCGCTTGGTCAGCATTTCGGTCGCCGCCGCAAACAGGATTGCGACAATGACGGCCAGAATCGCGAACGGTACCGAGCGGTCGAGATGGGCGATCCGGGCATAAAGCGCGATCAACAGCGCGAGCGGTGCGAACACGCCGGAGGCCGACCAGATCACCGGGACCAGCGCGTTCGTGCTGCGGCCTTGTGCGAAGAAGCCGGCGGCACCAAAGCCTGCTGCGAACAAGGCTGCCACCGTCAAATGCAGCGAGACGGATTCATCGGTCGCCGCGGGGCCGCCGATGCCCGGCAGTGGTCCGCCGGGCAATACCAAGAGGTCCGGATTGACGCGCACGGCCCACACCAGAAACACGAGGCCAACGAAGACGGCCGCCGGAGCGACGGCACCGGTCGCGGCCGGCGCGCGCCACGCCACCCCGAGCGTCGCCGCGGTCAAGACAGCGAATACGACCATGGCGGCGCTGGCGTGGAAACTTGCGAGAACGATCAGCACGGCGCCAAACAGATAGGCCGTGAGCGATCCTGACGAGACCCATTCGACGCTGTCGTCTTCGGCCGACGGGCCGAACAGGAAGCCGCATACGACAAGCAGTGCGGCGAGTGCAAATCCTGCGATCGCGTGGAACGCATAGGGGCCGACGTCCGGCGGATCGAACTTCACGACCGGCAGGATCCAGATCAGCGCCAGCACGATTGTAGTCACCGCAAGCCAGCTCCACAGCCGCGCCCGCGCAAGACCAAAGGATGCCGCGGTGACGACCGCGAGATAGATATAGAGTGCCCAGAAGTCCGGCTTCTCGGAGGAGACCAGCAGCGGCGTTCCGAAGGCGGCAACGACGCCGAGGCCTGCCAGCATCGGGCCATGCAGCAATGCGGCGGCCAGCGTGCCGAGCGCCACCAGCCCGAGCAGGAGGAAGGCGGACGCCGGCGCCAGGAAGCCGTAGAGCGCGTAAGCGGCGTAGGCCGTTCCGAACGCCACGGCGGTGCCGGCCGCGGTCAGCACCGCCGGAATATTCGCGATCGGCAATACCGCAATCGACGACGTATTTTCCTTGCGCCGGGTCCATTCGCCCGCGATGAGCAGCGCCAGCGCAAAGGCGCCCCCGAGCAAGGTGCGCACGCCCGGCCCGAGCAGGCCGGCGTCGATCGAATAGCGGACCATGAAAAAGCCGCCCAGCGCCAAGGTCAGGCCGCCGAGCCAGACCACCCACCGCGTGCCGACGCGTTCCTCGAAACCGGGCGTGGCCGGCGGGAGCGGTGGTGGCGTCGCAGGCGCTACGCTGGCGAGGTCGTCGGCGATCGAAGGGGCGGCCTCTTGGAACGGCGCGTCGGGCTCGGCGGCAACTGTGGTTGCCGGAATTTCGGGCGCCGCGGCGGGCTCGGCTTCCTGTGCGGGCACCAGTGGCGGCGGCATCGGGGCCGCGCGCCAGCCGCTCGCTTCAAGCGCGTCCAGTCGCGACTTCAAAGTTGCGGTCTGGTTCATCGCCTTGCGCGCCACGATCAGGGCGATCACCGCAATCGCAACCGCAAAGAATTCAAACATCTAGTGCCCCTGCAACCGCGAGTGGTCCGATTCTGACATTCGCATCCCTTCTCAGCAGGCGCTTTTGCGAATGTCAGAAT
>NZ_DASSRP010000303.1:0-20672 GCF_035701725.1 Bradyrhizobium sp.
TCTTGCGGGATATGCCGAAATCCCGGCAGACCTCCGTCATTGCCTCACCGTCCAGCAGGCGGGCGACAAAGCGCAGGCGCTCTTCCATTACCGAACTCGCTTTCCACGGCATCCACACCTCCCGCAGAACAAAAGCGGAATGTGTAACCCATGTGTCCGGTACGTTCTGTCACCTATGTTTCGGGCCGCTCATCTTCAAGATATGTGACGGATCAGTACGGCCCGCCTGGGCCGCCACTGATGTCGCGCACTTCGCGGCCCCAGACCGCTTCATCATTCCGGTTGTGGTTCCCTCAGCGGCCACAAAGAATCCTGCAAGGCACGAGTGGAAGGCTTCTTTTTGGCAGAGTGCGGAAAATATTTTCCGATACACGCACGAGGCGAACATGTCGCGCACTTCTCTGCCTCCGGTGCTGTGATAGGATTTTTGGGCCTCGCGAAGAATTCGCGCATTGAGGTTTTCAAAAAACAACGTCGCAGCCGCAGGGCTGCCTGAGGGAGAGACGCGATGAAATCGACGCTCAATCGATCCGTTTTTGCGCTCGCAACCATCCTTGCCATCGGCGCCGCCGGCCCGGTCGCCGCGCAGGACAAGGGATTGAAGAAATATGAATCGGGCAACAAGGAATTCTGGACGCATCCGCCGGATGACTGGTTCCTTGGCGACGAGACCGAGGCGCAGAAAGGCCTGGCGCCGCCCTCTGGGCCGCCGACAGGCGCGTCCGACGCCGAGCTCGCCGCACTGATCAAGAAGATCAAACTGCCGGAAGGTTTCAAGATCGAAGTCTACGCCTCGGGCGTACTTGCCGCGCGGCAGATGGCCTGGGGCGACAAGGGCACGCTGTTCGTCGGCTCCTTCGGGCTCGGCAATGTCTATGCTATCAAGGACGTTGGCGGAAAGAAAGAGGTCAAGACCATTCTCAAAGGTCTGAACATGCCGACCGGTCTCGCCTTCAAGGATGGCGCGCTCTATGTGATCGCGGTCGACAAGCTGATCCGCTACGACAATGCCGAGGCCAATCTCGACAATCTCGGCCAGGGCAAGGTCGTCTACGACGACATGCCATCCTATGCCGCGCATGGCTGGAAGTATCTTGCGCCCGACAAGGACGGCTGGTTCTACGTTCCGTTTGGCCCGCCCTTCAACATCGGCATCCCGCCGACCAGCGTGTCCCAGATCCGCCGTGTCGATCCAAAGACCGGTAATGCCGAAATCGTCGCGCTCGGCGTTCGCAACAGCGTCGGCGGCGATGTTGATCCGCGCACCGGCAAATACTTCTTCACCGAAAACGCCCGCGACTGGATGAGCGATGACATCCCAAGCGACAAGCTCAACATGGTGTCAAGGCTCGGCGAACATTTCGGCTATCCGTATTGTCATCAGGGCGATCTTCCGGATCCGAAATTCGCAATGGGGCACCAGTGTTCGGAATTCACCCCGCCGGTGCTCAATCTCGGCGCGCATGTCGCTCCTCTCGGCATGAAGTTCTACACCGGCGATCAATTCCCACCCGAGTACAAGAACGCGATCCTGATTGCCGAGCACGGTTCGTGGAACCGGCACAAGTATCAGGGCGCGCGCATCGTCCGCGTCAACGTCGATCCCGACGGCAAGAACGCCAAGCAGACGGTGTTCGCCGAAGGCTGGATCGAAGGTGACCAGGGCTATCTCGGTCGTCCCGACGACATCATTCTCGACAAGGACGGATCGATCCTGGTTGCGGATGATTGGGCTGGCGCGATCTACCGCATCAGCTACAGCAAATAGGCTTGGCGCCTTCGGAACTGTCTGGGCTGCGGTTGCTTGAACAGGCAGCCGCGGCCCCTCAGTTTTGATGGTACCTGGAACGGAAGACAGGTCGGGAGAGACGAAAATGCGCAGCCGAGTGCTCTTTGCGACCTTCTTCGGGCTCGCGCTTCTCGGCGCCGCCAATGCCGCCGACCTCGAGGCCGGCAAGAAAAAGGCCGAGGTCTGCGCCGGATGCCACGGCGACGTTGGCATTTCTCAAACCGAAAACATTCCCTCGCTCGCAGGACAACCGGATCAGTTCATTCAATGGCAACTGGTGTTCTTTCGCAGCGGCGCGCGCAAGAACGAGCAGATGCAGCCGATCGTCGAACAGATCGACAACAACGACATCCGCAATCTCGGCGCCTATTTTGCTTCGCTCGCGCCGCCGAAAGCGACCGCGCGGGACGACAATCCCGAGCTGTCGCAAAAGGGCGCGCAAGCCGCGGTCGGGCGCCGCTGCGCCTCGTGCCATACCGATAGCTTTGCCGGCACCAAGGCGGTGGCGCGGATCGCCGGCCAGCGCGAGGAATATCTCATCAAGGCGCTGCACGATTACAAATCCGGCCTTCGATCCGGCGGAGGCGTGGCCGCGATGGCCGACGTCGCCTATCCCCTAAGCGAAGAAGAGATCACCGCGCTCGCGCATTATTTGGCGCATCTGTAGTTCGTCGTCATTGCGACGAGCAAAGCGGCGAAGCAATTGAGAGCCTCTGGTGACAACCCGCCGGATTGCTTCGCTATCGCTCGCAGTGACGCCGGGATGGCTACAGCGCTTCGTCACCTACCTCCGCTGGTTCTCATACGCCTTCAGATGCGTGTAGGCCACTTTCAGCTTCGGCACCAACACCTTCGCGGCGTCGGCACGCGCAATCAGATCGCCGATCACATGATCGGCCTCAACCTTCGCGCCCGCCTTGATATCGCGGAACATCGAGGCTGTCAGTGGCGAGCCTTCCGCGGTCAGCATGCCCTTGGCGCGCTCGGAGAATGGGCCGGTGGGCGCATGCCCCTCGCTTGCGGCGATCGCACTGCATTCGTCGAGCATGCCAAGGATGAAGTCCCTGCCGCCTGGCGCCGCCAGAATATGGCCGACGGAGGCGCGCATGGTGCTGGTCGAGGCGGCGAGCGAGGCCAGAAAGACCCACTTCTCCCACATGTCCTGGATAACTTGCGCGCTCGCCGCGGCGCCGAATTTGCCGCTCGACAACACCTCGGCGATCGCCTGCACCCGATCCGTCATCTTTCCGTCGCGCTCGCCGAACCCGAGCGATTGCATCGGCGTGAGCTGAACGATCTCGCGCTGCTCGTTGAGCGTGACCGCAATCGCGCATTGTCCGCCGAGCACCGCTTTTGCGCCGAAGCGCTGCTCCAGAATGCCCAGGTGCTTCATGCCATTGAGCAGCGGCAGGATGGCCGTGTTCGGCCCGACAGCCGGTGCAAACGATTTGATCGCGTCGTCGAGGTCGAACGCCTTGCAGCTGAGCAGCACGAGATCGAATTTTTCGGTCAGCGTATCCGCCTGCACGGTGGGCGGATTTTGCAGCGTCGCGTCGCCATTGGGACTCTTGATGATGAGGCCGTGCGATGCAAGTTCGCCTGCGCGTTTGGGACGGACCAGAAACGTCACGTCGCGGCCGGCCTGCAGCAGGCGGCCGCCGAAATATCCGCCGATCGCACCGGCTCCGACGACTAGAATACGCATGGGTTGATTCCTTTATTGTATTCGATCCGCAAACAGAAAGAAGGGGCAGCGAATAGGGAGCATTCCTTCTATTCGCTATTCGCCACTCGCTGCTTGGTCTTTCTTGCTATTCGCCCTTCGCTCGCTTACCACTTTTCACCGAACGGGCGTATCTCGAGTTCAAACGTCCAGGCGCTGCGCGGCTGCTGGTAGAGCTGCCAATAGGATGCCGCCACCGAAGCCGGCGGCATCAGCAGGTCCGGATTGTCGAGTGCTTCCTTGCCCCAGAGCTGCTCGCGGCGCTGCCGCACCCAGGCGGTGTCGACGCCGGAATCGATGATCAGATGGGCGACGTGGATGTTCTTCGGCCCAAGTTCGCGTGCCATCGATTGCGCCACGGCGCGAAGTCCGAACTTCGCGCTGGCAAAGGCCGCAAAGCCGCTGCCGCCGCGCAGCGAGGCCGTGGCGCCGGTGAAGAAGATGTTGCCTCTCCCGCGCGGCAGCATCAGCCGGGCCGATTCGCGGCCCGCGAGGAAGCCGGCCCAGCACGCCATCTCCCACACCTTGCGAAATACCCGGTCGGTGGTTTCCAGAATCGGGAAATTGACGTTGGCGCCGACGTTGAAAATGGTCACCTCTAGCGGCGCGTGTGCGTCGGCATCGTTCAGGAAGGCGGCGATCTCGTCTTCTTTCCGCGCATCAAGCGCGCGCGCCACGATCGATCCGCCCGCCGCCTCGATGTCGCGGACCAGTGGCTCGAGCTTGGCGCCGTCGCGCCGGCCGGCGAAAACCGTAAATCCCTCGGCGGCGAATTTCTTGGCGATTTCGGCGCCAATATAATCGCCGGCGCCGATCACGGCCACGGTGGCATTGCGCTTCTGCATGGGCTCTCCTTACTGCGTCATTGCGAGCGAAGCGAAGCGTCCAGATTGCTTGCAAAGAGTGGATTGCTTCGTAGCTTTGCTCCTCGCAATGACGACGGTCGTCACTTCCCTGTCAGCATCTCCTCGACGTCGCGCAGCTGTTCCTTGCCGAAAAACATCTCGTCGCCGACGAAGAAGGTTGGCGAACCGAAAGCGCCGCGGTCGACCGCGTTCTGCGTGTTTTCGATCAGCTTTGCCTTCACCTCGGCGTCGCCGGCGCGCACCAGCAGCCGTTTGGCATCAAGCCCGGACGAGGCGAGCGCGGCGAGCGCCACTTCGGGATCGTCCATCTTCTTCGGTTCGACCCACATGTGATGAAAGGCAGCATCGACGTATTTCTCGAATACGCCCTCCATGTGCGCCGCGATGGCCGCGCGCATCAGGTTGAGCGTGTTGACGGGAAAGAACGGATTCCAGGTGAAGGGTCTCACCCCGAACCGTTTGAGAAAGCGCCGGGTTTCGATCGCCTGGAATTCCCGCTTGTTCTTGATGCCGGCCAACGTCTCGGCCGGCGATTTGTTGTTGGTGGCCTTGAAGATACCGCCGAGGAGGATCGGCACATAGTCGAACTTCACGCCGATCCGTTGTTCGATCGCCGGGATCGCCTCATGGCTGAGAAAGGCATTCGGGCTGCCGAAATCGAACAGGAATTGCGGCGCAGTGACGCTCATGACGGCCTCCCGGGGATTTCATTTTGTCGGGCCATTGTGGCGCAACGCAAGCGTTGCGTCCACAATGTTTAATGACGATCGTCATACTTTGATCGCCGGGCAGCTATTAGGCCTGCTCCAGATCGTCGCGGTCGCTGAAGGCAAGCTGGACGATGTGGTCGCGGATATCGTCGGGCCAGGCCGCGATCAGTTCGCTGAAGCGCCGTCGATCCTCGGCGAACAAAGCGCGCGAGGCTTCCTCGAAGCCTTTGAAGTTGCCCGCCATCGCCGACATGAAGTGATAGGCGGCATCTCTGGCAGCACGATGACGGTCGCGATCGCCGTTTGCACGGCGGGCTTCCTCGACCAGTTTTCGCAAGGCCACTGACGCGCCGCCGGGCTGGCTCGCCAGCCAGTCCCAATGGCGGGGCAACAGCGTCACCTCGCGCGCCACGACGCCGAGTTTCGGCCGGCCACGGCCGCGAGGTTCCGATTCCGGCAATTCGACTGGCATTGCCGCCATGGCCGGACGCGGCAGGCGGGCGAGCACTTCCTCGTCGCTGCCGCGCAGATCGACATCCACGGATCGTCCGCTCGCGTCGTCAAAGATGAGGATCGGCTGGTGACCCGTCGGCTTGGCGCTTTTCCGAATCCCCAGCGCGACCTCGGCGAGCGTGCCGGAGATCAGGCGGCGCGGCCCCAGGAAGGCCGTGAATTGTCCGCTGGAAATCATCAACATTGTCCCCTTTTACATCTGAGCCTCATATTTATACCCGGGTAAATATCAGGGTCAATATCATCCGGGTTAAAATTGCCAGCGTTGGCAACCGGTCGCCATTCACAGCCTTCGCTGCTAGGGAACTTCAGGCGGGTGGGCGCCCACCCGAACCACTCATGCGGAAACGCTCCGATGCTGACCGTTCATCATCTCAACAATTCCCGTTCCCAGCGCGTGTTGTGGCTGCTGGAGGAACTCGGCGTCCCCTACGAGATCGTGCGCTATCAGCGTCAGCCCGACATGCGCGCGCCGGCCGAGCTGCGGGCGATTCACCCGCTCGGCAAATCACCCGTCATTACCGACAACGGCAACACCATCGCCGAGTCCGGCGCGATCGTTGAATATCTTGTCGACACCTACGGCAACGGCCGCCTGATTCCGCCGCCGAAGACGCCGGAGCGCCTGCGCTACACCTACTGGCTGCACTATGCCGAAGGCTCGGCCATGCCGCCGCTGCTGCTGAAGCTGCTGTTTACGCTGATGCCGAAGCGCGCGCCGGCCTTGCTGCGTCCCTTGGTGCGCAAGGTTTCCAATCAGGCGCTGGTCGGCCTCGTCATTCCGCAGCTCAAGCAGCACATGGCCTTCTGGGAAAGCGAACTGGCGAAGAGCGAATGGTTCGCCGGCGACAAATTTTCGGCCGCCGATATCCAGATGAGCTTTCCGCTCGAGGCGGCAGCAGCGCGCGGCGGGCTCGACCAAGGTCATCCGAAGGCGATGGCGTTTCTCGAGCGCATTCATGCGCGGCCCGCTTATCAGCGCGCGCTTGAAAAAGGCGGACCTTATGTGGTCGGCCGGTGAGGCCAGCACCTGATGATGCCAGCTTCCAAATCACACCGGCTACTCGCCGGCCGCTTCCGCGCCGCGGGTGCGCGGATCGGGCGCGCCGAGTAATCCATTCGACGTAACCGCGATCGAATTCGCCGAAGTCTGTCCCATCGGTTCGACGACCTTGTGGCCCTTGGCCCTGAGCGCTTCGAGCGTCGCCTCGGCAAAGCCGTGCTCGATCCGTACCTCATCGGGCAGCCATTGATGATGCAGGCGCGGCGCGGCGACCGCGGCGGCGACATCCATGTGGTAATCGAGCACGTTTACGATCACTTGCAGCACCGTGGAAATGATACGGCTGCCGCCGGGCGAACCCGTCACCAGCACCGGCTTGCCATCCTTGAGCACGATGGTCGGCGACATCGAGGACAGTGGCCGCTTGCCGGGACCCGGCAGGTTAGCGTCGAAGCCGACAAGGCCGTAGGCGTTCGCCGCGCCGGGCGCCGCGGTGAAATCATCGAGCTCGTTGTTGAGCAGCACGCCCGTGCCCTCGGCAACCAGGCCGACGCCATAGCTGAAATTCAGGGTGTAGGTGTTACTCACGGCATTGCCGAAGCTATCGACCACGGAAAAATGCGTGGTGTTGCTGCCCTCCCGCAAAGGCGCGGTGGCCACGGCATCGATCCAGGGCGTGGCTCGCTCCGGATCGATGCTCGCGCGCTGCCTGGCGGCGTAATCCTTCGTAATCAGGGTCGCGACCGGCGCGCTGACGAAAGCGGGATCGCCGAGGTAATGCGCACGATCGGCATAAGCACGTTTCATGGCCTCGATCAGGACATGCAGGGAGTCCGCCGAGCCTTGCTTCATCTGCGAAAGCGGGAAGCCTTCGAGAATATTGAGGGTCTCGACAAGTCCGACGCCGCCGGAGGATGGCAGCGGCATCGAGACGATGTCATAGCCGCGATAGGTGCCGCGCACAGGCGCGCGGATGACCGGCTGATAATTCCTGAGATCGTCCGATGTCATGATCCCGCCGGCGTCCTGAACGGCTCTGGCGAGCTTCTCGGCGACCGACCCTTCGTAGAAGCCGCGCGGCCCCTGGTTGGCGATCGCCGTCAGCGTGTCGGCAAGATCGCTCTGCACCAGACTGTCGCCTTCGCGCAGCGATGTGCCGTCGGACCGGGAAAAGATCTTCGCCGACGATGGCCAGCGCACCAAGCGCCGGTGCCAATCCGGCAAGCTGTCGGCACTGTCATCGGCGAGGATGAAGCCACTACGCGCGAGATCGATCGCCGGCTGGATCAATTCGGCCAGCGTGAACTTTCCCGAGCCATATCTTTCGAGCGCCAGCGCAAATCCCGCCGGCGTGCCGGGCACGCCGATCCCGAGCGCGGAATCGCGCGATTTGGCGTTATCCGGTTTGCCGTCAGGTCCCAGGAAAACCGTCGGCGTCGTCGCGGCCGGTGCCGTCTCGCGATAATCGATCGTGACGTCTTCGTGCTTGTCCGCGGAATGAATGACCATGAAGCCGCCGCCGCCGATATTGCCGGCGCGTGGATAGGTCACGGCCATGGCAAAGCCGGTGGCAACCGCCGCGTCGACCGCGTTGCCACCGCGCTTCAAGACGTCGCTGCCGATGCGCGCGGCGATCTTTTCCTGCGCCACCACCATGCCGTGCTCGGCCGCAACGGAATGGACGGCATCCGCGGCGGGCGGCGTGTAGAAGCCGCGCCGTAGCTCCTGCGCCCCAGCGAGACCGAAAGACGAGAGAAGCAGCAGGCCCGCGGCGAAGATTTCCCGCCGCGTGATCATGAACGACCTCATCGATCTTTCTCCGTGAAAGCCCCTGGAATAAGCAAGCCGCGCGTGACCGCGAATGCTATATGGTCTTTGCCAGTGGCGGAAAAAGGTCACTCCGCGTCCGGAATCTGGTATTCGCAATCACGACATGGTGGCGATGACGTCAGACGCGGATAGGGCCGATCGGGGGCATCCATATCCACCGCGATCCGCGGTGGTCGGATGGATGTTGTTCGCCTGGGCGGCCGAACCGTTCTTCACGTTGATTACGACTTTCGTGTTCGCGCCCTACTTCGCAACCCACGTCGCTGCCGATCCCGCCAGCGGTCAATCGCTATGGGGCTTCGCGACAGCCGCGGCGGGCCTGACCATCGCATTGCTGTCGCCGGTGCTTGGCGCGATCGCGGATGCCGGCGGCCGCCGCAAACCGTGGATAGCAGCCTTCGGCGCGCTTCTGGTCACGGGCGCCTCGCTGATGTGGTTTGGAAGTCCGGGCACCGCCGGCATCATTCCGCCTTTGCTTCTGGCCTATTCGGTGGCCATCATCGGCGCCGAATTCGCCATCGTCTTCAATAATTCGATGATGCCGACGCTGGTGCCTCCGGAGAAGATCGGGCGGCTGTCCGGCACCGGATGGGCGACCGGCTATGTCGGCGGCATCCTCAGCCTTGTTCTCGTGCTCGGCTTTCTGGCCGCGAACCCGGAGACCGGACGCACCTTGCTCGGCTTTACGCCGTTGTTCGGGCTCGATCCTGTCAGCCACCAAGGCGACCGGATCGTCGGCCCATTGACCGGCGTCTGGTTCATTGTGTTTGCATTGCCGATGTTTTGGCTGACGCCGGACTATCCGGCCAAGCGTCCGCTCCGGGCCGCCTTGCGCGAGGGCCTAGCCGAACTAAAGCAGACATTGCGCGAAATGCCGAAGCGAAAATCGCTCAGTGCGTTTCTGCTGGCCAACATGATCTATACGGACGGATTGGTGTCGCTGTTTGCCTTCGGTGGGATTTATGCCGCCGGCACCTTCGGCTGGAGCACGATCCAGATCGGCACTTTCGGCATTATTCTCGCAGTCGCCGGCACATTCGGCGCCTGGCTCGGCGGCAAACTCGACGATTCTTTCGGCCCGAAACGCGTGATCGCCGGCGCTATTGTCGTTTTGCTGTTCGCCATCACGGCAATTCTGCTGGTGGACAAGAGCTCGATCCTGTTCATCGCGGTGACACCGCCGGCACCGGGCGGCGCGCTGTTTGCGGCACCGGCCGAGCGCGCCTATCTGGTGCTGGGATGTCTGATCGGCGCGGTCGGCGGCCCGTTACAGGCGGCATCGCGAACGTTGCTGATTCTCCTCGCCCCGAAAGATCGCATCGCCCAGTGTTTCGGCCTATTTACGTTGACCGGCAAGCTGACGTCATTCGTCGGCCCTCTGCTGATCGGCGTCATCACGGCCGCGACCCAAAGCCAGAAGGCCGGCATGGCGACGCTGGTCGTGTTCTTTGTCGCCGGGCTTGCGCTGCTCGCGCGGGTCAGGGACTAGTGGAGTGGATTTGACATTCGCTACCGCGTGGCCGCGAGTTCAAAAGGCGAATGTCAAACCAAGACTCCACTGGAAACCTATATTTGCTCGTGGTCACTTGATTCTAACATTTGCAAAAGTGTCCGCTGCGATGGGATGCAAATGTTGGAATCCGACCACTAGTGACGGAAATGGCGCACGCCAGTAAACACCATCGCGATGCCGTGCGCATCGGCGGCTTCGATCACCTCATTGTCGCGTACCGAGCCTCCGGGCTGGATCACTGCGGTGGCACCGGCCTCAATACAGGCGAGCATGCCGTCCGCGAACGGGAAGAACGCATCCGATGCCACGACCGAGCCCTTGGTGAGCGGCGCCGGCAGCTTTAATTCGCGCGCGGCGTCCTCGGCCTTGCGCGCGGCGATGCGGGCCGAATCGACCCGGCTCATCTGGCCTGCACCGATACCGACGGTGGCGAGGTCCTTGGCGTAAATAATCGTATTGGATTTGACGTGCTTGGCGACGCGGAAGGCGAATTTCAGGTCGCGCATTTCGGCGTCCGACGGCGCGCGCTTGGTCACAACCTTTAATACCATGTCGTCGACTACCGCATTGTCGCGGCTCTGCACCAACAGGCCGCCGGCCACGGTTTTCGTGGTCAGGCCCGGTGCGCGCGGATCCGGCAATCCGCCTGCCAGCAACAGCCGCAGATTCTTCTTGGCTGCAACAATCGCAATCGCTTCCTGCGTGGCGTCGGGCGCGATGATGACTTCGGTGAAAATTTCAGTGATGGCACGCGCGGCCTGCGCGTCCAGCGTCCGGTTCAGCGCAACGATGCCGCCAAAAGCGGACGTGGAATCGCAGGCTAGCGCCTTGCGATAGGCGCTGAGAAGATCGGCGCCTTCGGCGACCCCGCAGGGGTTGGCGTGTTTGACGATGACGCAGGCGGCGGTGCGGTCAGCATCGAATTCCCCGATGCATTCATAGGCCGCGTCGGTGTCGTTGATGTTGTTGTAGGAGAGTTCCTTGCCCTGAATCTGCAGGGCGGTCGAAACACCGGGCCGACGTTCGGGCGTGCGGTAGAACGCGGCGGTTTGATGCGGATTTTCACCGTAGCGCAGCGACTGGATCAGGCGGCCGCCGAACGCGCGAAACTCGGGCGTCTCGATCGCAAGTTCACGTGCGAACCAGTTCGAGATGGCGGCATCATAGGCCGCGGTGCGGGCATACGCCTTCGCCGCAAGGCGCCGTCGCAGGTACAGCGTGGTTGACCCCTGATAATTCTTCAGATCATCGAGAACAGTTTGGTAGTCACCGGCATCAACCACCACCGCGACGTCGTGATGGTTTTTCGCCGCGGCACGGATCATCGCGGGACCGCCGATGTCAATATTCTCGATGCAGGTCTCGAAATCGGCGCCTTTATCGACGGTCGCCTCGAACGGATACAGATTGACCACGAGCAGATCAATCTGCGCGATGCCGTGCGTCTTCATCGCACTGATGTGGTCGGATTTTCCGCGGATGGCGAGCAGTCCGCCATGCACTTTCGGATGCAGCGTCTTGACCCGCCCATCCATCATTTCGGGAAAGCCGGTCAGCTCCGAAACATCTCTGACCTTCAACCCGGCCTCCGCGATGGCCCTCGCGGTGCCGCCGGTCGAAATGAGTTCGACGCCGTGCAGCGCCAGTGCGCGCGCAAATTCGAGCAGGCCGGACTTGTCGGATACCGACAGCAGGGCGCGGGTGACGTGACGAAGTTGATCGGTCATGGGCAAGGTCCT
The DNA here is from genome assembly GCF_035701725.1 of Bradyrhizobium sp. Lineage (GTDB taxonomy): Bacteria > Pseudomonadota > Alphaproteobacteria > Rhizobiales > Xanthobacteraceae > Bradyrhizobium. The sequence goes on from NZ_DASSRP010000303.1 coordinate 11,687, forward strand.
CCATCCAAGGGGTGCTTTTGCCCAGGCGCGCGGCGAATACTCTCGCGCTTCCCGATGGTGCTCCATCCAAAGTCGCCAGTCGCGCGAGCAGCGGGCTGATTAGCAGATTTTGCAGGCGCTCTCAACGACAAGGTTTGAGCCTTGTCTGTCGCGGTCCGTCCTTACAGCGGCAGTTCCGGTTCGCGGCGGGCACTACGCCGTGCAGCGGTGGTCGCGGGCGAGGAGGTCGATCGCACGAAACTCCAACGCACCGCAGGCGCATGATGCGAATCCTGCCGGATCACAATCTGGGAGGTGCGGCGCGGTCCGTCATTGCCGGCCAGAAACACGCTGTCTTCCAGCTCAACTCGGTCATCGAGCGCCTCGAAGGTCCAGACGTCGCGGTTGGGCAGCACCAGCATGACGCCTCTCGCGTCGCTGAGCCGGTTAGCTTTCACCGCTGGATGCAGGTGAAACCGCAGCGCGTAGTCGGTCTCGCGGCCTTTGCTCCGTCCATCGGACGCCAGAGCCACGGTGTCTTCACCATCAAGCCGCGCCCCGTCGGGCGAGAGCATCAGCACCCGCCGGTGGATCACGCCGAACCGGTTGACATAGCCGTCATGCGAAGTGGTGAGCAGCGTGCCGTTGGCCACGGCTTCGCGGTGGCTTTCCACAGCCGTCGGTCCGCTGACGATGGGTGCGCCTTGCAGCAGCCGTTTCATCGCGGAGAATTCCACGAACTGGCAGGAAGACGTGTCGTGATAGGTCAGCGTCGAATGCGCCGATGTACCGCGGGCAAAGCTGCGCCAGTTGTCGCGGCCGGTCGACGGCATGCCGCAATTGACCACGATGCGGCTTGTGCCCGAGGACAATTCGAACGACAGGCAGCCGGCATGGGCGTCCTGACTCACGCCTGGCGGCGGCGAGGCGCCTGCATCCATGATCACGACGGTGCTGCCGGCATCCAGCCGCTGAAAGCCGGTATGCGGCATGCTGGCCATCGGCGTGCCGTGGGTGTCGTCATAGGCGAGCAAGGTCGCGAGCACGTCGGAGGGCGTGCCGCTCATGCCGTTGAACAGGGCGAAGTTGCCATCGCCGTGGCGGAAGAACCGCAACATCGGCATCATGCGGTCGATGGCATTCAACAGCGCGGGCGGCGGTGCGATATTGCGCGCGGCAAAGGTCTGCCGCAGCGGCAACAGGTCGGTGAGAAGTTCGATCAGCGCGCCGGGGTTGCGTGAGATGTGCCCGCCATCGGGCAGAATCTGGCGCTGCAGCTCTTCCGAAAGCCTGCGCGCCGCGGTGCGGATGTGGCGGGCCTGATTGGCAAGACACAGCGAGGCATAGCACAGCGCTATCTGCACTTGGAGCCGCGGCACGCCGTCGGCGATGTCGATCATGGCCGCATGCAGTTGGCGGATTTCGCGCGCAAGTCCGCGCAAGTAACGACGATAGAATTTGCCGTCGGTTTCGCCGAGCACGAGCGGGGCCTGCGACAGCAGCGAGATGACGCGGCGCGCCAGCACGTCGGCCCGGCGCGCCATCGGCCGCTTGTGGTTCGGGTTTGAAAGCCAGTCGTCGACCAGCGCGCGCGCATTGGCCCGCGTCAGCGCGGTATCGGCCGCGCGCAAGTGACGAAGCCAGCCGAAACCCAAAAGAGCCGCTTCCCAATCGTCGGACGGCGGCTCGAGTTCGAAGATCGAACGGCCATGGCAGGTGACGATCTTGCCGGCGAAGACGAACCGGCCGGCATAGATCTCGGCGGCGCGGGTGGCGTCCGCGGTACGCAGATCGTGCGGCGCGATGATCAGGCGGTCGGTGCGACCCGGCCACAGCGACATCAATGCCACTGAGCCGCTGCCTGCCCGCGCCATCAGGTTGCGTGCAACGCGGCTCAGGATCAGCGTCGAAATACGTCTGCGTTGCGCGACCGACACGCCCTGCCTTGATTGGGAAAGATTCTTTCCGGATCCTTTTAATCCGGAAACGTCGCCAAAACACCACCTTGAAGGGGACGAATCAGCACGGGCAGGGCGAAAAGTGGTGCAAAATCAGCATTTAGTCGATAAGTCCGGGCAACTCATTGCTTCCGGTGCGGTTTTGAATTCGAAGTTCCGGTCTCGAACCTGTTGCGAACCGATAGGAACTTCACGTTCGCCGCACCAGCCGCGCCGCATAGAAGCCGTCCAGGCCCGCAAGACGGGGGTCCGGATGGGGCAGGTGGCAGGGCAGCGTGCGCAAATCGCCGTCACGGGTGAGGATTTCGCTTAAGCCCGCAACTTCGCCGGCTTCGATCGGCACCCGCTGGAGCGCATTTTCGGACCTCAGGAGGTCCGCGATCACCTGCTCGCCCTCTTCCGGTTCCAGTGAACAGGTGCAGTAGACCAGCACGCCGCCGACCTTCAGTGCCGCAACCGCGCCTTGCAGCAGCCGCTTCTGGGTCGCCGCCAACGGCGCGATATCGGATTCCTGTCGCAGCCAGCCGATGTCCGGGTGGCGGCGAATCGTCCCGGTCGAGGTGCAGGGAGCATCGATCAGGATGCCGTCAAACCCGTCGCTGGCATGCTTGGCAAGCCAGTCGGCGCCTTCGGCCACCGCAAACGTCGCATCCAGTGACAGCCGCGCGAGGTTGTCGCGCAGCCGTGCCATGCGGGCGGGCGATCGATCGACCGCGGTCACGCGCGCGCCGCCATGGGCGAGCTGCGCGGTCTTGCCGCCGGGCGCAGCGCAGAGGTCGAGGATGTTCTTGTCCTTGAGATCGCCGAACAGACGCGCCGGCAACGCCGCGGCCGCATCCTGCACCCACCACTGGCCTTCGGAAAAACCAGGCAGCATCGTCACCGATCCCTGCAGCACGGTGCGGACCGAGCCGGTCGGCAACGTCTCGCCGTGCAGCCGCGTCGCCCATTGCGACGGATCGGATTTGACCGTGATGTCGAATGAGGGCTCCTGTCCGATCGCATGTGCAATCTCGGCCGCGGTTGCTGCGCCGTAATTGGCCGACCAGCGCGCGAACAGCCATGGCGCGACGTCGAGGTTTCTCGATTTTACCTCTTCGATCAGCGGCACGCCTTCGCGCGCACAACGACGCAGCACCGCATTGACGAGCCCGGCATATTTCGCCGCGCGGCGGTCCGATTGTACCAGCCGCACCGAGAGATCGACCGCGGCGTGATCCGGTACGTCCATCCAGAGAATTTGCGCGGCGCCAATCAGCAACGCGCTTTGGGCGCGGGGCGCGTCGGTCGGAATGCCGCGGTCCAGTAATCGCGAAAGAACATGGCCCAGCGTGCCGAGCCGCCGCAGGATCGTTGCGACCAGCCGGCGCATCAGCGCGCGATCGCGATCGGAAAGGCTTTTCAGTCCGGGATGGGCGGACGCACCGTCGAGCTGTTCGTCGAGCGTGCGGTGCTTGTGCAGGACGCCATCGAGGATGTCGGCTGCGATCCGCCGCGCCGCCAGGCCGGGCGCTTCAGACGGCAAAGCAAAACGTTGCGGGGGCATGGGGAGGGAACATCTTGTAATCGGGCGCCGCAAATCGCATGTCAGCTCATGCGAAGCGGCAGGAATCGCTTTGGCATGAGAATATGCCAATTGTAAGAATCCGGCGTATGACTTTGATCTGATACCGGAGGCGAACAGCGATGACGGACGATCCATCAAAGTCTGGTCCGGGTGTCCAGCCCCAAGCCAATACCCAAGCCAAACGGCTCTCGCCGGCGGCTGAGCGCGCGCTGGCGGAGGCCGAAGCGCGGCGCAAGGCGGCCGCCAATGAAACTGCAGCGCGCCCGAAAGAGTTTCAGGGCCCGAAGGGCCCCGAACCGACGCGCTATGGCGACTGGGAGAACAAGGGCATCGCCTCGGACTTTTAAGCGCGAGGCGCGTTCTCTAATTTTTGATCAGCGCGTCACCACGACCGTGGTGCCGATCGACACCCGTTCGTAGAGATCGCTGATGTCCGGATTGAGCATCCGGATACAGCCGTAGGATACGAAACCACCGACCGAGCCCGGCATGTTGGTTCCATGAATGGCGTATTCGCCGCCGGCCAGCGTCATGGCGGCAACGCCCATCGGATTGCGCGGCGATCCGCCGGGAATGACATCCGGCAGCTGCGGCTTGTCGCGCTTCACTTCCGCCGGAGGAGACCAGGCCGGATTGCGGTATTTGCCGCTGATCCGCGTCGTGCCGGCCCACTGCTTGCCGTACTTGCCGACACCGACCGGGTAGCGGACGGCGCGGCCCTCGCCCAGCATGAGATAGAGGCGCCGTTCGCCGGTCTTCACGACGATCGTACCGGCCGAATATTCGCCGTTCACCCCGACCATCTCAGGACGTGCCTGAGCGGTGTTGGCCGCCAGGAGCCCGGCGCCGAGGGTGGCCGCCGCCACCGCCATTCTCAAAGACATCGATCTCTCCACTACGTCGCGCGCTGTCCCGATCAAACCGCGCTGGCCGTAATTATTAACCGCCTCCCTTAACCCGGCGTTGTGCAAGCGGGGGTGGGGCGGGTCATTGCGGAAGGCAGAGAAGAAAATGTTGGAAACAAAGTAAATGACCTGAAAACCACAGTGCCGGAGGAAACGTCCGCGCGTCCCTCATCGCGAGATGACATTGGCGTGAGGCGGATATTTGCGGCCCCGTTTTTGGCGCAAAGAGAGCGGCCGTGACCCCTTCCGCGCGATGCGCCAATCTCTCCGCAACTGAAGCTTCCCTCTGCCAGCCTTTCGTTTCGCTGCGCCAGCATGCGGCCGAGTCTAGCGCGAGGTCAAACACCCAAAGTCGAACAGCGCGCCGCGAACGGCGCGCTGCGGATCTTCCAAGCCGGCGGAGCTCGGCGGTTAAGCCGATTTGTCTTTGCGATTCTGGCGATGGTTGACGAGGTCGTCGACCACGGCCGGATCGGCGAGTGTCGAGGTGTCGCCGAGGCTTCCCGGCTCGTCCTCGGCAATCTTGCGCAGGATGCGTCGCATGATCTTGCCGGAACGGGTCTTCGGCAAGCCCGGCGCGAACTGGATCTGGTCCGGCGAGGCGATCGGACCGATGTCCTTGCGCACCCACGCCACCAGTTCCTTGCGCAGTTCTTCACTCGGCTCGGTGCCGGCCATCAGGGTGACATAGGCATAGATGCCCTGGCCCTTGATGTCGTGCGGATAACCGACCACGGCGGCTTCCGACACTTTTTCATGCGCGACCAGCGAGCTTTCGACCTCGGCCGTGCCCATGCGGTGACCCGACACGTTGATGACGTCGTCGACGCGGCCGGTGATCCAGTAATAGCCGTCGGCATCGCGGCGGCAGCCGTCGCCGGTGAAATACTTGCCCTTGTAGGTCGAGAAGTAAGTCTGCTCGAAGCGGGCGTGATCGCCATAGACCGTGCGCATCTGGCCCGGCCACGATTTGGTGATGCAGAGATTGCCGGTCGCTTCGCCTTCCAGCACCTTGCCGTCGGCGTCGACGATCTGCGGCACCACGCCGAAGAACGGCCGCGTCGCCGAACCCGGCTTGAGCTTGGTGGCGCCGGGCAGCGGCGTAATCAGAATGCCGCCGGTCTCGGTCTGCCACCAGGTGTCGACGATCGGACAGCGATGATCGCCGACGACGCGGTGATACCACTCCCAGGCTTCCGGATTGATCGGTTCACCGACCGAGCCGAGCAGCCGCAGCGAGGCGCGCGAGGTCTTCTTCACGGGATCATCGCCCGCCTGCATCAAAGCGCGGATCGCGGTCGGCGCGGTGTAGAAGATATTGACCTTGTGCTTGTCGATGACCTGCCAAAACCGGGAATTATCCGGGTAATTCGGCACGCCTTCGAACATCAGCGTGGTCGCGCCGTTGGCCAGTGGCCCGTACAGAATGTAGCTATGACCGGTGACCCAGCCGACGTCGGCGGTGCACCAGTAGATGTCGCCATCGTGATAATCGAACACATATTGATGGGTCATCGAAGCGAAGACCAGATAGCCGCCCGAGGTGTGCAGCACGCCCTTGGGCTGGCCGGTCGAACCCGACGTATAGAGAATGAACAGCGGATCTTCCGCGTGCATGTGCTCGCACGGGCACTCCGTCGTCACCATCTCGGCGGCCTCGTGGTACCAGAAATCGCGCGACGGATTCATGTCGACCTTGGCGCCGGTGCGCTTGACCACGATGACCCAGTCGACCCCGGTGGTCTTGGCGAGGGCCGCATCGACATTGGCCTTCAGTGCCACTTTCTTGCCGCCGCGCAAGCCCTCGTCGGCGGTGATGATCACCTTGGACTGGCAGTCGTTGATGCGCTGGGCCAGGCTGTCGGGTGAAAATCCCGCGAACACCACCGAGTGGATCGCGCCGATCCGCGCGCAGGCCAGCATCGCGTAGGCCGCCTCCGGAATCATCGGCAGGTAGATGGTGACGCGGTCGCCCTTCTTCACGTTGCGGGTGCGCAGGATGTTGGCGAACTTGCAGACCTCGTCATGGAGCTGCTTGTAGGTGATGTGCTTGGATTCGGAGGGGTTGTCGCCTTCCCAGATGATGGCGGTCTGGTTGGCGCGATCGTGCAGATGGCGGTCGATGCAGTTCCAGGCGACATTGAGCACGCCGTCCTCGAACCACTTGATCGAGATGTTGCCGGGCTCGAAGGAGGCATTCTCGACCTTGGTGAAGGGTTTCATCCAGCCGATGCGTTTGCCATGCTCGGCCCAGAAACCGTTGGGGTCCTTGACCGACTGCGCATACATCTCGCGATATTTGGCGTCGTTGACCCAGGCGCGCTTGGCCCACTCGGCCGGTACGTCATAAATTTTATCCGACATTCGATCATCCTCCCCGGCACGCGGCCAACAATTATGAACGGCCACCGTCTTCATTTCTTGCAATCGATTATGCGCTCGCGCGGACGGCAACGACAAGCGCAACAAGTACGACCTTCGGCGCACCTTTTCGTTGCGCCGGATCAATTCGCGCGCCTCTTGTTTTTGGCATTCGACATCGGCGGTTCGAACCCGCCCTCCGGCGCTCGGGGAACGGCGGATTCGCCATCGCAGGGCAGGGCTGCGTTGGATCCGAAGGGTAATTAGAGACCGTCTCGGAAAAAACAGGGGGTGGCGTGTTGAGACTTTCCCCCCTAAATGGCCCCCTTGGCGGGAAAACCCGCACCGGGAACAAAGCCAGGCCAACTGGCATTAGCAGGGTAAGCATTGGAGCAAGGCGTCTAAAGCTATGATGGATCAGCAGAATTTTGTGGCACCGCAACCTGGCGGGGTCGATCCTGAGGTAGCTTTGGCCAAGGCTTTGGGGCAATGGCCCAAAGCCACCGATAAGCCGGCTCAGGCCAGGCCGCGCGCCTCGCGGCGCAAAATGACGCAGGCGAGCGCCCCCGCGGTCGAGATTTTGGCCAAGGAATTGGGTCTGACGCTCGGCGAGCAGAGCCAGCTCACGATCCGGCGCATCAAGCGCGGCAAGAGCTATTCCTTCGTCCGCGCCAACGGTTCGCACATCCGCGATGCCCGAACCATCCGCCGGCTTCATGCGATGGCGGTGCCGCCGGCCTATCAGCACGTCCGTTATTCGCCCGATCCGAATTCGCATTTGCAGGCCGTGGGGCGCGATGCCGCCGGCCGCCTGCAATATCGCTATCACGCGGACTGGGAAAAGGTCCGCGAGCACCGCAAGGCGCATCGCCTGGCCAAACTCGTCAGCGCGCTGCCGAAAATTCGCCGTCACGTTTCGGCGCATCTGGCGGGCGACGAGCCGACGCGCGAATTCGCGCTCTCCGCCGTGATCGAACTGATTGCGCGCACCGCGATCCGTCCCGGCAATGAGAGCTATGCGCGGATGAACGGCACGCGCGGCGCCACCACCATGCTCAAGTCCAACGTCACGCTCGAGCACGAGCGCTTCGTGCTGTCCTTCAAGGCCAAGGGCGGCAAGGCCGTGCGCAAGGAATGCGACGCGCCGAAACTTGTCCGCGCGATCCCGATTCTGCACACGCTGCCGGGCAGGCGGCTGTTCCAGTATCGTGACGCGTCGGGCATCGTGCGCAGCGTTTCCACCACCGCCGTGAATGCGTTTTTGCGCGAGATCTCCGGCATCAAGATTTCGCTGAAGGATTTCCGCACGCTGATGGCTTCGGCCGTGGTGCTGGAATCCTTGTCGCGGGTATCGCCGGCGGCGAGCCAGCGCGGCCGCAAGCGCCAGGTCAATGACGCGATCCGCGCCGCCGCCGATCGGTTGTCCAACACGCCGGCGATCTGCCGCAAGAGCTATGTGCATGACACCATCGTCACGGCGTTCGAGGACGGCATTCTCGAGCGCTTCGCCGCGACGATGAAAGGCCGCCGCACCCAGAAGAAGCGCGAGCAGCTTCTGGCGCAGGTCGTGGTCGCGGCGGCGGCGTAAAGGCACCTGTTTATCCGTTCATTTCGTCATTCCGGGATGCGCGAAGCGCAGACCCGGAATCCATTGTGCCACACGAGCACGGGGAGACGTGGATTCCGGGCTTGCGCTGACGCGCGCCCCGGAATGACAACAAATGGACACGCTTCCGCATTGCCCGCGAAGCAATTTGCCTCCGAGTTCCGCAAAAATCATCCTTCCCCTCATCAGAGGGCGCAGGGAATGCCGGACGCTTGGCGCGCCCACAGCCTCGCACGCAAAAGAAAAAAGCGTACGAGTTAGTCACCGCGAGCTTCGCCAGAGGCACTCCGGCATTCCCCGCGCGAATGGTTTTAACGGTGTCCTTCGTGCTCGCCCCGGAGACCGGGCTTTGTTGTCTCCGTGGGTGACAACGCTCCTCGCGTTGCACCGGATATCAGCGTCGGGATATCAGGCCCACACGACTTCGCCGTCCGCGACCGGCGCATCCGTCTCATGCGCCATCACGTCCACCGCATCCCGCGCCAACGTTTAGTGACGATCGCGAAACGCCCCTCATCAAGAGCGCGGGACGCGCGAAGAACTGCCAGTGATTTGCCCGACGTCGCAAGCACAAAGTGACTGCGACCAATTGGCACGACGGGCAAATCAG